>JBGCFW010000284.1:0-25366 GCA_045107155.1 Ilumatobacter sp. | reverse complement strand
CACGACGACGACCCCGCTGTCATCGGGGTGCGCTCGCACCTCCAGATCGGGAGCCGTTGACGTCGTCAGCGCGACGACGCTGCTGAGGTGCTGCAGGTCGCTGTCGAGATCGAGCTGGGCGGCGATTCGAACCGGTGGGCGAAACTCGCGAGTCTGCGTGGGCGCCGGCGGTCGCCGCCGTTGCGCGACCGCTCGCACAGCAAACCGTGTGACCTGGCCATGGCGCGCAGCAGTGCGGACTTCCGGGTGGAGTTCGAGCCAACGCAGCACGCCCCGAGCCAGGTGTCGGCGCTTCCACCGAACTCGGTTCCGCGCGGCCTTGAGCCTCCAGATAAACGACTGTCCGGTGATGATCCGATGCCAGAGTGGTGCGAGTTCCCGCTCGGACCCATCGGACACCGAGGCGTCATCGCCGACGGTTTCGTCGGAGTCTTCGGTGGAGCCGTCGGCGCCACGGTCGTCGGGTGCGCCCGGCACCAGCCGTTCGCTGACGTGCCACGCACGAGGAGCGCGAGCGATCGGCTCGGAGATGCTCATCGACCAGCGGATCGAGATCGCAGCCGAGCCTTGCCGGCGCGAACCACACGGCCCACGGCATCGGCGTATCGGATGGACTTGCGAGACTCGAGCCGTTCGATCTTGGCTTCGAGGAAAGCGATCCGACGTTGATCGTCGGTGACGGGCTCTGGGCCGTACGTCGCCTGCGACCCACGCAAAGGCGCGGGCACGCTCGATCCGTCGAGGCGTTCCTCGATGATCATCCACGGCATACGCTTGCGGTCGAGCACGGTGAGCTGGCCGTCGGGGAAGAGCTCCACGATGTCGGCGGGCTCGAAGCGGCGAACGTGACCCTTGGAGATCGGCTCCTGCTCTTGGAACGGCACGCTCATCACGAGCTGTCCGCGACACACGCGGCGGAGCTCGGCGATGCCTGGGAGGAACACCTCGTCGGGAACGTGCTCGAGCACTTCCATGCACGTCACGACGTCGAAGTGGTCGTCGTCGAACGGCAGCTCGACGATGCTCGCGTCCACCCGCTCGATGGAGTCGTAGAACTCCCGGTACTTCCCGAACCGGGTGTGGTCGAGCGCAGTGACGGATTCCCACCGGGCCGTCGACGCCAACATGTTGGCGAACTGGCCGGCGCCAGCGCCCACGTCGAGGAGTCGCCCACCCGGCCGGAGCAGATCGAGGACGTAGCTCGTGCGCTTCCAATCGGCCGGCCGGTACCAGCCACCCGGCTGCTCGGGCGGCTCGCCGAACTCGTCCTCATACCGTTCGCGTACCCGATCGGAGACGTCGCTGGGCTGGAGTTGGGACACCTTCAGTTGATTGACGACGACGGTCTCGCTCACCGGCACGGCATGTCTCCTCTCGACGGCGCGCCGATCATACCCCTCACACCGATCGGGCCTCCGTCGGCCGATCGCGTCAGCGCGTCGCCGAATTCGAACGCCGGCGGCGACGCTGTTGGAGCGCGATCCACGCATCCGGGTGCCGGGCATCGGACACCACGATTTCGTCGACGTCGTAGCTCGCACCGATCTGGCGGAGACGTTTCAGTGCGTAGTCCTCCCACGAAACGAGCGGATCGGCATGATTGCGACGGTTGGTGATCACTCTCGCCTCGATGCCGAACAACAAAGGCGCCGGGGGCCTCGAGCAGGTCATGACGACGATCGGCACGAACCCGGGAAGCTTCCGGCGATGCAGGTCGAGGTGCGCGATCAGCTCAGCGACCTCACCGGTGGTCTCGCCAAGCGCTGCGACGAGCTCGATGCTCAGACCGGCCCGCTGTCCGGCCGGGATCGACTCCCACTCCGGCAACACGCGGTCGGGCGGTCCGATCTCGATCGGCGCCGGTCGTCCGACGAGCGCCGTGAGCCGGCGTCGGAACGCCTCGTGGCTGAACCGCTCGCCGAGCACGTCGTCTGCCGCGGCACGATGCCGTTCAGTCGCTGCGGGGTCGGCCAACAACGAGCGGATCGCGTCGATCGCGCCGTCGGGTTCGGCATAGAGACAGGCCGCGCCGAAGGTCGACTCGAAGTGCGGCGCCACGACAGCCGGAATGCCCACGGCGAGCGCTTCGAGCACAGTCCGCCCGAAGGCCTCGACCATGTCGGGGTGGTGGAAGTACACGAAGGCATCGAGGTCGGCGAGGAACGTCTTGGGATCCTCGGCACCGAACGGAAGGATCGTCCACGACTCGGGAGCAGCCCCCAACAGTTCGACAGCGGGCTCTGCTCCCCCGAGCACGCGGACCTCGACCGAGCCGTCGGTCGGATACGCCGCGGTGAGGTGCTCGACCTCGTTCGGCCACTTCATCCGATCAGGCCGACTGTGGCGACCGATCACCGGAACGCGCCGCGAACCGTCGGATCCGCTCGATCGCAGAGCAGGACCTGCTGAAGGTCGCCATCGGGCGACGTCGATGATCTCCGACCACTCTTCATCGGCAACGTCGACGCCGGACAGGGTCGAGCGCACCGCGTTGCTCACGGGCCACCATCTCGGTCGGACGCCGAGCGCTTCCGCGATGGCGTCGTCGACGCCGACGCAGTCGTAGTAGGTGCCTGCGTCGTCGTGGGGCACCTGACCGACGGCGACGATCGCCCGGTCGACACGGATCGGAAGCGCACCGCCGGCCCAGTCGACGAAGACCGTCGGGTGTTTCACGACAGCGAGCGACGCATCCACGGCCTCACCGGGGAGCAGAAAGTCCGCCAAGCCACGCTCGATCGCGTCACGCAACCCGGCGTGCACCATCGCACTGGGTCCGAGACGGCTGCTCTCCAAGTGCACGACACCGACGCGGAAACCGCCGTGTGATGCGGCGGTGATCTCTTCGACGAGCGAACTCGACGAACCACCCGAGAACCGCGTGTCGGTGATCACGACAACGTCGTAGCGAGCACGCTGGGCTGATGCTGTCGACGTCTCCACGAGAGTGCCGATCGTAGCCAGCACCGCGTGGACGCAAGCCTGCCGACCACCACGACCGATCCGGGTTCGTTAGTGTCGGCGCCGTGACGGAGCAGGGACCGAGCGGATCACTCGATGGAACCGTCCTCGTGTCGGGCGGCGCCGGCTACATCGGCTCCCACACCGTTCGTTCGCTTCGCGACGCGGGTCGTGACGTCGTGGTGCTCGACTCACTCGAACTCGGGCGACGCGAAGCGGTGATCGATGCACCGTTGATCGTCGGTGACATCGCCGACCGCGATCTGGTGACCGCCACCTGCAACGAGCACGGCGTCACCCAGCTCGTGCACTTCGCCGCCTACAAAGCCGTCGGCGAGTCGATGCAGGAGCCGGCGAAGTACTGGCGCAACAACGTCGCCGGCAGCGTCGAGCTGTACGAGGCCTGCCTCGCGTCGGGCGTCAACGAGGTGGTGTTCTCGTCGTCGTGTTCGGTGAACGGCAACCCCGCGAAGATGCCACTCGACGAGACCGCGGCGATCGCACCCGAGTCGGTCTACGCCGAGTCGAAGGCGATGGTCGAGCGCATCCTCCACTGGTACGGCCAGACCTCACCCATGCGATCCGTCGCGCTCCGGTACTTCAACGCCGCCGGCGCCAGCTTCGACGGCCGCATCGGCGAAGACTGGACCTACTCACAGAACCTCGTCCCGCTCGCGATGAAGGCCGTCCTCCTCAAAGATCGCCGGCTTCAAGTGTTCGGCGACGACTACGACACTCCCGACGGCACGTGCATCCGCGACTACATCCACGTTGCCGACCTTGCCGATGCTCACGTGAAGGCGCTGCAGCACCTGGGGGAGGGCGGCACCACGAAGGCGGTGAACGTCGGCACCGGCATCGGCTCGTCGGTTCTGGAGGTGCTCAACGCCACCGCCGAGGCGGCGGGCGAGTCCGTTCCCCACGACATCGCCGAGCGGCGCGCCGGTGACCCGGTGATCACGTACGCCGACCCGTCGTTTGCGCTCGACACACTGGGCTGGCAGGCACAGTACGGACTCCGCGAGATCATCGACTCCGCGTACGCCTGGCATCGCAGCCAGCTCGAGCTCGGTCGCTGACGAACAGGGCTCCGCAGCGAACCGGAGCGTCAGCCGAGGACGGAGGTGACCGCGGTGATGACTTCGTCGTGGAAGCGACCGCTCGTCGCGACCACCCCGGAGTTCGCCGACAGGCGGGCGCCCTTCGAGAAGTCCAGCGGTGCGCCGGTGACATCGGTGACGGTGCCTCCGGCCTGCTCGACCACGAACTTGCCCGCAGCGTGATCCCAGATCTTCTCGACGTAGTCGGCGCGCGTCGGCAGGCGCAGATAGATCGATGCGTCACCCCGAGCAATGGCGCCGTACTTGCACTGGCTGTCGATGCGGAACGGGTCGGTGGTGACGCCGAGCGCACGCGCGATCTGCACCGATTGGTCGTGATCAGAGTGCCCGGACTCGACCGACTCGCACAGGCGCGCCTCCGCCAACGTGGCGGGGTCGTCGACCGTGACCGGCACTGCTCGTCCGGCACCGCCGAGGTACATCTCGCTGCGGCCATTGGCTCCCACGAACACCGCACCGGTGGAACCGTCGGCGTTGGACATGTTCGGACATCCGAGGACACCCAGCACCACCTCGCCGCCAGCGATCAGTCCGAGGGCGATGGCGAACTGATCGCCACGGAGGAAGCCCTTGGTGCCATCGATCGGGTCGAGCGTCCAGTACACGTCTTCGCTCGCATCGCTCGAGCCCATTCCGACCCAGTCTGCGACCTGTCCACCATCGATGTCGCGACCGAGCTCGTTCGACACCAGCGCGGTCACACCAGCGAGAAGCGTGGTCGACGCGTCGGACCCGTCGCGCAGGTCTGAGGCGTCTTCCTCACCCACGATCGCAACGTCGCCCAGACCATCGACCAGCGTCGAGCACACGATCGCTTGGGCGGCGAAGTCGGCAACCGTGACCGGGCTGTCATCACCCTTCGTGATGGTCTCCCCGGCAACGAGTCGGCCCTGCGCCGCCGCAGTGAGTCGGGACGCACCACGGACAGCCGCGAGGGCCACCTCGAGGGTCGCGTCAGAGATGGAGCCGTCGGCGTTGATCATGTGTTGTCGCCCTTTGGTTGCGTCAGGTGGGATTTTCGAGCCCGGACCATACCCGTGCTCAGTCGCGGATCGAGCCGGGACGGCTCCGGATGTCGATGTCGACGCCAGATGCGGACACGATCGACAGCCGCATCTGCTCGGTGCCCTCGTTTCGATTGTCGCGCTTGGTCGGTACGCCGATGAACGCCCGTTGTTCGCCGCGACGAATCGTCACCGTGCGCGAGATGGCCTGGTAGTCGTCGCCGGCCACGGCCGTGCCGTCGAAGGTGCGGACCTGGACCTCGATGTCGCGGGGAGCGGCTCGGTTGAGCACCACCTTGAACACCAGGTTCTGGCCCTCCCGGGCACTTGCTTCACGCATCGAGATCTCGAGCTCGCCAGACGATGTCGTGACTGGAGCCGTGGTCGCGGGAGCGGTGGTCGGCGGTGCCGTCGTGGCCGGGGACGTGGTCGCCGGTGCAGTGGTCGTCGGCGCGGCGTCGTCGCACCCGGGGCCGAACGAGGCCGGGCACCCTGACCACGATGCAGGCACGTCGGGGGTTGCACCGCGCGGCACCATCAGCAACTCGAGATCGGCGGTGATCGGCGCGTGGGCCTCGGGGGCGGACGGGCCGCTGTAGCACGACCTGCCACACGAGCTCGACAACAGGAGGCTCCCGCTCGCCGCGTCCTTCACGACCAAGCGCATCCGATCGATCGCGCGATTCCAGTTCCAGGTGCTCGACTTCCACCACCGCGATGGCGACTTCAGCTCGACGTACGAGCGGCCGGCCTCGGTGTAGGTCCCAAGCGACGCACACGTGGCGTGCGTCCACCCGCCGGACCATCCGCAGAGCTGGAGCGTGACCGGCAAGTCGGTGGGCTTGTCGAGCAGGTCGAGGCGCAACAGCGCCCGTCCGTTGACCAACGCTGAGTCGATGACCCAGGGCGAGTCGAGCGTCAGGTCGGCTGGTGAGTCGGCCTCATGCGTGACGGTCTGGTCGACCGCCATGATCTGCTCACCCGTGGGCGCAGGAGCGGTCGTGACAGGCGCCGTGGTCGCCGGAGCCGTCGTTGCGGGTGCCGTGGTCGCCGGTGCAGTGGTCGGCGGAGCAGTGGTCGGCGGCGGCGAGCTGGCCTCGCCACCGAACAGTCGGAAGTACGCCGCTTCCGACTTCGGGAACCCGCTGAGCTCGTAGGCAGCCTTGGGCGGGTTGAAGTACGAGTGATACTCGAGCCGGCCGGGACCGCTGTCGGGCAGCGATTCAAACCAGGCGTACATGCGCTCGATGAAGTCCGGCTGGTCGATCTTCCCGTTGGCCCACTCGGCGTACGAAACGGGCTTGCCGCGGGAGATCGCGAAGTCGCGGTGCAGACGCAATGGCCGGAGGTAGCGACGTTCCCACGTGTCGTCGGTGAGCTGCGGGTCGCCCTTCCACGGCTCGTGGTACACGTCGAGGCTGACGAGATCGACGTAGTCGTCGCCTGGGTAGGCCTCGGGGCCGTAGGTGCCGAAGGTGTTCCGTGCCGCATTCCACTCGAAGCGGAAGTCGGGCGATACCTCGCGGAACACCCGATGGATCTGTCGCCAGGCATTGATGTACTGCTGGGCATTGCCCTGGGCCGACCACGGGTACCAGCTGCCGGTGAATTCGTGACCGAGTCGGATGACTGCGTCCGGGTAGCCGTTGAACGCAAGGTTCTCGGCGACGTAACGGAAGTCGGCGTCCCAGGTACCGCGCGCCGTCTCGTTGAGCTTGTTGCGGATCTCGCGACGGCCGGCGGCGCTCTTCGCCGAGCCGGTTCCGAAGGCCAGCGGAACGGTCACGACGAGGCTCTGTTGTGCCGCCACGGACTCGAGGTCGCCGGGGCCGATGATCTGGCCGCGGACCGACGAGCGCATCTTCGACGGATTGGTTCGGTCGGCCATGATGACCTGCCAGGCGAAGGTGCGCCCGAGCTGCTGCTGGACCTCGGCGCGGTGCTCGGTCTTGTTGAAGCCGGAGAACATGCCGACCGTCGACGGGTCGACACCGCCGCCATCACCCGTGGCGGTCTGGCTGTGCGGAGCGATCGCGGTGACAGCGACACCGCCGACCACGAGTGCGGACACGCAGGCAACACGACAGATCCAGGTCGTGATCGACTTCATGGAGACCCTCCCAGGGCCAGGTCGGCGATGGCGGAAGGCGCCGAGCTGTTGCGAGGCCATCGGCACATCTTCCCGAGACCTGAAGTGATCGTCACGATATCGCAACAATTTCTTGAGGTCGCGACAATCCGCCACGAATTCGGATCAGCCGGGACCGCCGTCGCGGCAGGCCTCGTCGACCACGTCGAGCAACTCGAGCGCCCGTCGCTCCCAGGAAAACACGGGGCCGCAGACGTCAGACGCCGCGTCGGCGATCGCGGCCAGCTCGTCGACCTGATCGATCTCGGCGACGATTCGTTGGGCGAGCCCCTCGAGGGTGGGAGCCTCGATCATCGAATAGCCGTCTCGAACGGGGAGGCCGGCGGCGTTGCCTTGCAGACAGGCCAGCGGCACGCCGTTGAACACGTAGTCGAGCGACTTCAGCTTGAAGCCACCACCGAGCGGCTCGGCGATGACGCCCATGCGACACGAGCCGAGGAAGTCGGACGGATCGTCGATCCATCCGGCGAACGTGGTGGCGTCGCTCGTGGCCTCGATCTCGGCGCGGAAACCATCGGGGCACCGGCCACCCACGAGCAATTCGACCCCACCGGCTGCGAGGATCCCGTCGGCGGCATTCAAGAAGCGTCGGAGGTTATCCTGCTTGACGTGCCAGTCCAAACTCCCGAGGATCCCGACGCGGCGCGGACGGGTCGACAGCGGCGGCGGTGCGACCTGGTCGCTCTGCGCCGACCACCCTGGAGTGAGCGTCACATGTGCCGTCTCCGGTGCGCCTTCGGCGAACCGCTCACGGTCCTCGTCGGTGATCGAGGTGACAACATCCGCGAGCTCGGCGCTGCGCCGCTCGAGTCGCGCTGCCTTCCACGCATCGAGCAGGAGGACGAACCGCTTGCCGTTGTGCCAGGGCGCCTCTTCTGCGACGTGTTGCCGCAGACTTGCCTCGTGGTTGTGGGCAACGAAGACCACGGCGCGCTTGGCCGACGCCGAAGCCATCTCGGTGGCCCACGCGACCTGGAGGCCGTCGACGACGACGACGTCCCACGGCTCTTGCAACAGCGCTTCGACGCGTTCGACGAATGCGTCGAGCCGGGTGGCATAGGCGAGGTTGGGCAGTGGCGAGGCGAGCGAGCGCCAGCCGCCCCTCAGGTCGCCCGCGATGAGTTCGCAGGTGACCCCTTCGGGGCAGTCCTCACCGCCACCGACACCGACCATCGTGACGTCGATGCCGGCCGCCACCACAGCACGCGCCAGCCCCATCGAGTAGACGAGTGCGCCGGTCGACTGGTCGTCACGGATCTCCGGAGTGATCCAGAGCCAGCGGGAGCCCGGGTCAGAACAACTCACGATCGCCGCCTGGACCGGCGTCGAATGCGGCGAGCCTGTTCGACAGGAAAGACTCGGGCGAACGTGGCAGCGGTACGGATCCGCGTCGGAAGCGACTCGTCGGCACGCCAGATGCCGGCCAACCCCGCCCGGAAGAGGTGCAAGCTCGGAAAACGGCGTCCTTTCGCCGACGGAGCGAACCATTCGGCGACCGCGCGGTTCGTCGGGTTGGACTTGATCGAGTTCCCCGGCCGGCGAACGAACAACGGCTCGTCGATGACAGCGAAACGCCCCCGAGCGGCGAGTTCGTACAGCAGGGACGCATCGGACCCCGGGAACGACGCGATCAGCGCGGTGTTCGCCAGCTCCTCGCGGCGGATCAGGCCGAAGACCGCGTTGCAGTACGTGAGTCGTCGCACCACGGAGCCGACTCGCTCGGCTGGGTCGTCCGAGGTGGCGCCGAGGTCATCGGAAAACACCCGCTGAGCCGTGCCGTCATCGTCGACGAACTGCGTGGTCGAGTGGGCGAGCACCGCGTCGGGCTCGCGGTCGAGTTCGTCGACCAACCGCTCGATCAGCTTCGGCTCGAACCAGTCGTCGTGGGCGTGCCACCGAAAGAACTCGCCGGTGGCGGCGTCGAACACGCGGTTGTAGTTCCACGCAGCACCGTGATTCTCGTCGCTGCGAAGGATCACGACGCGGTCGTCGTCGGCTGCGAAGCGTTCGACGATCTCGATGGTGCTGTCGGTCGACGCGTTGTCGGCGACGATCAGCTCGAGGTCGGCGTAGGTCTGCGCGAGGACGCTCTGAATCGACTGTTCCAGGTACTCCTCACCGTTGTAGACGGGAAGACCGATCGAGACGCGGGGCATCAGACGACTCCGCCGCTCACAACGGCCAGTCGGCGAAATCGAGGCCGGAGAAGTTGCGGATGCCGTCGACCTCTGGTTGCAGGTACTCGATGACCCGCGCCCGATCGGCATCGGTCCACACCGGCTGCTCGATCGGCGAGGCGACCAGACGGCGGAGGTACTTCCGGATGCGTCGGCGACGAACCTGATCCTCCCAGAACAACAGTCCGAGGCGGTTGGGCCGCATCTTGCGACTGCTCGGGTGGACCTTCTTGCCGATCATCGGGTCGTCGAAGTCCGGTTCGAGGCCGAGGAACTCGAGCACCTCGTTGACCGACTCGCGCGGCGTCTTCGAGATGTCGTCGTACGACATCACCTTCACCTGTTCGGCGGGGTACACGGCAAGGAACTCCGACAGCTGGGTCCAGTACCGGCTGGTCTGCACCATCGGGCTGGTCTCGAGGTCGGCGATCGCCGACGCGAAGTCGCCGCGCCACTTGCCGGCTCCCACCGAGTGGATCCACTCCGACTCGATGCGCTTGATCGGATCGCGCACGACGTAGATCAATTTCACGTCGGGAAGGTGCTGGTGCATCCGCTGCGGAACACCGTCGAACAGGTGCCGCTTGGTGTAGTTCACCGACGACTCGCCGGCCACCGCGGCGCCGGGCGGGTCGAGGAACTGTTGGCGATACCAGTCGATCCCGAGCTCGGCGTAGCGCTCGGGCAGGAAGAAGTCGAGCTCTTTCGGCGTGGAGGTCGCGATGCTCGGGTGCTTCGACAAGTAGGTGTGCAGACTGCTCGTCGCGCACTTCATCGCACCAATGATGATCCAGTCGGGAAGCCGACCGTCGTGCTGTTCGTCCATACTCAGGTACTCCTCTTCGCAGCTCGGCGGAGTCGGCCGAGCTTGACTCTGACTTGGCGTCGCCGAACGTCCCACATCTGGTCACGCAGGTCCCCGAGGCGGTCTCCGACGCCATCGGAGCCGGACACCTCGACCACGTCGTAGCCGAGCGCTCGTTGCTGCTCCCCCGCCACCGCGTTGAAGCGACGATGGGTGTGATCGTCCCAGCTGCGCCACCGTTCACGCGGATCGAACGAGTCCGTGCGCTCGACCGGTGTCCAGTGCAGGTCGCTGCCGGATTCCGACTTGAGCGTCGACGAACCTCGGACCGGGAGCCGTTCGATCTCGTCGTACGGGTAGGTCTCGGGGTCGAGGCCAGTCGCCTCGCAGATCTCGCGCATCACGCGAGCAGGCTCGTCGACCAGTTCCTCGTAGCGCACGAGCACCAACCGCTCGGGTCGCTCGTCCGAAGCGAGCAGGTCGAGTACCGCGTCGGCTGCGCCCGACCATCGCGAGAACGCACGCTCGTAGGTCCAGTCGAAGCTCTTGACCCCCGACTCGCACACGGAGCGTCCGTCGCGCACGAGCAGGACGAGCGGACAGTGGCCGAACAACGACGTGTAGTTCTGGAGCTGCTCGACGCTGGGCATCTTGGTCACGACGCGACGGTCGGAGTGCGAGGCGACCCAGCGTGCGATCCCGTCACCGATCGATGCCATGAGCGCAGGGGCCTCCGTGGGTGGAACCTCCCACTCAGGTGACCAGGTCCGCGACACGTCGTCGACGTAGGCGTTCAGATGAGCCGACCATCGCAGCAGCTGGTCCTCGAAGACCGGGCGAAGCTCCTCGGTGTCGGGGTGGAGGCCGATCATGTCCCAGAGGTGGTTGGTGCCCGTCCGTTGCAGCATCCCGAGGATGAAGATCGGGGGCGAGAAGTCGTGGTTGCTCATGACCCGTGGGTGCTCCGATATTCCTGATAGTTCAATCCGAGCGCGCCGTATGACGCCCCGATGGAGAAGAAGACGCGAGGCAACACGGCGAAGGCAGCTCGTCGCCCGCGACGCAGCGCGAGCACGGTGAGCACGGCGCCGAGCACCGTCCGCCCGAGCCCGCCGACCACTCGACGCGCTCGCCGAGCGATGCTCGGATCGTCGAGGATGAGCATGGCCAGGCTTCGCGTCACACCCTTTCGGAACCAACGCCGAACCAGCCAGCCGCTCGACATCCGGCTCGCCGGGATCCATTCGTCAACGATCGCGTCGTCGTCCCATGCAAACGACCCGCCGGCTCGGTACACCCGGGTGAACATCACGCGGTCCTCGCCGCCGGTGAGCGCGAGCCGATGGTCGAAGCGTTCATCGGGCATGCACTTCGCCGCCATGATCACTCCCGACGTCCGCGCGTAGTTGAAGGGAAACGACTCCCCTGTGACGAAGTGCGGGGACTCGAACGCATCCAGGATCCACGCGGGCGCCGTGCCTTCGAACGTCGGGACGGACGGACCCATCACCACGTCGGCACCGGTGTCTCGATGGGTCGCGAGCAGACGAGCCAGCCAGTCGGGGCGCGGCGCTTCGTCGTCATCGATCCAGCCGAGCCAGTCGAGCGACCCGTCGAGGCAAACCTCGCCGTCGGCCCCCTCGGCGCTGCGTTCTCCGAAGGCGACCTCGACGGCCGCATCACGCGCATAGGTGATCCCTCGCTGCGGCTCGTTCGCGTACAGCAGTTGGAACGGATGATCGACTCGTGCGGCTTCCACGACCGACGCTGCGGTGCGTTCGGGGTCGTTGTCGACCACCGCGACGGTGATCTCTGCGGCGGCGGCGTCGAGCTCGCGAAGTCGTTCGAGGAGTCGAGCGAGCCCGACCGGGCGACGATACGTGATGACACTGAGGACGACCTTCATCACGAATCCTTCAGGACGACCGGCGGCTGCCGATGACGCCTTCGATCAGATCGGAGAAGCGTCGGGTGATGACGTCGATGTCGAAGGTCCGCTCGGCGTAGGCCCGACCGTTGCGACCCTTCTCCTGACGGCCGGCCTTGTCTGCGACGAGGTCGCGGGCGGCCTGCACGAAGCTCGCGTCGTCGTCGTTCGGCACGACGACACCGACCCCGTTGGTCGTGATCGTGCGACTCGCGAGGTTGACCTCGGGCATCGCGCCGAGGATCGCCCGGCCCGCACAGAAGTAGGTGAGCACCTTCGACGGCACCGAGAAGGTGCCGGCATCGGACTCGAGCAGCACCATCAAGACGTCGGCCGAGGCCAACATGTCGGGGAGCTCCTCGTAGGGCTGGAACGGCAGGAGGGTGATCAAACCGTCCCCGTGCTCCTCGGCGGCTGCGGCGTCACCGAGCCACTCGGCTCCGAGACCCTCGGACGCGACGATCACCTTGACGTCGTCACGGTCGGCGAACTCCTTCGCCACCGCGAACAGCGCCGATGGCTGATGCTTGAGTCCCAAAGTGCCTGCGTAGAGGAACACGACGTCGTCGTCGTCGATCCCGTGGCGCTCGGCCCACGGGTTCGGACGCGATCCTGCCTGGAGCTCCTCGAGCGGCGCCCAGTTCTCGATCACCGTGACCTTCTCGAGGCCGATCTTCCACTCGTGCATGGTTGCGATGAAGTCGGCACTGATGACGACGACGTGCTTGCTGGTCCGCAACAACCACCGCTCCAGTTGAACCAGCGTCTTGCCGGCGAGAGCGCCGAAACGACCGGCGCTGCGTTGCAGGTAGCTCTCCATCGCGACGCTGTAGACGTCCTGCTGCCAGAAGATGATCGGGACTCGGCTGAGCAGCATCGCAAGCTGGAACACCGCGGCGGCGACGAGCGGTACGTTCGCCGAGATCACCACGTCGGGTTTGGCAGCGCGGATCGTCCGCGCCGCCTTCCACCCGTACTCGAGTTCGTGGACGAAGCGACGCCGGGTGGAATACTTCGCGAACGGCTTGCGGGTCGTCAGCGCGATGCTTCGGAACCCGCTCTCCTCGTCGGCACCGCCCACCTCGCCTTTCGGCGTCTGGAACGAATCGCAGAAGACGTGCGTGCAGTCGTAGCCGGCATCGGCGAGATGACGGGCCAGCTGGACCTGGAAGGGGTGACCTGAGAAGTCGTGCACGACGACGTTGGTCTTCCCGGACGAGTCGGACACGCGGGGCAGGATAACATCGGGTCTGCAGGGCGGGTCGGGAGTTGCCGAACCGCAACGCGCGTACGGAGACGAGCAGATGGCCACCAACGATCCGCTCGAAGAACTCCTCGACGACCGCCTCGAACGCACGGGCCACTCCCTCGGTCGGGCCATGGGCTCAGGCGTCCGATGGATGGCCCCCACCCAGGTGCTGATCCAGGTCGTGCGCGTCGGATCGGTGTTCGCCCTCACGTATCTGCTGCTGCCCGAGCAGATCGGCCTCGTCGGCCTGGTCACCGTGATCACCGGTCTCTTCGAACGGGTCCTGGGCGACACCGGCACCACGACCGCGCTGGTCCGACACAAGGGCCTCACGCAAGGCCTGGCGAGCAGCGTGCTGTTCTGGAACATGTCGATCGGCGCTGCGATCACTGCGGTACTTGCGATTTTCGCCGCACCGATCGCTGCCTTCCTCGGCAACTCGGACGCGACCGACATCGTGCGAGCGATGTCGCTGTTGGCCGTGATCAACGGGATGTCGTACGTGCCCAAGGCGTTGTTCCGCCGACATCTCCAGTTCAAGCAGCTCGCAGCCGCCAACCTGTCCAACGCGTTGGTCACGGGCGGCGGGACGATCGCGTTCGCCCTCGCCGGCTTCGACGAGTGGTCGATCGTGATCGGCAACGTCGCAGGCAGCGCCGTGGGGACGATCGTCTCGTGGGCGCTCACGCCATGGAGGCCCTCCGCTCATTACTCGAGAGCGAGGCTCCGGGAGATTTCCGGATTCAGCACGCATCTGACGCTGCAGAACGTGTTCGGCTATGTGTCGTTCGCCGGCGATCGCTTCATCGTCGGACGCTTCCTCGGAACCGAGGCACTTGGCTACTACGGCCTGGCGAACCGACTGATGAGGTATCCGATCCAGACCACCGCCCAGACCTACCGAGACGTCGTGTTCCCCAACCTGGCGAAGATCCAGGACGACTTCGCAGCGATGACCCGCGCGTATCGGCGAAGCGTCGGGGGCATCGCGTTGTTGATCTTTCCGCTGTGCGCGACCGTGGCGGCGGTGGCCGACCCGCTCGTGCGCGTGGCGCTCAACGACAACTGGTTGCCGGCGAAGGACATCCTCGGGCTCGTGGCGATCACCTCGGGACTCCAAGCCGTTGCCTCGACGACCGGCAGCCTCTACAACGCCCGCGGACGAAGCGACCTCGCGCTCCGATGGCAGATCGCCAGCAGCATCTTCCTGGTCGCGTGCTACTCGATCGGCGCCCAGTGGGACCTCGTCGGCGTGGCCTGGGGTTACCTGATCGGTATCGCAGCGCTCACGCCGCTCGCGTTCGCGATTCCGCTCCGTCTCATCGGCGCACGTGTCCGCGACGTCACCGGCGGCCTGGTCGTGGTCGGTGGTGCCGCCGCGCTCGCAGGAGTCTCCGGACACCTCGTGGCACGATGGATCGACAGCACCGATGCCGGCGATCTGGCGGAACTCGTCGCCGGAACTGCGGTCTCGTTGATGATCTACGTCGGCGTCGTGGCGGCGATCCGGCCGCCTGCCGTCGCCGATCTGCGGCGCGTCCTTCGTCGAGGCCAGTGAGGCAGCCCCGGCAGAATCGGCACCACGGTGGCTCCCGACGGAGCGTGACCGGAAGCCATCACGCTCCGTGAGATAGTTGAGACTCCCCGTATGTCGCATTACAGTAACGTGACAGTTGCGCAAGCATCGGGCGCAGCCGGTCGAAGAACGATGGGAACTACTCCATCGAACCGGCTCGCGGAGCGGAAGGACTATCTGTCATGTTGAAACGTTCGATCGTCGCGGCCTGCATCGCCGTTGCCGCTCTGGCGGCCCCCGCCGTCTCCACGACCGGCCCGATCCAGGCCGCCGGCGCCGATCAGATCAGCGTCTGGGACACCACCCTCTCGCAGACCTACGACTCCTACTGGGAGCCCGCGCTCAACCAGCCCGCCGACTACACGGGCCCCCGGGACTATGCGAGCGGCACGGCCTACATCAAGATCGACGTGCTGGAGAAGCCGTCGGATCTCGCGATGATCCCCCTGATCTGCTTCTGGACGCACACCGCCGCGCAGAAGTTCAAGTACGAGACCTGCGCACGCAAGGGCGTCGATCGCATCTTCACCGACGAAGGCACCTACTACTTCGACCTCAAGGCTCCGGAGAGCTGGTGGCAGAAGAACGGCGTGTTCGACTGGTCGACGCCGCCGACCCTCGGGCGGATCATGCTCAAGAAGGCCTACTCGGAGACCACCGAACTCATGCTCGGAAAGCTGTGCGGCTCCTTCTGCTACAAGGGTGACGACCTCGAGGATCACATCCCAGTGAGGATCGCCTCGGAACTCATCTTCGTCGCCCAGGGCGAAACGTTGAATCCGCCGTCCGACTGGCGCAACGAGTGCCCGAGCGACTGGGCGAACGCTTGCAGCGGCGACGGCGGCGACCCCACCGGGCCGACCACCACAGCGCCCGTCGCGACACCTGCACCGACGCTGCCTCCCGGAACCGGGATCGACGTCACCGCCGCACGGACCTCCCTGCAGGTCGCGCATCGCCTCGACAACGCTGTCCTGCACCAGGTCCGCTGGCGCTTGGCGGACAAGAACAAGCTCTCGTGGAACACACCCACCGATGACTTTCAGACGACCATCAGCGGCCTCGACCCAGGCACGACCTACGTCGTCCAGGTCCGCGGCCTGATCAACAAGAAATGGCGGGCGTGGAACACCACCTCGGCCACCACCACCGGCGGCTCCACCACCACGACAGCACCGGCCACCACGGCACCGGCGACCACAGCACCTGCCACGACCGCTGCGACGACGGCACCGCCCACCACTGCTGCGCCCACCACTGCGCCGCCTCCGGGCCCCGGAAGCGATTCGGTCGACGCCACATCCACCCGACCTGCGGTGTCGGCCACCGGCGCCAACCGCGTCCTTCGCGCCGAGTGGTTCCATCCTCGCGCCGAGCTCTACCAGTACCGCTACAACTACCTCGACCGGACCAACCGGGTCTGGTCCGACGTGACCGCGGCCCAATCGGCCGTCATCGGCAACCTCGATGCCGGCGTCACGTACCAGTTCCAGGTGCGCGGGTTCATCGACGGCAAATGGCAGAAGTGGGCCAGCGTGAAGGTCGGCGTCTGACGCCACCGAGCTGACCGTGTCCCAACCGCTCGGCCACGCGGCTGTCTGCGCGCTGACGTACCGTCGCCCGCGAGGCCTCGAGCGTCTGCTCGACGGCCTCGACGAACTCGAGATCCCCGATGGGCTTCGGCTGGATGTGGTGATCGTCGACAACGACGCTGACGCGTCGGCACGAACAGCGGTCGAAGCACGCGCCGCCACATCGGCATTCAGTCTCCACTACGTCCACGAGCCCGCTCGCGGCATCTCGACCGCCCGCAACGCCGCAGTCGCCGGCGGTTTGGAACTCGGCGCCGACGCCATCTGCTTCATCGACGACGACGAGTGGCCCGAGGCCGACTGGCTCCGCCAGTTCATCGAGACCGCCGAGTCGACCTCCGCCGACGTGGTGACGGGGCCGGTGTTCCCTGTGTTCGAAGAGACGCCGCCCGCTTGGGTGCTCGACGGCGGCTTCTTCGACCGGCGACGCCACGAGCACGAAGAACGAATCCGATACGCGACCACATCGAGCGTCTTGATCCGATCCGATGCGCTGCGCCGCCGCACGCCACCGAGCGACGCCGCTCCGTTCGACCTCGCCTTCGGACTCACGGGCGGCGAGGACACGCACTTGTTCGCGGAGATGCGCACCGAAGGATGCGCGCTCGTGTGGTGCGACCGCGCCATCGTCCACGAGCTGATCCCGGCGTCGAAGGTCAACACCTCCTGGTTGCTGCGTCGCGAGTACCGGCGCGGCCAGACGCTGAGCTTGTCGATGCGGCGGCGAACTCCCGGTGCGTGGCGCGTCGTACGTCGCATCGCGAATGCGACGATCGAGATCGGACTCGGGATCCCCGCGACCCTGATCGGCGTGGTACGTGGGCGAGCGGCACTGATGCGCGGCCTCCATCGCGTCGTCTTCGGCGTCGGCATGCTCACCGGACTCGCCGGTCGCAGCTACGCCGAGTACTCGACCACTCACGGTTCTTGACCCGACCGAGCACGCGCCGGCGTCGCGGCCCGTCCTGGCCCATCGGCCTCTACGCTCTCGGCGAAGGGTCGCCGTCGGCAACAGCGGTCCGATGGCACGACCGAACGGCGGAGGACCGACGTGAGCGAACAGCCGACTCGACGACGATCGCGATGGCTCCTGGCTGGCGCGCTGCTCGTCACAGCTGCATGCTCGACCGATCAGGACGGCGGCGCACCGTTCCGGACCAACGACGACGACGCGATCAGCGCCGACGCACGCCCGAACGTGGTGATGATCTACACCGACGATCAGCGCGATGACGACATCGCGTTCATGCCCAAGACCCGGGAGCTGATCGGCGAGGAAGGCGTCACCTTCACCAACAGCTTCGTCTCGCTGTCGCTGTGTTGCCCGGCACGAGTGGCGATCGTCACCGGGCAGCACGCCACGAACAACGGTGTCTGGGCAAACGGCGGCCCGATCGGTGGGTACTCGAGCCACGATGCCGAACGTGCGCTGCCGGTGTGGCTGTCGGAGGCTGGCTACGAGACGATCCACATCGGCAAGACGATGCACGGCACGGGCGACACCATCCCACCCGGTTGGAGTGATTGGCAGAAACCGCGAGGCAACGACCACAACATGTTCGACTGGGTACTGGCCGACAACGGCACGTCGATCCCGTACGGCTCCGACGACGACGACTACCAGACCGACGTGTACGCCCGACTCGCCGATGAGGCGATCGCCGAGAATGCCGACCGGCCCTTCTTCATGAAGGTGTCGACGTCGGCACCCCACGTTCGGGGCCAAGGACAGCCACCCCAACCGGCGCCGCGTCACGAAGGCACCTTCAACGATCCGCTCCCCGAGCCGGCCTCGTTCAACATCCCGAAGGCCGGGCCGCCACTCAACCTGGAGGAGATCGGACGTCTCCGTCGGCTCTTTCGCGCGCGCGTCGAGTCGCTCTTCGCGGTCGACGACCTCGTTGAGACCGTGATCGAAGCGCTCGACCGCGAAGGCATTCTCGACAACACCATCGTGATGTTCTCGTCCGACAACGGTTATCTACTCGGCGAGCACGCCCAACAAGGCAAGGTGGTGTTCTATGAGGAGTCGATCGCTGTGCCGCTGCTGATTCGAGGCCCGGGATTCCCGAGCGGCCTGATCTCCGACATCCCCGTCCAGAACATCGACTATCCCGTCACGATCGCCGACGTGGCAGAAGCAGAGCCGATGGTGGAAGTCGACGGGCGCTCGATCATGGAGCTCCTCGACGACGACCGCCAGGACCGGGCACTGTTCATCATGTCCAGCCGAGCCGACCTCGACGACACCGACTGGTGGACCGGGGTCCGCACCCGACGCTTCAGCTACATCCGCCATGCGGACGGACGCGAGCAGCTGTTCGATCTCCTCAACGATCGTTTCCAGCTCGAGGACCTCGGCCGCTCGGCGCAGTACACGGAGGTCCGCGGCTTCCTCGCCGCCGAACTCGACGCCTTCGAGTCGTGCTCGGGCGATTCGTGCGACCGCGACGTCGACGATGACGAGCTCATCGAGCTGATCCGTCTCGAGGCGGATCCGGTCAGCGACGACGCCGACGAGGCGGCGGAATCGAGCGGCGCGCCCCAGCCGCTCCCGCCCGAAGCTCCTGACGAGGCGCCCCCGGCCGGCGCTCCCACGGTGACGGCGACCGGACTCGGCACCGCGCCAGCCGTCAGCGCCACCGCTGTCGGCGATCGGGTCGACATCAGCTGGGAAGCCGTCGACGACGCGACCCGATATCGAGTCCGCATTCGAGAGGTCGGGACCAGCTGGCCCGATCCGATCCAGGTCACCGAGCCGGCTCTTTCGTTCGGCGGACTCGCCGCCGGCACCACCTATCAAATCCAGGTCGGGAGCCGCGTCGACGGCAGCTGGGGCGGCCCGTGGACCTCGCTGCGCATCACGTCGGAAGGGAACGAACGATGACCACTCCGCCACTCCGCCTCGACGAGTCCCGTTCGGGACTCCTCGTCACGGGTGCCCATCGTTCCGGGAGCACGTGGCTCGGTCGGCTGCTCGCCGCCGCCGACGAGCTCCACTACGTCCAGGAGCCGTACAACATCGTCGCCCACACCCGCTGGACACCCACGCGGCCCGAGCGCCAGTTCTGGTACTCACGTCCGGGCGATGGTTGGACCGAACAGCTCGATCGCGTGGTCGAGCTCCGCCCTCCGTTGGTGGCATCCTTGCGCGACATCGGCGTCGACCAGCGACGACTGCGGCGTCTGGCGCGTCTCCACGTGGATGCCGCCAAGGCTCGACGACGCAGTGCCCGCCCGCTGATGAAGGACCCGATCGCCGTCTTCTCGACGCCGTACCTGGTCGAACGGCTCGGCTTCGTTCCCGTGATCCTCGTGCGTGATGCCGTGTCGTTCGTCGGCAGCCTCGTCGCACGCAACTGGACGTTTGACTTCTCGCACTGGATCGACCAGCCGCAACTGATGAACGACCTGCTCGCAGGCCACCGCGCCGCCATCGAAGCACGACCAGAGGATCTCGTCGAGCAGGGCATCGTCGAATGGAACGCGATCTATGACGCTGTTGCCTCGTTCGGCGCCGAACACCCTGACTGGCTCATCGTGCGCTACGAGGACCTCGCGGCCGATCCCTCGACCGAGATCCCTCAGCTGTTCGAACAACTCGGACTCCGATTCGGAGCCAACCAGGCCGCCGTGCTCGAAGAGTTGACCACCGGCCCGAAGGGCGACGGAAAGACCGCGATCGACGTTCGACGCGACAGTTCCGAGGCACTCTCGACCTGGTCGCAACGCCTCGACGACGACCAGGTCGAGCGGATCAGGGCGGGCACCAGCGATGTCGCAGAGCGGGTCAGCCGCGTGGCCGGACTACGGTGACCGACTCGTGGCAGACATGAATCCGACGTTCTACGTCATCGGCGCCTACCGGTCCGGCACGACGACCCTCTACCGGACGATGCGTCAGCATCCCGAAGTGTTCCTCCCACTCGAGAAGGAACCGATGTTCTTCGCGATCGACGAGAACCCGGACGCCTCGCCGGTGCTGCGAAGCCGATCGGTGGCCGACCGCGCCGAGTACGAGTCGCTGTACGCGCCCTGTCGACCCGACCAACTCCCCGGCGACATCTCCCCCGAGTACCTGCGCAACCCGTACGTTGCAGGGCATCTCGCATCGGTGGTCCCCGATGCCCGGATCGTCGCAGTGCTGCGAAACCCGATCGAGCGCGCATGGTCGGACTTCCTGCTGCATCGACGCGACGGCAACGAGCCGTGCGAGACCCTCGAAGCGGCGCTCGCCGAACAGGCCGAACGCCAATCCGGTGAGGACCACCGTGCCGGTCACTACATCGACACCGGTATGTACGCCCAGCAGCTCCGCCGCTACTTCGACCACTTTCCGGCCGAGCAGATCCACGTCGTGTTGTTCGAGGACCTACGCACCGACTTCGCTGCCACGATGGCGGCGATCTTCGAGCACGTCGGCGTCGACCCGACCGTCACCGTCACCGAGGAGTCCGCCATCAATGCCTCGGGCGTGCCCAGGAATCCGGTCGTCGCCGCCGTGCTCAAGGCCCGCGGACGGCTCCGTCCGTACGTGAGCCGATCGGTCCTCGAACGGGTTCGTCCCCTGTGGGACCGCGTGCTCAGCACACAGCTCGATCGGCCGACGTTCACGCCGACCGATCGAGCACTGCTCACCGACATCTACCGCGACGAGATCGCCGACCTCGCCACGCTGCTCGACCGCGACCTGTCGGCCTGGACCGACCCCGGCTGACCCTTCAGCCCGGGATGACCTGCTCGAACTGACCGAGACGCATGAGCGCCGGCGAACGCCGGACCCGACAGTTCATCTGCTCGATGATGCACTCCTCGTTGAGCGCCTCCATCTGGGCCGGGCTCCACGCGTTCCAGAAGTCCTGGTGGTACGTGTGCCACGGACCCGAGGCCAGCTCGAAGCCGTCACCGCCATCGACGTCGTAGCGGGCGAACGTGACCAGCTGCGGGATCTTCACCGGATGAGTGCTCGGGCAGGCCTTCGTCCGCTCGTTGAAGTACGCCACATGACTCTGATGGTCAGGACTGTCGAGGTGGACACCATCCCAGCAGTTCGGGAAGTTCATGCGCAGGACGATGTTCGTGTCGTCGTTGGGCCGGGTGATCATCTCGGTGGCACCGCGAGTCTTCGTGAGCTGGCTCACCGGGGTGAGGTCGTTCGTGCGCTGCACCTCGAACCAACCGACCTTGCCGCCTTGGTCACCGTCAGCACTCGCGTCGCCGGCGATCATGCGCAGTCCGAACGGCATCGGCACCGTGTTCGCCGTGGTCGACTTGTAATACGCCTTGAAGTCCGTCGCCGCAGCTCGCTTGCCGTCCTGGTACACCGCCGGCGACCAGTAGGCCGACTTGTCGTTCACGTCCGAGCACTCGATGTCGCGCATCGGCGTGTCGGCGAGGGACTGCGTCGTCGATGTCGACGTGATGTTCGGGTTGCCGAAGAACTCGTGCTCGTGATGCGACGGCTGACCGGGCGACACGATCGGGTCGACCTGCTGGAAGCCCACCGACTCACACTGCACGAGGAAGCCGATGCGAGACGTCCCCCACGTGCGATGCGGATGGTCTGCGGGATCGAAGAGGTGGTACGTCTCGGGCACTTGACGGTCGGCGTAGACGGCCTGCTCGTCGCTCGCCTTCACCCATGCACCAGGCACGGACACGTGACCGCTGTGCCCGGCGTCTCCGGCGCCGCCGACGGCGGGTGCGTCGCCGGTCGGGTCACTGTGCTCGTCGTGTCCGCCGGGGGTCCCGTGGTCGCCGCCGTTTGTCAAGATCTCCATCAGGTCGTCGCAGCTGTTTGCTTTCTCTTCGAGCTGACGGACATTCGACCACGTGGAATCCACGGCCAACATCCCGGCGTCGAGCAGCTCGGCTTTGCATTCGGGCGTCACCCGAGTGCGGAACTGCCCGTGGGTCACGATGAATCCGCCCTTTGTCGGGTCGGTCGTGCCCGCCGTCCGGTACCACAGCGCATGGAACGAACCGTCGGGTTCGTCAGAGCCGCCGCCTCCGGTCGCCGGCGTCGCGGGAAGCTCGTCATCTGCCTCTGTGGCCAGGTCGTCGAACCAACCCACCATGGTGTCGCAGTCGGAGCGCTGTGCACGCGGCAACGTCGGCACAGCGGCGAGTTCGCTCCACGGACGCACCGTCGCAACGACACCGGCATCGACGAGCGTCGCCTTGCATGCAGCGGTCACGAAGGTCTTGGAGCCCTCAACGTCGATGACATAGCCGCCCTTCGTCACCGCGGTCTGGTTCGGCGTCACCGCCAACGAGACCGGGGCTGCGTCACTTCCCTGTGCCGCGGCTGGTACGGCGACGCCAGCAACGCCGGTCACCGCCAAAGTCATCGCCATCGTCAACTTCATTCTGCGTGTTCCTCTCAGTCGTCGTCATCGGGGTACCGATGCCTTCGACCGCGTGAACGCGCCGCTTGAGATGATTTGAGAGCTTCTGACCGAAGCCGTGCCGACGAGCACCCTCGGTGGCCAGGTCAGAGAGAACCCTTGAGCGAACTGATCTCCGTCAGCTCGGGATGAACTCGGGGTACTGACCCAGCGTGTTGAGCGCGGGAGACGAACGGACCCGGCAGTTGAGCTGATCGACGATGCAGGCATCGTTGAGGTCGCTCATCTGTGCCGGGCTCCAGGCGTTCCAGAAGTCCTGGTGGTACGTGTACCACGCACCCGATGAGAGGCGGAAGCCCTGGCCGCCGTCCACGTCGTACTGCGTGAAGGTGGTGAGCTGCGGAATCTTGACCGGGTGTGTCGCCGGACAGGTCTTCGAGACTTCGTCGAAGTACGCCATGTGGCTCTGGTGGTCGGGGCTGTCGAGGTGGACACCATCCCAGCAGTTCGGGAAGTTCATGCGCAGCACGATGTTGTTCTCATCGTTCGGTCGGCTGATCATCTGGGTCTCGCCGAGCGTGTTGGTGAGGTCCTCGCGGGGCGTGAGATCGCTCGTGCGCTGCACTTCGAACCAGCCGACCAGTTCGCCCTGGTCGCCGGTGGCGTTGACGTCACCGGCGATCATGCGCAGCCCGAACGGCATCGGCACGGCGTCGGGCGTGGTCGACTTGTAGTACGCCTTGAAGTTGTTGGCGGTGGCTCGCTGACCATCCTGGTAGACCGCCGGCGACCAGTACGCCGACTTGTCGTTCACGTCGGTGCACTCGATGTCGTCGAGCGGCGTGTCCGCAAAGGTCTGCGTTGTGGATTCCGACGTGACGTTGCCGTTGCCGAAGAACTCGTGCATGTGGTGTGACTGCATGTCGGGCCCCGGGACCACGATCGGGTCGATCTGATCGAACTTGACCGATTCGCACTCGACGAGCCAGCCGATCCGAGTCTCTTCCCAGGTGGGGTCCGGGTTCCAGTCGGGGTCGAAGAGGAAGTACTTCTCGGGCACTTGATCGTCGGGGTACGTGGCGGACTCGTCGCCCATCGTCACCCACTCACCGTCGTCCCCGTGGCCGGGAGCCGTCAGCATCGCGAGGACAAGGTCACACGGCAGGCTCTCCTTGGGGTACGCCGACACCTGACTCCAGGTCGCCGACACGATCTCGATGCCTTCCGCGATCAGATCGGCCTTGCAGCTCGGCGAGACGCGGGTCCACGTGGCGTCGTTCACGATCACGAAGCCGCCCTTGGTGGGCGAGGTGGTTCCTGCGGTCTGGAACAGCCTGACGGGCGACATCTCGTTGCCACCGCCATCGCCGGGATCCGGGTCTCCACCGCCATCGCCGGGATCCGGGTCTCCACCACCATCGCCGGGGTCGGGGGCGTCGGCGAAGCTCGCCTCCAGGTCGTCGCAGCTCGGGGCATTGCTCTTCGCCACCGTCGGCAGCGGCTTCAGCGCGCTCCACGGGTGCACGTCAGGTGCGATTCCTGCGGCCACCAACTGTGCTTTGCACACGGAGTTGACGTAGACCTTGTCACCGTCGAGGTTGACGACGTACCCGCCCTTCGTCGGCACGTTCTGGTTCGACGTGACCACCAGATTGGGAGCGCCGTCGGTGGGCGACACCTGGCCGTGCGCGGGAAGCGAGGCCCCGACGACTCCAGTGACCACCAGCGCGCCCGCCATGGCAATTCTGAACTTCATATGCCCTATCCTCTCACCGTGACCGCTCGCCGACGTTGCGTTCTTGTGAACGCGACGCGACGGGACGGAGTCTAGAAGAAACCTGGACGGACGCACGCGCAGTTCACCCGATCAGCCCCAGGTCGACGCCCAGCACGTCCATCAGACGCTCACACTCCCGGACATCTGACTCGTCGACCTCGCGCCGCCAGCCCTCCACGACGGCCCCGCCTCGACCGGCGGCGATCTCCTGGCGGGTCGACTCGGTGGATCGCCGAGACGATTGCGACGGACGCGCCAGCACCTCGTTCATCCGGTCGACGTCGACGAGCCGCAGCCGCTCAGCGAGCGTCTCGAAGACCGCCTGTGGGTCGGTGACGGTCTGCTCGTAGCGCACGTGCACCCAGTCCGGCCGTTCGGGCAGCAGGCGGAGCGGCGCGATGTTCTCGAGCGCCCAGTTCAGGCAGAACTGCAGCAGCGGCGTGCCCGAGCGCATCGTGTCATGGGCCGCCGCGAGTCCAGCGTCATCGAGGTTCGCATCGACGAAGGTCGGGTCGGAGAGATGCGCATCGACGGTGAGCGTCCAGTTGTTCCGGATGCACGAGAGTGACTGCGGGATCGGGTGCCGCGTCAGGTAGACGATGTCGGCATCGAAGCTGTCGTCGAACCAGCCGATCACCGGCTTGCAGTCGGTGAGCTTCAGCACGAGTCGATCGGACGTGA
>JBGCFW010000283.1:0-7381 GCA_045107155.1 Ilumatobacter sp. | reverse complement strand
GAACGCTGGGTGCACGTTCGTGACCATCTGGTGCTGCCCGGCCCCGACGACGAGACGCAGCTCATTGAGCAGTTCCGCGGTTTCTTCGAGCTGGAGGACATCACGCCCGCCGACCTCCGCGAGCGGCTCCTCGACCCGGCGGAGTACTGGGGGTGGCCGAACGGAATCGCTGTGCGGACGCAGGTGTCGAAGCAGGCTGACGTCGCGATGCTCACCTGGCTCCACGCCGGCGAGTTCTCTGATGTCGAGGTCGCTGCGAACTACGACTACTACGAGCCGCGTTGCACGCACAACTCGTCGCTGAGTCATGCGGCGTACGGCATGGCCGCGGCTCGCCTCGGCCGATCCGAGGCCGCGCTCGAACACTTCCGTGCGACAGCACTCGTCGACCTGTTGAACACCAACCATGCCGTGGTCGGGGGCACGTTCATCGGTGGCATCCACACCGCCGCGTGCGGTGGCACGATCCAGCTCGCGGTGCACGGCATCGGCGGGCTGGGCTTCGACGGCGAGGCGCTCACGGTGTCGCCGTCGCTTCCCGCTGCGTGGACCATGCGCGAGTACCCGGTGCACTGGCGTGGCCAGAACCTCCGGGTCCGCGCAGAGCACGGAGCGGTGTCGATCACCGCCGACGCGCAGAACGACCGCGCCGTCGACGTGGTCGTTGCCGGACGAACGACGCCGATACGACCGGGCACGACGGCGACCGTTTCGATCGCGGCGTCGGCGTCGGACTAGCCGGCGGCCTCGGGCTCGATTCGCGCCGCGGTCAGGTCGCCCGACCGCTCCGGAACGCGAAGGCTGCGACTTCGACCCGGTTGCGGGCACCGAGTTTGGTGAGGACCGAGTTCACGTGAGTCTTCACCGTTGCCAGCGAGAGGTGGAGGCGCTCGCCGATCTCGGCGTTCGTCAGACCGGCGGCCACCAGCGCGACCACCTCCTCCTCGCGGGGGCTGAGACGATCGATCGGTTCCTCGACGCTCGAGGAACCCTTCGTCGAATCATCGCCGAGCCGGCGGAGGAGTCGCCCGGTGACTTCGGGAGCCACCAACTGGTCGCCGGTCGCTGCGGCTCGGACCGCTTCGAGGACCAACGCGGCGCTGGCGGTCTTGAGGAGGAACCCGGCGGCGCCTGCGGAGAGTGCGCCGTCGACGATCTCGTCATCGTCGAACGTCGTGACGATCACCACCTCGGTCCGTGACGCAGGATCGTCCATCAGCATCTTGCAGACCTGGATGCCGTCGAGATGCGGCATTCTCACGTCGAGGAGGCAGACCGTCGGGCGCAGTTCCCGAGCCGCCGAGAGCGCCGAGCGACCGTCGGGGACCGATGCGACCACCTCGATGTCATCGGCTGCGCGCAGGATCATCTCGATCCCGGTGCGGACCATCTCCTGGTCGTCTGCGACGAGGACTCGGATCATCGGGACCTTCCGAGCGGAAGCCGGGCCTCGACTCGCCAGCCGCCGCCGCTCGGGCCGGCCAGCAGCGATCCACCGAGAGCAGCGCACCGTTCTCGCATGCCGACGATCCCGAAGCCGGTCCGTCGGCCCGACGTGGCGATCGCGGACGAGCTCCGACCGTCGTCCACGATGCACACGACCAGTTCGTCGCCGTCGATCGTGATCAACACCGACGCGGTGGTCGCCCCGTGGGCGTGTCGTCGTGTATTCGTCAACGATTCCTGGATGATCCGGTGTGTCGCGGCGACGACCGTGGGCGACGGGTCGCGGAGGTCGTGGGGAACATCCCACACGAGGTCGACGGTGTCGCCCGTTGCGATCGACGACGGAAGGTCGCTGAGTCGCAGTGGCGGTGAGCTCACCTCGTCATCGCGCAGCACGGACACCATCTGGCGCATGTCGTCGAGTGCAGCGGTCGCGGTGGTGTGAATCGATCCGAGCGAGCGATCGACCATCGCCGCATCGGTGTCGAGCAGACCGCGGGCGCCTTCGGCGGTGAGGGCGATCGCCGACACGTGGTGGGCGACGGTGTCGTGCAGGTCGCGAGCGATGCGTTGTCGCTCGAGCATGCGGATCCGCTCGTCGCGTGCGTCGGTCACCTGGCGTCGCCACCGCACGGCGAGCGCCAACGCTGCCGCCGACGACCAGAGCATCGCGACGAAGGCGATGTCGGCAGGGCCACGATCGTTGGCGAGCCCCTCCGCAGCGGTGACGCCGCCGATACCGAGCGCCGCGATGACCAACGACTCACGAAGCGTGGCGTGAAACGCGACGTCGGCCATCAGGAAGGCGATCACGAGAAACACCCCGAACGGCACCTGGCCCGGTTCCTCGACGGCTTCGGCGCCCAGGCCGAGTGCGATCAGCACTGCCAGGGTCGCCGCCGTGCCGCCAGGGCGCGTCACCGACCGCGTGGCCACTGCCACGGCGGCAATCACACCCACCATGAATGCCCAGGGCTGCCAGGGCTCGACACCCTCGGGGATGTCGGCCACGGCCACGAGCAGCGCCAGCGCAGCGAACCCGAGTGGCCTGACGACGTGCACGAGCCGATGCTAGAGAGTCGACTCGTCCCATCGCATCGACCGAACGATCGATCTGCGCCTCGTTCGGACGATCGAGCCGGTCGTGGCTCGACCGATCCAGTTCCCGATGTCACGTGATCGGCACATCGTCAGGCTCGTGTCTATGACACGCATCACCGGATCGATTCGCACCCTTGTCTGGACCGTTGCCGTCGCGCTCGCCGCGGTCGTCGCATCGGAACGCGTCTACTGGTACTGGGGTGGGATCGACGTCGAGCAACTCGGCGTGCTTGCGAGCTTCTACGGCGTCGCCGTGATCGTCGCAATGGCTGCCCTCGCGGCGTCTCCCGGCTCAGGGCCTCGGCGTGCGGTACTCGGTGGCGCCGTGTTCGCGCTCGTCGTCGAGGGAATCATCACGCCGGTGATCTACGAGGACGGTCCGCTCCCCTTGCTGTATCTGATGTTCGTCGGCTGGCACGGGCTACTCGCGTTCGTGGGGTTCGTGTACGCCATCAGGCGCTGGGCGCTCGAACGTCGTTCGTTGCGCCTCGCCGCCGGAGCGGCCGTCACCGGGATCGGTTGGGGATTGTGGGCGCTGGCGAGTGCGGTGCCCGACCGTGAGACGGCCGAAGAGATCGCCGCCGACGGCGGCGGGTCGGCCGACGTCCTCGACCCCTCGTCGTTCGGTGTGTACGCGGCATGGACCGGCCTGGCGCTGCTGGTCGCTCACGTCGTGGCCGATCGGTTCTGGCCTCGCGTCGGCTGGAGACTCTCCAAGAGCGGTCGGGTGGCGGCTGCGCTCGCGGTGGTCTGGTTGACCGCGACGCTCGTCGTCCCGGCGGTGCCGTGGGCTCCGATCAAGTTGCTGGCGCTGGCTTTGGTGCTGCGCTCGCTGCTTCGCCGGACCGCGAGTCCCGCCGGTTCCGACACCGTCATCGACGAGCTCGCCGGTCGTTGTCACCTTCCGTCGCTGCTCGGACTCGCCCTGCTGCCCGTGACGGCGGCCGGGACCTACGCGGTGCTGTGGCCGCTGCGCGAGTCGACCGCATTCGAGGCGGTCTTCTGGTCGCTCATCGGTGCGCAGGTGTTCATCGGTGTCGGTGCGCTCATCTGGGCGGTTCGCCGGCCGCGGAACAACGCTTCGGAGTCAGACGACGTCGGCCGACTGCCGGTTCGCAACACCGCAAGCTGACAGGCCCGAGAGCACTCAGTCGTCGGCGTTCTCGGACTCGATTGCGCCGGCCAGCTCTTCGTTGGTCGACGCTTCCGCCAGCGATGCAGCGGCCTCGTCGGACAACGTCGTGTGGTACAGGGTGCCCTGATGGTCACCGAGTGCCTCGGCAACCTGGTCGGCGGTGGCGCCGTTGACCAGGAGGAACAGCGCCGAGTCGCCCGGCTCCAGCCCGTTGCTCACCGAGTCGATGAAGTCGTTGTCGATGCCGAGATCGATCTTGCGACCGAGCAGCGAGGAGATGCCCATCGCCACCGCAGCCACGAGCAGTGGGCCACCGAACAACAGGCCGATGAGGAGGCCCCACAGACCCGCCCCCGCGGTGCGCGAGCCTTTCACGGCGTTCTCCATCGTCTGATTGATCTTGACCTTGTGTTTCGGGGTCTTGACGGCGACCGCGGCGTCCTCGATCGCCAACAATGGCTTCTGGATGTTCTCCTGCTTCTGGGTCACCACGTGGGCGAGCGCCGCTGAAGCTCCGATCTCACCCTTGTACGTGAACACGACGAGGTCGCTCATGAGGATCCTTTCGATGCCTTGTGGCGTCTTGCGCCCGGACAACCGACGGTAGCGACTTCGGGTCGTGGGTGCGTCGCGGCGGAGGCCGAGCGCGTGACTATGTTCGAGAGACCCGATCACCGACGGGGTACCGAGGAAGAGGAAGTCTCCAATGGGCAACTGGCACAAGGTTCTGGACGCTGACGAGCTGCCCGAGGGGAGGGTCACGACGGTCACCGTCGGCAAACGCAGCCTCGCGGTGTCGAACTGCGGCGGCGAATACGGTGCGCTCGACAACAAGTGCCCACATCAGGGCGGCCCCCTCGGTGAAGGCACCATCGAGC
Source organism: Ilumatobacter sp. (assembly GCA_045107155.1). GTDB lineage: Bacteria > Actinomycetota > Acidimicrobiia > Acidimicrobiales > Ilumatobacteraceae > Ilumatobacter_A. The sequence continues at coordinate 2,821 of JBGCFW010000283.1, read as the reverse complement.
CGGGCAAAGACGGAGAGTCGTGGTTGCGGTGCCCGTGGCATGGTTACGACTACTCGCCGCTCACCGGTCAGCCGCCCGGCGGTTTCTCCGATTCGCTGCCGTGCTTCCAGACCGACATTCGCGATGACGGCATCTATGTCGAACTGCCCGAGGAGGAGCCGCGCGAGCGCACCGTCTCCGACGTCCTCGTCGAGACGATGACGGCATGGGGAGTCGACTCCGTGTTCGGCATGGTCGGGCACAGCAACCTCGGATTCGCCGACGCGATGCGGGAGGCCGAGGCACGCGGCGACCTCCGCTACTTCGGCATTCGTCACGAAGGAGCCGCAGCGTTCGCTGCCACGGCATACGGCAAGCTCACCGATCGGCTCGCAGCCTGCTTCGCGATCGCAGGGCCGGGTTCGACGAACTTGATGACGGGCCTCTACGACGCCAAGGTCGATCGCTCACCCGTGCTGGCGATCTCCGGCCAGGTCCCGAGTTCGGCTCGCGGTCGCGGCGCCTTCCAAGACCTCGACCTCGAAGCCGCCTTCGCCGACGTCGCCCGATACAGCGAGAGCGTCCAGGCTGGCTCCGACCACGCAGAGCTGATGTCACTCGCCTGCAAGACAGCGTTGGTCGACCGCGACGTCGCACATCTCGTGCTGCCCGACGAGGTTCAGGTCAGGCCTTCGGACGCAGAGCCCGGCACACCCGATGGTCGCACCGCCGACCGGCTCATCGCACCGCCGGCCGACGCGCTGGCCTCCGCGGTCGATCGGCTGCGCGCCGCGAGTCGACCGTTGTTCATCGTCGGGAAGGGCGCCGCCCGCGAGATGGCGCAGGTGACCGCCCTCGCCGAACACCTGGGTGCTCCCGTGGTCACCACGTTCAAGGCCAAGGGTCTGATCTCCGACCACCATCGACTGGGCTGCGGCGTGCTCGGTCGAAGCGGTACGCCCATCGCGAGCTGGATGATGAACGAGTCCGACCTGCTCGTCGTGTTCGGCGCCTCGTTCTCGAATCACACCGGCATCGCGCCGTACAAGCCGATCATCCAGGTCGATGACGACCCGATGGCACTCGGCCGGTTCCACTCGGTCGACGAACCCGTGCTCGGCAACGTCGGCGTCACCGCCGACGCGATGTTGGCAGCGATCGGTGGCGATCATGCATGCATCGATCTCACCGACGAGGTCGCCGAGCGGTGGCGGATCTGGAGAGCGGAGAAGGCGAGCCGCACAACCGACGACCGCGGCCGCGGGCGTGATGCTGCGTCGCTGTTCGCTGCGCTGTCCCGACAGGCCCCGTCCGATGCGGTTATGTGCGTCGACGTGGGAAACAACACGTACAGCTTCGGCCGCAACTTCGAAGTCGACGCGCAGAGCGTGCTCATGTCGGGCTACCTCGGCTCAATCGGGTTCGGGCTCCCCGCCGCGATGGGAGCGTGGGCCGCCGTGGGCGACGAGCGCAAGGTGATCAGCGTCTCGGGCGACGGCGGCTTCGGTCAGTACGCGATGGAGCTCACCACGCTCGTGAAGTACGGCATGAATGTCACGCACGTTCTGATGAACAACTCCGAGCTCGGCAAGATCTCGAAAGAACAGCGTTCCGCAGAGCTCGACGTCTGGCAGACCTCACTCCACAATCCGAACTTCGCTGCGATGGCAGAACTGCTCGGAGTGACCAGCTTTCGGGTCGTCGACGAGGGCGACGACATCGACGAGGCGCTGCGAGCGGCGATCGCACACGACGGTCCGACCCTTGTCGAAGTGGTGACCGACTCACTGCTCAACTGAGGGCTCGGCCAGCGATGGGTGCGTCCCGTTCGCAAATGAGGGCGCGATCACGCGATCGCTGGACAGTCGTCGGCACACCCTGGACAGAAAGCTGGACGACATGGCCCACAACGCTCGGACGACGACTCGACAGGAGTCTTGCTCGGTCGCGTTCGGCGCAGGACCGTCCGGAGCACGGGCGTCGCAGTGATGGTCGCTCATCCTGGCTCCGAGAACCCGAAGGCGCCCCGTCAGCGCGGGCAACGTGACCGCGGAGCGGGCGATGTCGGAACCGCGGCGACGCTGGTCGACGAACTCGGCATCGATGTGCGTCCGATGCTCGCCGTCATTCGCCGTCGCCTGGGCATGGACGTCGCTTGGTTGTCCACGTTCGAGGACCACGCACCCAGGATCTCGGTCGTCGACGGAGACGGTGCGCGGTTCGGGCTCAGAGAAGGCAGAGCCAGTGCGTTGGACACCTCGATCTGTGTCCGAGTCGCCGATGGCAGGTTGCCGAACATCGTCGTCGACGCACGAAAGCATCCCATCACGAGCGACCTCCCGACAAGCAGCATCAACGGGGTTCACGCCTACATCGGGATCCCGATCGTTTCGTCGAACGCAGAGACCGTCGGCATGTTGTGCGCAGCTTCCGACGCCGCGGTCGACCTCGGCGCCAGCGACCTCGAGATGCTCGGCTCGTTCGGTGAGCTCATCGCCCGGCTGGTCGCCGAGCATCGTCCTGCAAACTCCGACCGTCTCATGATCGGGCGCGGCGAGCGTGTTCGCGGCGACCTCGCTGCCGGCCGACTTCGTTCGGTGCTGCAGCCGATCGTCGACATCGGGACCAAGACCGCAGTCGGCGTCGAAGCGCTGACCCGTGTCGACGGCTCCGACATTCGACCCGACGAGTGGTTCGCCGACGCGCACGCGGCAGGAGTCGGCATCGAAGCCGAGCTCGCGGCGATCTCGCTCGCGCTCGACTCGTTCAACGTGCTGCCACCGCACATGTATCTGTCGGTCAATGCCTCACCGGACACCGCCGTCGACCAACGGCTCGTCGA
>JBGCFW010000282.1:0-9952 GCA_045107155.1 Ilumatobacter sp. | reverse complement strand
GACCCGCTGGTGTGGCTGGCGTTCGTGGCCGCGCACACGACGACGATGCGACTCGGCACCGGCATCGTCATCCTCCCGGAGCGCAACCCGCTCGTGTTCGCCAAAGAAGTCGCGACGCTCGACCGCCTCTCCGGCGGTCGGATGGAGCTCGGTATCGGGGTCGGGTGGCTCGAAGAGGAGTTCGACGCCCTCGGCGTTCCGTGGCCCAAACGCGGCGCACGCACCGACGAGTACGTCCATGCGATGCGGGCGCTGTGGTCCAGCGACGACGCGTCGTACGACGGCGACTTCGTGTCGTTCGACAACGTGAGCTCGAATCCGAAGCCGGCGAACGGCTCGGTGCCATTCGTCATCGGTGGACACTCCGGCGCCGCAGCGAAGCGGGCCGGGCGACTCGGCGACGGCTTCTTCCCCGGCAAGGGCTCGATCGAGGAACTCACCGAGATGATCGACATCGTCCGCCAGACCGCCGCCGACCACGATCGTGACGGCGACGCGATCGAGATCACCGCCGCTCACCCCGGGTTGTTCGGCGACGACCCGGTCGGCGCTGCGCAGGAGCTCGCATCGATCGGCGTGAGCCGCACGATCGCTCCGGCCTTCATGCTGCTCGGATCGGAGGGCGTCGAGGCCAAAGCCACCGAGATGGCCGAGAAGATCATCGGCCCGATCTCCGGAGTCTGACATGGCACGCGTCGACCCCTTGCCCGCCGACCAGCTCACGGAATTCGACCAGCACTTCGCTGCCGTCGAAGCGATGATGGGCTTCGTCCCGAACTCCATGCCGACAATGGCTCGCGTACCGGGGCTGCTCGACGGGTTCATCAGCACCGGAGCCGCCGTGCTCGGGAACGCTGCCCTCCCGAACGGGCTCGCACAGATGGTCGCGCAGATCGCGTCGAGCGCGGCTGGCTGCCGATACTGCCAAGCACACACCGGCCACACCGCCGAACGCATGGGGGTGCCCGCCGAGAAGCTCGCCGACCTGTGGCTGTTCGAGACCAGTGACCACTTCGATGCCGCCGAGCGAGCGGCGCTCCGACTCGCGTTCGACGCCGCGTCGGTACCGAATGCGGTCACCGACGCCCACGTCGACGAACTTCGCGAGCACTTCGACGACGATCAGATCGCCGGCATCGTGGCGGTGGTGTCGTTCTTCGGTTTCCTCAACCGCTGGAACGACACGATGGCGACCGATCTCGAAGCCGGTCCGCTCGCATTCGGGAGTCGGGTCCTCGGCAACGCCGGTTGGGAACCGGGCCGTCACGTCTGATCCGAGCGCATCGTTCGCAACGGGTTCCCCTAGTGCCGGGCTGCGCCGCTGACGACGAGCCAGGTCAACCGAGGACGATCGTCGCCTCGACGCGCCCGGCGCGAGGATGATCGGCGACCACGTTCACGTCCGAGCCAGCGACACCGCGGATGGTGAACGTGACGAGTGTGCGATCGGGCGTGCCGTCGTTGCCACCCGAGAAGCGCAGTGCAGCCCGTCCATCGAGCTGCCCGGCGCGACGTCGCGCCGGTCCATCGATGACGTCCGCTCCATCCACCTCGACGGTAAGCGGACGCACGAGGTTCGCCTGACGTGCGTGCTCGGTGACGTCGGTGGCCAACCAGCCCGTGTTCGCGATCCCGACGTCGAGGCGCCACGTGTCGTCGCCGACTGCGCTCGCGACCAGGTGTGGGATCGTGAGCTCCGGTGCGCATAACGCCTGAAAGACGGCGAAGTCCGCGTGAGCTGCGACCTCGTCGCGGAGCCGGTCGTCCGGAGGGTTGGTCCACGCTGCCACGAGGTCCCAACCGCCGAGCTCGACGGGTCCGAGTTGTGGATGTTCGAACGGTTGCCACTCGCCATACGCACCGGGGTAGTTGTCGTCGCACCAGCGCAAGACGGCGAGGGCTTGCTCATCGGTGGGGCCGGTGTACCAGAACGTGGTCGGCTGTTTCTCGCCGGTCGCCTGCTGGATCACATCCCAGAACTCGGTGGTCCAGCCGAACACGCCGAGGTGCTCGTACGCCCAGTCATCACTCGCGCCACTCATGGTGTTGCTCGGATCCCACGTGAAGTCCTCGTACACCGAGTGCGTCGGATACCCGGTCAGTTGAGTGCCGCGTTCACCGAGTTGCTTCCAGGCCCAGACGTCCACGCGCGGGAGCTTGGCGTCGGCCTTCGTCGACGACGGCCGGAGGAGGACCCCGCCACTGGTGTGATAGGCGTTGAACCCGCAGACGTTCGGGCGGGCGATCATTGCTCGGACCAGCGCATCGATCTCGGGTTCGCTCAGCGGATGATCGCCGGCGCCGGTCACCGAGGTCGACCATCCGGCCGGATAGTTCCGGTTCAGGTCGAGGCCCTGAGGTGCGGATGGCGTCGGGATGGTGAAGCCGTCGTGGTCGACGACACGGCCTTCGTCGAGGAGCCGATACGTGGGCGTGCCGTCGACCGCGCCCTCCGCAGGGATCGGCACCATCAGGCGAGCATCGTCCGCGTGGGGCGTCCAACCACCGTCTGAGTCGGCCACCCGCATCTGACGGATCCGACCGTCACCCGTGAGGTCCTCAAGGTGCAGTCCGGGCCACTCGTGACCATCGCTCCACGGCCAGTCGCGGGTACTCGATCGGCGATGGCGGGGCGAGTCGGCGAGCACCCACTCGGCCCCGTCAGGGTTCACTCGGGGGACGACGTAGAACGTGCGCGTCGCCAGTGCCCGAGTGATCACGTCGTCGCTGCCGTGTCCGTCGACCAAACGCTGAATCAGGTGGCAGGCGGCCACCGTTGCGGTGAGCTCGACGGCGTGGATGCTCGCGTCGACCCACATCGCGGGCTTCGTGTCGTGTGCGCCGGTCGCCGTATCGGTCACCGTGACGATCCGGAGCGGGCGGCCTTCGTGCGATCGGCCGTACTCCTCGATCGCCACGAGGTCGGGGTGGGAAGCCGCGACGTCGTCGAGCCAAGCGGTGAGCTCGTCGAATCGCAGGAATCGGTCGAACGCGTATGCCATCGGCCAAACGGTAGGGCCAGACCGATCGCGTGTCACGACGGTTCGTCGTGGCCGACGTCCATCGGTCGCGATCAACCGTTATCTGGACAGAGTCCATTCTTTGATAGAATCAGTATTGGTTGGAAGCGACCGGTCCGGATCCGCAGCAATCACCCCCACACGAGGAGACGACGCATGAACACCCCATCAACCATCGACATCGGAATCGACGAGGCCGATCGCGTTGCGATCAGCGCCGCACTGAGCCGAGCGATGGCCGACACCTACACCCTGTATCTCAAGACGCACAACTACCACTGGAACGTCACGGGTCCGATGTTCAACACGCTGCACCTGATGTTCGAGGAGCAGTACAACGAGATGTGGATCGCGGTCGATCTGCTCGCCGAACGCATCCGCGCACTCGGCATGCCCGCCCCGGGCAGCTACCACCAGTTCGCCGAGCTCACGAGCATCGTCGAGGCCGATGGCGTTCCGAGCGCCGAGGAGATGCTCGCCGATTTGGTCGACGGCCATCAGACGGTGGCTCGATCGACTCGCAAGGTCGTCTCGCTCGCCAACGACGCCGGCGACGAGTCCACTGCCGACCTCGTCACGCAGCGCCTCCAGATCCACGAGAAGACGGCGTGGATGTTGCGCAGCATGCTGGGCTGACTCACAAGATCGCCGGCGATCTCGAACGTCCGCAGCTGACAAACGAGGCCGGCGCTAGTGTCCGACGATGCCGTCCGAAGCCGACACCATCGCTGCGGCGCAGCGTCCGGCGACTGTGTCGTCGCTCGTCGACGACCTCGATCGGCTCGGACTCGGTCGCGGCGACACGGCGATCGTTCACACCTCGCTGTCCGCACTCGGATGGGTGATCGGCGGAGCGCAAGCCGTGGTCGAGGCGCTGCTCGCCGCCGTCGGACCGCACGGAACGATCGTGATGCCGACGCAGTCGGGTCATCTGAGCGACCCAGCCAGCTGGATGGACCCACCGGTTCCTGCCGAGTGGTTTGACGCGATACGCACGGAGATGCCTGCGTTCGATCCCGACGTGACGCCGACGAGGTCGATGGGTGCCGTCGTCGAGTGCTTCCGCGGCCATCGCAGCAGTCGGCGCAGCGCGCATCCCACCGAGTCATTCGCCGCGCTCGGACCGAACGCCGCGCACATCATCGCTGACCACCGCTTCGACGATGGCTTCGGCGAGTCGTCACCGCTCGCATCGCTCTACGAGCTCGACGCGAAGATTCTCCTGCTCGGCGTCGGTCATGGCAACGACACCTCGCTCCATCTCGCGGAGCATCGTGCCGAGTGGACGCCGAAGGCGACGGAGCGGATCAGCGCACCGATGCTCGTCGACGGGACGCGAGCCTGGGTGACCGCCGAGCGGCTGGAACCCAACGAGGACGATTTCGACCAGATCGGTTCGGCGATGGCCGACACCGACATCGAGACGGTCGGCTCGGTCGGCGCCGGAACCGCCCGGCTGATGTCGATGCGGGCAGCGGTCGACTTCGGCGTCGCCTGGATGAGCGAACACCGACCAGCCTCTCTCGCCAACTGACGCAGGCGTCGTCGCACTGCATCCGCCGCTCACACCGCGATCTCTCGAGCGACCTACGATCGGACGCACCGGCCGGGCCACATCGCTCGGTCGACGACGTCGAGAGTGAGCACCGGTGGAGTTCGAGAACGCGCATTACCTCGTGAGCCCGGACTGGCTGGACGAACATCTCGACGACCTCGACGTGAGAGTGCTCGACGTGACTGCGAAGCTCACCAGCAGTCTGGAGAATCGCGCCGAGGCGGAGGTCTATGCCAACAGCCACATCACTGGGTCGCTGTTCTTCGACGTCGCGTCCGGCAAGGGCGTGTTGTCGGATCCGGCGTCACCGCTTCCGTGGATGTGGCCAGAACCCGATCGCGTGGCCGATGCGCTCGCAGCGGTCGGCGTCGGACCCGGCACCAGGGTCGTGCTGGCTGCGCGCACACCTCGGGAAGGGATCGACTCGGGCACGATGTGGTGCACGAGGGCGTGGTGGACGCTCCACCACTCCGGGGTCGACTGCGCCATCCTGCTCGGAGGCCTCGAGCGGTGGGAGGCCGAGGGGCGGTCGCTGACCGATCAGCCGTCGACGATTCCCGACGCCGACCGGTTCGTTCCCGCCAGCGGATGGGAACGAGCGAGGGCGACACGTGACGACGTGGTGGCGGCAGCCGGAGCAGACACCGACTCGGCGGAGGCACCCGTCTGCTTGATCGACGCACTGCCGGCCGACAGCTTCGACGGCTCCGGCCAGGCATACGGGCCACGGCGCGGTCACATCACCGGCGCGATCAACGTGCCGTTCCGGTCACTCATCGAGTCGGAGACTGCCGGCTTCGTCGACGCCGAGGCCATGCATCGGCACCTGACCGACACCGGCATCCTCGGACCACGACCCGTGATCACGTATTGCGGCGGGGCGATCGCCGCCACCGTCGACGCCTTTGCGCTTGCGCTGTTCGCCAAAACCGACGTGTCGGTCTACGACGGCAGTTTGATGGAGTGGTCGGCGGACCCCGAACTGCCGATGACCGATCCCACCAACGGGGACTGACAGGCGGGACTGCTGGCCCGCCTGCGCTCTACCCCTTGGCGCGGCCGGTGTAGCCGAAGAGGTGTCCGGCGACCTTGCGGATCTGGATCTCGTCGGAGCCTTCGGTGATCCGATAGCGCCGGTGATGCCGGTAAATGTGCTCGAACGGCATCGCCCGGTTGTAGCCCTGCCCACCGCAGGTCTGCATGGCCTGGTCGGCAGCGTTGCAGCAGAACCGGTTGGCTCGGTAGTTGCACATCGCGACCTTGTCGGTGATCTCCATGTGGTCGATGCCTTCATCGAGCTGCCACGCCGTCTTGTGGATCAGCGCACGCAGCATCTCGGCTTCGGCGGCCAGATCGGCAAGCGGGAACTGGATCGCCTGGTTGGTCGACAACCGTTTGCCGAAGGTGGTGCGTTGATTTGCGTAGTCGACCGCGCGATCGATGCAGTGCAGACCCGCGCCGAGCGACGACGCCGCCTGACGAATTCGGTTCTCGTGCACGAAGAGCTGCGCGGTCATGAGGCCGAGACCTTCTTCGCCCAGGATGTCGTCGTGGCTGACGCGCACTTCGCTGAGTCGCACGTGTGCGTGGTCGGTCGGCATGTTGAAGGTCCACATGAACTCCTCGATGCCGAAGCCGGGAGAGTCGGTGGGGACGATGAAACAGGTGATGCCACGCCCATCGCCAGGCTCACCCGCCGTGCGGGCGAAGATGTAGTCGTGGGTCGCGTGGTGCAGCCCGGTGTTCCAGTATTTCTCGCCTGAGATCACCCACTCGTCGCCGTCCCGGACTGCGGTGGTCTCCATCCAGGTCGCATCGGAGCCGTGGAGCGGTTCGGTCAATCCGAACCCGATGCGAGCAGTTCCTTCGAGCATCTTCGGAATCCACTCGGCCTGCTGCGCCTCCGACCCGTACTTCTCCATCATCAGGACGGTGACGAGGTTCCCGACGATCGAGCTCTCGTTCTGCAGATCGTTGTGGAGTCCGAGGCCCTTGCGGGCGAGGTGTTCGCGCACGATCGCCATCTCGAGGTTGCCGGCACCGTTGCCACCGAAACGTTCTGGGAGCTGATGCCGATAGAGCCCCGCCTCGTCGGCCGCACGACGCATGCGGACCAAGAGCTGCTCCCACTCGGCATTGGGGAGGCCATCACGTTCCCAGTCGGTGCGGGAGTCCTCGCGACGGTGATCGAAGAAACGAATGTTGTCGTCTTCCTGCTCCATCGGCTTGATCGTCGACTCGATGAATCCGTCGAGCCGGTCGAGGAACGCCTGGGTGGCGGCGGGAATCGCGAAGTCCATGTGCGGACCGTAGCGACGCGCAGATCTCCAGGTGTGCTCGGACGCTCGACGAGCACCCCGGCTCGGCTGCGAAACCACTGACGGCCGAGCCCGGAGTGTCGGCGGCATCGAGTGATTGACGACCCACCGCGCCGCTGACCGACCTCGCTGCTGACCGACCTAGCTGAGGTAGCCGGTCACATCGATGAGGAAGTGGGCTGATCCTCCGCCAGCGAAGACCCTGAGTTGACGTGCCGCGTCGAGCGACGAGAGCGTTCCGTTGGCAACGGTCTGGCCAGAGGCAGTCCAGTTGACGGACGACGCCTCGAACCCGGTGGCGTCGCCCGGCGCTGCGGCGAGGAACCCGCCGCTCGTCGTTTGCGTGACGGTGATGTTGAAGAACACCGCCGTTGCGCCAGCAGGAACGAGTGGACCGGTGTTGGCACCGGTGCCGACGTCGATGCTGTTCGTGACCGCAACGGTTCGGGAGAAGCCACCCCCGAGGGGCCCGTCGCTGAAGCGAGAGTCGTAGGCACGTTTCGGCGACACCGGCGTGACCGACCCCGTCGACTGCGCCGCCAGGTCCACCCACGTACCAGGGGTTCCACTCGACGTGCAGAACCAGAGGTTGCCGTTCGAATGGCGCATCTCCCCGCGAGTGTGAGCGTACGTGTCGCCACGCGGGTCCGACCCTCCACTCTGCAGGAGGATGTGCGATCGAGCACTGCTTCGGCTCGACACCACCAGCGCATGGCCCGTGTTGGTCGCGCTCCCGCGCGAATCGGCGTACGCATACAAACCGTTGGTGACTCGGTCGCCCTGGGCGTACGCGCCGACCGCCGCCGGAAAGCTCGACGAGCTCAGGTCGTCGGTCACGGTGAACACGTTCTGGTTGCTGAGCAGCCCGGAGCCCGTCGAATTGAGGCGCGTGTGCCCGCCCGATGAGGTGTTGTTCGCGCCGATGACCAAGTCGGCGCCGTCCGCGGCGGCCGCCCGGCTCGACAAGCCTGGCGCCACCAGCGCTGCAGCCGCCACTGCCGCGCCGGCTCCTGCCTTGAACATGGTCCGCCGCGTTGATCCGGATTGGCCGACGTCGACGACACTGCCGTCCGGCGGGGCGCCGCTTCCCGATGCGTCGGCGACGAGCTCGGACAGCCGGGTGGTCTCGGTTCGGAGCTGAGCCACCTCGGCGCTTCGTTCCTGCGCCTCGGTTCGCATCAACTCGACAAGCGAGCGCAACTCCTGAATCTCGTCGGTCGTGTGATTACTCATGACGTTGTCTCCTCTGTCGGCGTGCTCGTGTGGGAGAACCACCATTGCCCACTGCACACGATCGGCGCTCGGGTTATTCGGCCGGCGGCGCCGACTTCCGCTCGGACAGGAGTGGGCCGGCGCGCCTATCGTCACAGTGCCCGTCGTCACATATTGGCGGCGGTCGCCGCCATCTCGCCGAAGGAGCTTCGACATGTTCACGATTGCCGAAATCGCCCGCACTCACGCCGCCGAACGACCCGACAAGGTCGGCATCGTCTGCGATGACCGATCGCTCACCTACGGCGAGTTGCACGAGGAGAGTTCCAAGGTCGCCAACGCACTGGTGGCGGCGGGGGTCGGCACGCAAGGTCGTGTCGGCTTCATCGGAAAGAACATCCCCGAGTACTTCACATTGTTGCTGGGCGCGGCGAAGCTCAACGCCGTGACGGTGGCCGTCAATTGGCGGCTCGCGCCCCCGGAGATGGCGTACATCCTCGACAACGCCGAAGCGAAGGTCGTGCTCGTCGAGGGAGAGTTCCTCGACCATCTCGACAAGATGGACCTCCCCCGAAACCCGACCATCATCACGGTGAACGCCGAGAGCGAGCACACGGGATACACGGACTGGATCGCCGACGCGTCGACGGAGGACCCGAACGCTCCTGTTGACATCGACGACACGGCCTCGCAGCTCTACACGTCCGGCACGACCGGCCTGCCGAAGGGGGCTGAGCTCAGCAATCGCAACTTCAACACGACGATGGAACCCGTGAGCGACATGCTCGCGCTGGACTCCGAGAGCGTGATTCTGCACGTGCTTCCGATGTTCCACATCGGTGGGAGCGGCGTGGCGCTCGCCGGGCTGATGCGCGGGGCCACCAATGTGGTGCATCGCGATGTCGACCCCGGCCGCATCTTCGCCGACATTCCCGGCTATGGCGTCACGTCCGCGTTCATGGTTCCGGCACTCCTGCAGGTTCTCCCGATGTTGCCGGGCGCCTCTGACGTCGACTTCTCGTCGCTGCAGCAGATCCTCTACGGCGCCTCCCCGATCACCGAGGACGCACTCGTCGCGTCGATGGCGCTGCTCAAGTGCGACCACGCGCAGGTCTACGGCCTGACCGAGACCACCGGCGTGGTCACGATCCTCCCGCCCGAAGATCACGACCCGGGCGGCCCGCGTGCCAAGCTGCTCCGAGCTGCGGGGAAGCCGGTCGACGGCGTCGAGATCCGCATCGTCGACGATGCCGGTAGCGACGCCGCCGACGGCGAGGTCGGCGAGATCTGGGTGCGGACGCACCAGAACCTGAAGGGCTATTGGCGCAACGAAGGAGCGACCTCCGATGCCTTCCCCGAAGGCCGAGGCGACGATGGGCTCGGTTGGTTCAGCACCGGCGATGCGGGATACATGGACGACGGCTACCTGTTCATCCACGACCGCGTGAAGGACATGATCGTGTCGGGTGGAGAGAACGTGTATCCGGCCGAGATCGAGAACGCGATCATCTCCCACCCCGAGGTCGCCGACGTGGCCGTGGTCGGCATTCCGAGCGAACGCTGGGGCGAGTCTCCCCTCGCGCTGATCGTGCCGACCGAAGGCGCCGACCCGAGCCAGGAGGACATCATCGCGCACTGCGCTGAGCGCCTCGCTCGCTTCAAACTGCCGTCCAAGGTCGAGCGGATCGAGGCGATTCCGCGGAACCCGTCGGGCAAGATTCTCAAGGTCGAACTCCGCAAGCCGTACTGGGAAGGTCGCGACCGGGCCGTCAACTGCTCATACGTCCATCGGCGAATCTTGCTAGGCCAGAACCCACGTCGGCGCCAGGATCGTCGAGTCAGTCCTT
>JBGCFW010000281.1:0-17834 GCA_045107155.1 Ilumatobacter sp. | reverse complement strand
GAGAACGACTCGTCGAAGGCCGCCTCGCTCCGGATGCGCTCGGACGTCGGTGCGTCGATCGAGACGGTGAAGTCGTCGTCTGCTGAAGCCGCGTCGCGGTCGACGTTCGCCACCAGCAACGAAACGGCAACGGCGGCGGCGATCGCCGTGATCACGCCTGTTCGGCGGGGGATGGGCATGGGTTGTCCTTTCGATTCGGGAGGATCGTGCGCGTGTGTCGTGACCGACTCACGCGGAGGCGATTGCGTCGAGCACGGGTCGGCGGGCAGCGGTTCGGGCGGGCAGTGCGGCAGCCAACGTTCCGGCGGCGATCGCGCCGACGACGATCGCAGCGAGCGTCGCCACGGGGACGGTCGGGGCCCCGAAGCCGTCATCGCCGAGCGTCGAGATCACCGCAGCGGTGAAACCAAGACCCATCGCGAGCCCGAGCACCGTGCCGAACATGGCGATCACCACTGCCTCGAGGCGGATCGCCCGGCGGACCTGACGGCGCTCCATGCCGATCGCCCGCAGCACGCCCAGTTCTCGGGTGCGTTCGTGGACCGACAATCCGATCGTGGTGGCGATCCCCAGCACGGCGATCACCACGGCGAGGCCGAGCAGGCCGAGCACCAGGTTGAGGACGGTGTCGAGGGTGCCGACGAGCGAGTCGGCGTAGCTGTCGACGTCGCCGACCGTGGCCGTCGGCTGATCGGCAAGTGCGAGCTCGACGGCCCGGATCGCGGTGTCGGCGCCGGACAGGAGCACGACCTGGTCGAGGCCGATGCCGTGCGGGGCGACCGATTGATACGGGGCCACGATCGTCGGCAGCGCGTTGCTCTGCTCGATGATGGCCTCGACCGCGAACGTCGTCGTCACGCCGTCGGGGAACTCGACCGGAACCCGATCACCCACGTTCCACTCGCGACGATCGGCGAGGTCGTCACCGACGATGACCGAACCCGCGTCCCCTGTGACAGCGCCTTGGATGGTCGTCAGTTGCACGAACGCACCCGCCGCAGCGGCGTCGAAACCGCCGACTGTCTCCATATCGCCGTCGACCCGTGCCGACAGCCAGGTGATCGGTCGGAGCTCGACGCCGTCGACCGTCGCAGCCTGCTGTGCAACCTCCGGGGGCAGCCCGGGGTTCGCACCGATCGGCTGGATCACGCCGTCGGCGACGAGAACATCGGCGGCGTCACCTCGAATCGACTCGCTGGCGGTGGAGGCGAACATCGAAGCGCCGGCGACGAGCGTCACGCCGATCGTGAGCGCCGCCGCAGTCGAAGCACTTCGACGCGGATTCCGGTCGGCATTCGCTGCCGCGATCCGACCCGCTGCGCCGAGGTGACGCATGGGCCACGTGAGCAACTGCGAGACCGGGCGAACGAGCATGGGCCCGAAGGCCAGCACCGCGAAGAAGGTGGCGACGCTGCCGAGGCCGACGAGCGCCGCGTTGGTCTGCGAGACGCCCGCGCCCAGGCCGAACACACCGACACCCGCGGACAGCGCGCCGAACACGAGGTTGCGTCGCGGTGTGCCGGTCGCCTCGATCGAGGCGTCGCGCATCGCATCGATGGGCGCCACGGTCGCAGCGCGGCGTGCGGGTGACAGCGCAGAGACCACGGTGACGCCGGCGCCGACCACGAACGCTGTGACGATGGTGGAGGTCTGGACGACGAGCGAGGCGTCGGGGAAGTCGAGCCCGAAGCGGGCGAAGATCCACATGAGTCCGCGGGCCACACCGAGTCCGGCAGCCAATCCGCCAGCCGCGGCAAGGAGCCCGATCATCGCGGCCTCGATCACGACCGACCCCAGCACCTGCCGACGGCTTGCGCCGATCGCTCGAACCAATGCGAGTTCCTTCGTCCGCTGGGCGATGGTGATCGTGAACGTGTTGGCGATCGTGAACGAACCGACGAACAAAGCGATCGCGCCGAACACGAGCAAGATGGTCTCGAACACGCCGAGGGCGGTGCCCAGTTCTTCCTGTTCCTCGGCGGCGCGCTCCTTGCCGGTGACTACGTCCGCGTCTCGGACGCTCAGCGCGATTCGTGCGGCGAGGTCGTCGGGTTGCATGGAGTCGCTGCGGGCGAGGATCTGGCGTGTGGTGCCCGAGTCACCGAGGCGAAGCTCTGCGGCGTCGGGGGTGAAGAACGTGAACGCCGAGTTCGCAGCGCCCGGGATCCCGTCGAGCGACGCGAGGCCCGTGATCGTGAAGGTCTCGCGACCGGCAAGGGTGATCAGATCGACCTCGTCGCCCACGGTCAGGCCCGCTTCGATGGCGGCTTCGGTGCCGAGCACCACTTCGGAGTCGATGTCCGGTGGTCGGCCTTGGGCGAGTTCGAACGCCGACAGACTCCGATCATCGATCCAATTCAGCCCGGCGCTCTGGATCATCGACAGCGCTTTGCCGTCGTTGCCGATCACCTGGGTGTAGCCCACCCAGTAGGGCTCGGCGGCGGTGACGCCGTCGATGGATCGGATCCGGTCGAGTTGGTCGAGGGCGACCGGGCCGCGGACGGTGAACACTTCGTCCTCGCCGACCGGGAGGCCGCGTACGACGACGTCGACGCCCTCGTTGGTCTCATCGATCGCCGAGTCGAGCGACTCGATCATGGTGTCGGTGAGGATCATCGTCCCCGTGGTGAAGGCGACGCCGAGGATGATGGCCAGGGCGGTGGTGACGAGTCGCAGCTTCTTCGCGAAGAGGTTGCGGAAGGACATGCGGAACATGGCGGTGATCTCCGGGGTGTTTCGGGGCGGGTGTGTGGGTGCCGGTCAGTTCCCGAACCGCTTCATGCGGTCGAGCACTCGGTCAGACGTGGGGTCGGTCATCTCGTCGACGATCCGGCCGTCGGCGAGGAAGACGATGCGATCGGCGTAGGACGCGGCGACCGGGTCATGGGTGACCATGACGACGGTCTGGCCGAGTCGGTCGACTGCGTCGCGGAGGAACGCCAGTACTTCGCCCCCGGCGCGGCTGTCGAGATTGCCGGTCGGCTCGTCGCCGAAGACGATTTCGGGTTGGCTGGCGAGCGCACGGGCGACCGCGACTCGTTGCTGCTGGCCGCCCGACAGCTCGGCGGGTCGATGGCCGAGTCGCGAGCCGAGCCCAACGGTCGAGACGACTTCGTCGAGCCAGGCCTGATCTGGCTTCTTCCCGGCCAGGTCGAGCGGCAACAGAATGTTCTCAGCTGCTGTCAATGTCGGCACCAGGTTGAACGCCTGGAAGACGAAGCCGATCTTCTCTCGCCGCAGTCGGGTGAGCAGTCGGTCTGACAGCGTCGAGAGATCCACACCGCCGATCGAGACGGAGCCCGACGTGAGCGTGTCCAGCCCGGCGACGTTCTGCATGAGCGTCGACTTGCCCGAGCCCGACGGCCCCATGATCGCCGTGAAGCGACCGCGTTCGAAGTCGACGCTGACGTGGTTCAGGGCGTGCACGGCGGCATCGCCGGTGCCGTAGGTCTTCACCGCGTCGCGTGCCGAGGCGGCTGCGTCGACGGCGGGTCGTGATGAGGTCGAAGAGTCGTTGGCGGTGGTGAAGGGCGGGAGCTGGAGTGTGGAGTTCATGGTGTGGTTCCTTGTCGGAGTCATGTCGGGTGATGGGGTCGATCGTCGATCGGGGCCGGGTGAGCGCGCCTCATGCGTTGGGCACGCTCACCCGGGTGAGGCCATCTGGCCGGGTTGCCCCCGAAGGGTGACGTGGTGCGTCAGTCGGCGCGGTCGGTGATCACAGCGGCGCTCGTCGCCAGGGCGAAGGCGGCGACGTTGAACACGGTGCGGACCGTGTTCCAGCGGTTCCACGGCGTCTCGTACGACTCCCGTCGTCGCTCGATCTGCTCGGCGGTGACGCTGCGGAGATCGAACGCGTCGAGCGCGTCGTTGAGGGGCACGTTCCGTGCGGCTGTCACGCCGAACACTCCGACCAGGTAGGTCAGTGCGCTGGCGCTGAGGATCGCGCCACGGCGTTGGTCGCCGGCCCGGAACTGCATGAAGGCAGCCGCTCCGAGCAGCACCGGGATCCCGACGAACGGGAGGAGGAACCGCGGGGTGAGGATCTCACGGTTGATGTGCTGCATCAGCCCGACGTAGTCGCTGCTGGCGAGCCGGCGCGTTCCTGGGATCACCGAGACCGACCAGCCGTAGAACAGCCCGGCCATGAGACCGGTGGACACGACGCTCGTGGTGAGGAGGATCTGCTTGGCATCCATCACCCCTCCTCAACCCGACACCGACAGCGTGGCGTGGCTCAGCGTCGAGTCGGTGACGACCCGGCTCAGCGTGCGCCCGACGACGGTTCGGGAGATCTTCATCTCACGAACGTCACCCGTTGTCGACCAGTACGCGTCGGGGCCGTCGGGATCGTCGTTCAGGTGGACGGGTTGGACCAGCGTCCAGTCGAGGCCGCTGGAGCGCACGAGTCGATCCTGAACCTCGGTGTCCGCCATCTGCTTCTTGACCAGCGTTGCGAAGAACAGCCGGTCGCTGAACCCGAGGCGTTGTCGGGTCGGCCCGATGCCGTACGAGGACTGCACGACGAGACGGTCGAGCCCGTGAGCGTTCATCGCGTCGATCACGTTGCGGGTGCCGGTGGAGCGGACGTCGAGCGGGGTGCGCTTCGGGCCGAGCGTCTGGACGCGGATCGGGTTCTCGGTGATGCCGAGCGTGACGATCACGGCGTCGTGGCCGGCCACAGCGTGGTCGACGTCGTCGCGATCCATCGCGTCGCCGTTGATCGCGACGACGCCGTTCATCTCGGCGGCGAGGCGGTCGGCGCTTCGGGAGAAGGCCGTGACGTGGTGGCCGGCAGCGACGAGCGCGGTCACCGCTGCTCGTCCTGACCCGCCCGTCGCGCCGACGACGAGGACCTTGCGTGCGCTCAGGTGGTGGTTGTTGTTGTTGTTGTTGTCGTTGGTCATGTCCGTACTCCGTTTCGTGTGGTGTGTGGTGGACACGTTCGAACGTACGGATGACACCCGGGTCGGGTCTTGGCTCCCGCCGCCAGCGCGTTGACCGTTCCCGCCAACTCCGGTGAAGGGCCACCGCGCGGTCGGTACGATCTCGACGTGGCCCTGATGTCGTCGGTCCCCGCTCGGGCCATGATCTGGGCCTCAGAGCGAGACGACGTGCGGGATCTTCTCGTCGGGGTCGGCCTTGATCCTGACGGCGGCGCGCCGAGCATGATCGAGGTCGAACCGTTCTACGCGGTTCTCGAGGACGTGATCGGGGACGGAGATCACGACCTGGTGTTTCGGTACGCCCGGTTGCTCGAGATCGACAGCTTCGGGGCGATGGGGCTCGCCTTCAAGACGGCCTCGAGCGTTCGTGCGGCCCTCGAGCGGGCGGAGCGATACGTGGCGCTCATCGGCGACGTGGTCCGGTACGAACTCGTCGTCGACGCAGGTGGCGGCGGGGCCTTCGTCGTGAGTGGCCGCCCGGCCTACCGGCCGGGGGTCGCCGTCGCCAACGAAGGTGCGATCGCTGCGTTCTTGTCGGTGTGTCGGCAGGTGGTCGAGGAAGGCTTGACGTTGACGCCGAGGGCCGTGTCGTTCGCGCACAGCACGTCGCCTTCGTTCGACGCGGCGAGCGCCTACTTCCGCTGCCCGGTGCGATACGGCCAGGACATCGATGCGCTCCACTTCGACGCCGCCACGTTGAACAGTCCGACCCGACTGGGTGACGAGGCGCTGTCGGGGTATCTGCTCGATCGGCTCGACGACGAGCTGCGCGTCACACTTGCCGAGCGCGGCATCGAGGCGCGCGTCCGACACGCGGTTGCCAACGGTCTCGCCGACGGCGTGCCGCCGATGCGTGTCGTGGCTGGCCGGCTTGCGATGAGTGAGCGCACGCTGCACCGCCGGCTCGGCGATGAGGGTCTTCGCTACCAGGATCTGGTCGTCGAGGTCAGGCGAACTGTTGCAACGGCACTGTTGACAACGACGGACCACTCGCTGGTCGACGTCGCCTTCTTGACGGGGTTCTCCGACCAGAGTGCGTTCCAGCGGGCGTTCAAGCGGGGGACTGGGCGAACACCGATGGCAGTGCGCCGGGGTGGCTCCATCTGACCCATTGACCCGGTGGGATCACCCGGGTGAGATCGGAGGGTGAGCGATTCGCGCTCACCCGGTTCTCGTGGAGCGTGGCATTCCTTCACCCGATCGACAGGAGCCACGATGTCCCACCCCACCTCAACCTCAACCACCCACCCCACCAGTCGTGGGGAAGACACCGATCACCTCGCCGAGGTGCTGCAGCAACTGGCGAACCGGATGGTTCGTGGCACGGGCGTCCACGGCCTGCTACTCGGCGTCGAGTCGGACGATGGTTCGCAGAACGTGTGCGTCGCGGCGGGAGATGCCCGACCAGACGCCACCTACGTGATTGCCAGCATCACCAAGATGTTCACCTCAGCGGTGATCCTCCAGCTCGTCGACGAAGGACGACTGCGCCTCGACGACCGCGTGGTCCCTCTGCTGCCCGGCCTCGACCTCGGCGGTGTCCACGTGCGCCGCGGCGTCGACGCAACCGATGCTCTGGAAGTGCACCATCTGTTGCATCAGACCTCCGGTCTGGCCGACTACTTCGACGAGGACTTCGAGGTCGAGCTCGCCCGCGGCGAGGATCTCGCGTACTCGATCCAAGACACCGTTGACGTCGCACGAACCGCGGGGGCTGCGTTCGCTCCGGGCGATCGTGGCGGCCGGCGGTCGCTGTACTCCGACACGAACTACCAGCTCCTGACGGCGATCATCGAGGCCGTCACCGGGCAGCCGTATGCGCAGGCCGTCGACGAACGGATCGTCGAGCCCACGGGCCTGCTCGATACCTCGGTCTTCGGGGACGCGAACGATCTCGCGACTCCGCTCGTTCTCCGCAGTGGCGATCAGCCGTTGTCGATCCCGCAGGGGATCGCCTCCGAACGCGGCGCCGGCGGCATCGTCTCGACGCTCGCGGACCAGCTGCGCTTCAGCCGCGCGTTTCACGCCGGCGAGTTGTTTACCGGCGGTCTGACCCGCGCAGCGCCGCACTGGAATCGGGTTCAGAACTTCACCATCGGATACGGCCACGGCGTCATGCGGTACCGGCTCCCGCGCTGGATGACCGGTCGCCGCGTGCCAGAGATGTTCGGACACTCTGGCACCACGGCGTCGTTCCTGTTCCACGTTCCCGAGTTGGGTTGTCACGTGGCCGGAAGCTTCAACCAGTTCGCCGACCCGGCGCGTCCGTTTCGGTTCCTCCCACGCCTGGTCGGCACGGTCGCGGGCGCCCGGCGCGCCTGATTCCGTGCCGCGTCCGAGGGACGGCGTCACATCGACTCACCCGGGTGAGAAGCGGGGTCGAGCGATGCGGCGTCACCCCGGTCACCCGGAACATGGGGTCATGTCCACACCCACCCGCTACGAGATCGAGCTCAGAGGCCGAGCGACGGATCGAGTACTCCGACCGGCACTCGACGACTTCAGCATCGAGACGACAGAGGCCGGCAACACCCGGCTCACCGGCGAGATCTGCGATGCGTCGCATCTCAACGGACTACTCGCCCACTTCACCTCGATGAACGCCGAGGTCGTCGAGCTCCGTCGCCTCGAACCCGCTCAGCGTGAGACCAACGACAAGTCCTCCATCCATCCACACACCAGCTCCGAGAAAGGCATTGACCAATGACAACGACCACACCCACCACGAACGACATCGCTCCCGGGAGCGTTCGAAGCACCTTGACCCGAGTCGGAGGTGCATCTGCGCTCCTCGCTGCCGGCACCTTCGGGTACGGCATCGTGATGTTCGCGACCACGTTCTCCGAGTACACCGACCCGGATGCCACTCCCGCCGAGTTGGTCGACTTCCTCGTTGACCATCAGGGCTCGCTGCTCGCCTGGTACCTCGGGATCTTCATCGTGTTCGGCGCAGCGCTGGTTCCAATGGGTCTCGCCCTCCGCGAACGCCTGGCGTCGACGCCGCTGCTCGCGAACGCCGGGATGGTCTTCGCCGCGATCTGGGCGGCGCTGATGTTCGCAACGGGCATGATCTCGAACATCGGGATCGAAGAGGTCGCCGACCTCGCAGAGTCGGACCCGGATCGCGCCGTCACGGTGTGGTCGGCGATCGACACCGTCACGAACGGACTCGGCGGCGGCAACGAACTCGTCGGCGGCATCTGGATGCTGCTCGTCTCGATCGCGGGACTTCTGACCGCTCGGCTTCCCCGATGGCTCAACGTCGTGGGACTGGTGACGGCCGCCGCCGGCGTGGTCACGGTCGTTCCGGCCTTCGAGGTGGTCGAGATGGTCTTCGGCCTGGGCTCGATCATCTGGTTCATCGGCGTCGGTGTCGCCCTGCTGCGTGACCGCGAGCAGGTGGCGTCCTGAGGGCGCTGCGTGCGCGTCGGTTTGTCGGCTCACACCTGCCGGGGAACGGTGACGGTGAACGTGCAACCTGCGCCCGGTGCGGTCACGAGTTCGATGGTGCCGTCGTGGGCTTCCACGATGGACTGTGCGATGGCCAGTCCGAGACCCGAGCCACCTGTCGTGCGGGCACGGGACTCGTCGCCGCGGAAGAATCGAGTGAACACCTTCGCCGCCTGTGTCTCGTCCAGCCCGGGCCCGTCGTCGGTGACGGTGATGGTGATGCGATCGTCCGAGCCCGTCGCCGTCACGTGGACGGCGGCGTCGGGAGCATGAACGAGTGCGTTGTCGACGAGCAGGACGGCGACCTGCTTGATCCGGTCGTGATCGAGATCTGCGGTCAGATCATCGATGCCGAGTTGCGCTCCGACGTTGCGGTCCGGGTGCGCTGCGCGAGCGTTCTCGACGACATCCTGGACGAGACTCCCGACGTCGACCCGTGACACTTGCATCGGCTGCTGTTCATCGAACCGTGCGAGCTGCAGAAGGTCTTCGACGAGTACGCCCATGCGAGCCGCCTCGTCGTGCATCCTCCGGATCACGTCGTCGAGTTGTCCGTCATCGCGGAAACCTCCTGCTGCGTACAGATCGAGGTAGCCGCGAATGGACGTGAGCGGGGTGCGCAGTTCGTGCGACGCGTCGGATGCGAACTGTCGAAGGCGATCCTCGGCGGCGTCGCGCTGATCGAGCATCACGTTGAACGACGCCGCGAGTTCACCCGCCTCCGTGCGTTCGTCGAGTTCTGGGGCGCGTCGGTGTCGATCGCCGTCCGCCACGGCGTGAGCCGTCTCGGCGACGTCCGAGATCGGTCGCAACCCGAGTCGGACGATCCACCACGCGAGCAGCCCGAGGACGGCGGCGACGAGCAGGCTCACGAGCGCGAAGGTCGCCGTCAGACGATCGACGGTCTCATCGATGTCGGTCGTCGGGATGGCGACCACGAGGGTCGCGCCCGAACCAGGCATCGGTTCGGCGATCGTGCGGAACCGGGTCTCGCCGTCGAGACCTGTCGCGAAGCCGAACGTGCGAGTCGACGGCGGATCGTCGGCGAAGTCGGTCAGATCGGGTGTCGTCGAGTTCAGCTGGCCGTTCACGAACGTGGTGACATCGCCGGTGGGGTCGACTTCGGCAAGAAACACATCCGAAATGGGGTCGGCCGCGACTCGGTCGGGTGGGGCCTGCCCGGGACGAGTCGGCGGAGCGGGCCGATCGAGGGGCACGATCTCGGTGAGACGACGATCGACCTGGTTGATCAGCTGTGCCCGTTGCGTGACGACCACGCCGACGCCAACGCCGACGACGATCGCGAGCACGACGGCGAATCCGGCGAGGATCCGCGTCTGGAGCTTCACTCGTCGACCCGCATGCAGAACCCGACGCCGCGGATGGTGTGGATGAGCTTCGGTTCCGTGTGATCGAGTTTGCGCCGGAGGTAGCTGATGTACGTGTCGACAACGGATGAGTCACCGTCGAAGTCGTAGTCCCACACGTGCTGGAGCAGCTGGGCTCGGCTGAGGACTCGCCCGACGTTGCTCATGAGTACGTGCAACAACCTGTACTCGGTCGGGGACAGCTCGATGGCCGCACCGGCTCGCGTCACGCGGTGGGCGTCATCGTCGAGTTCGAGGTCGGCGCAACGCATGACACTGCTCGGTGCCGATCGGCGGCCAGCGCCGATGCGAAGTTGGACGCGAGCGACCAACTCCGCCACCGCGAACGGCTTGACCATGTAGTCATCGCCGCCTTCGGTGAGCCCGCGGACTCGGTCGTCGGTCGAGTCGCGTGCCGTGAGGAAGATCACGGGGGTTCTGTCGCCCGCCTCTCGGAGGCGCTTCACCACGTCGAAGCCATCGAGGCCGGGCATCATCACGTCGAGCACGATCAGGTCGGGCCGGTGTTCAGCGACCGCGGCGACTGCCGCGCGCCCGTCGTGCGCTGACACCGTCGCGATGTCCGCGAGCTGCAGCGCCGATTCGACGAGGAATCGGATGTTCTCCTCGTCATCGACGACGAGGACGAGCGGCGTTCGGTCGGACATCAGGCTCCTTGGATCGATGCCAGGATCGCGTCCGCCTCGGCCTGGATGGTGGATGCGTCGACCAGATCGCTGGCCTGCTCGGTGAGCACTGCGGTCCAGGTTGCGACGATGTCAGCGGCGGTTCCGCTCTCGTACATCGAGGCGCTCAGCTCGACGAGGGCCTCGGAGTACATCGCGGTGAACGCGTCGTCTGCGAGGAAGCGCTCCGACAAGACGTTGCCACCCCGTTCGCCCGCCTCGCCGCCACCGAAGCCGCCACCGTTTGGTGCACCGGCTTCGTTGACGCCGCCGCGGGCGCCGTCGACGGGTGCACCGTCCTCGATACCGACGTCGCCGATCGCCGGCGCACCGGGCGGTCGCCCGCCGCGGCCGCCGCGTTGCGCTCCGCCGGCACCCGGTCCGCCGCCGTTGCCGTTCGCGGTGTCGAACGCGAGGTTGAGGTCCCAGTTCACGACGGTGAACTGCTCGTCGTCGGTGTCGAAGTACAGGTAGCTGTTGTTGCCCGGACCGTCGATGTCGTCGAAGTTGCCGATGAGCTCCTGGAAGGCGAGATAGTCGGCGAACGCGTCGACGTCGAGGTGGTCGCCCAACTCGGAGCCGAACGTCGCGTCGTCGCTGTTGTTGATGAAGTCGAGGAACTCGATCAGCGGCTCCCAGTCGTCCGGGTCGTCGTCGTCGCCCGCCTTCACGTCGAACACGTCGTCGGCGTAGGCCTCGTGGTCGTCTCCGCGGTAGCTGTAGTCGCCTTCGCTGTCGGCCTTGTAGAGCAGCCCGTCGTCGTCGCCGAACTCGTCCTCGGCCCAGATCTCGTCGGGGTGCTCCATCGCGAGGCGGAGTTCGGTGTCGCCCCCGTTGACCGTCAACGCGGTGGCGATCGCCTCCTCGGTGGCGAGGCCGG
This sequence comes from Ilumatobacter sp., assembly GCA_045107155.1. Taxonomy (GTDB): domain Bacteria; phylum Actinomycetota; class Acidimicrobiia; order Acidimicrobiales; family Ilumatobacteraceae; genus Ilumatobacter_A. The sequence goes on along the minus strand of JBGCFW010000281.1, from coordinate 6,508 downwards.
CGACTTCGAGCAGTTCGACCGCAACGGCTTCGTTCATCGCCGTCTCGGTCGAATTCGATCGAATCACGAGATCGCCGTAGCCCTGGTACGTCTGGCCGTCGACGAACTTGTCGAACCGGATCAGCCACGGAAGCTCCTCGGGGTCGTCTGCGGTCTCGCTCGTGAGCCCGAAGAGCGAGGAGTTGCCCTTCAGGCGAAGACCGACGTCCTCGAGCGTCGTGCCGTCGATCGTGACGGTCACCTGGATCCAGTCCTTCTCGCCGCTCGTCTCGTACGTGGCGATCATCTCGGCGTAGTCGTCATCGTCGAATTCGATCTCGATGTCGTGGACGACTCCGCTGTCGAAGAGCGCCACGCCGTTCGCCGATTCGTCGCTGTCCGTCGACTGGGTGGTCGCTGTGCCGCTCGCGCCGCTCGCGCCGCTGGCGTCGTCGGTGTCGAGCGCTGCGGTGAGTTCGATGTCGGCGCTGTCGGTGTCGTCGTCGGTCGTCGTGCACGCCGTGCTCACGAGGGCGAGGCCCAGGGTCGCAGCAGCGATGCGCTTGCGGACGTTCTTGCTGATCCTCATCGGTCGTTCCTTTCGAGGAAGTGTTCGGGGGGGGGGGACGGTGCCCAGGCAAGAACGTCTGGATTCGGAACGCCTGAGAGGACTCTGGGAGTTCTCTGTGAATCGGGCGCCCATGTCTCATGGAGTCCGGAGCGAGCTCACAGAGAACTCCCAAGCTCCCCGATTTGTCTGAAGGTGCACATCGCATCACCCCCCCACGTCCCGCAAGGAGCCACCCGTGTCCAACTCACTCGTCATCGCTGCCGACCTCGTCGCAATCACCGTCTTGGTCTTCGCGCTCTACTTTCCGCGCTACCAACGCAAGGACATGGTGGTCGCCATCCTCAGCTTGAACATCGGGGTGATGGCCGTCGCCACGGCGCTCGCCTCGTCGGAGGTGTCGGCGGGCCTCGGCCTCGGACTCTTCGGCGTGCTGTCGATCATCCGCCTGCGGAGCTCGGAGATCGCCCAGGAAGAGATCGCCTACTACTTCTCCGCACTCGCACTCGGCCTGCTCGCCGGGTTCGAGGTCAGCCCCGCGTGGCTGAGCCCTGCGCTGATGGGTGCGATCGTCGTGGCGTTGTTCGTCGGCGACCACCCGCGACTCTTTGCTCAGAGCCGTCAGCAGTCGGTCAACCTCGCCAGCGCCTACACCGACGAGGCGGCATTAACCGCCTGTCTGGAAGAGCTGCTCGGTGGCCGCGTGACGAAGCTCAAGGTGAAGAAGGTCGATCTCGTGAACGACACCACCGTTGTCGACGTTCGCTACCGGCTCATGTCCCCGGTGATCGCGTTCGACACCTCATCCGACGCTGCTCGCGACCACGAGCGCATCGAGATCGGCCGCCGGTCGTGAACGTCTCGCAGCCTCGACCCCTCCTCGATGCATCTGACGCCACGATGGCATCGCCGGTCGCCGCCGTGGCACATCTCGTCCCCATCACGCTTGCCGATCTCGATGCCGCCGCAGCGCTCCAGGAACGGGTCGACCGCAAGTACCTGCTGACCGGTGAGCAGCTCTCGGGGCTCATCGATGGCCTCGCCGACCGGCTGGCCGTGTTGGAGATCGACGGGCGGCGCAGCGCGGCGTACGAGTCGGTGTACTTCGACACCCAGCGCCTCGACTCGTACCGCGGTGCGGCCTACAAGCGCCGCCGGCGGTTCAAGGTTCGCACTCGGACCTATCTGGACACCGAGACGACCATGCTCGAAGTGAAGACCAAGGGTGCTCGCGGGCAGACCCTCAAGCATCGTTGCAACCACGAGTTCGAACGCCGAACCGTGCTCGGTGACTCGGGTCGCCGTTTCGTCGGCGAGTTCGGCGAACTCACGGGGCTCAGCCAGCAGCTGTTGGCGACGCTCACGACCCAGTATCGGCGGACGACGCTCGCCGACCTCGACGACGTCGCCCGCCTCACCATCGATGCTGGGCTTCGCTGCACCGATTGGGCCGACCGGAGCGTGACCCTCGACGACCGCTTCGTCGTCGAGACCAAGTCAGCAGGTGCCCCGAGCGTGGCCGATCGCTGGTTGTGGTCAGTCGGTTGTCGGCCGGAGACGATCTCCAAGTTCGGCACCGGCCTCGCGGCGATTCATCCGGGGCTTCCGTCGAACAAGTGGCACCGGACGCTCGTCCGCCACTTCTGAAGGCGTCGCGGGGAGTTCTCGTCGGCAACTCCGTCCCGATGCTTCGCTCGGGCGAGGTACGTTCATTTCGTGAGTGACATCGTCGACCTGCAAGCCATCAAAGATTTCGCGAAGGCGCTCAGCCCATGGGCGCATCTCGCCACAGTCGGCGCCGACAACAAGCCCGATGTGGTGCCGGTCCATCCGTGTTGGGAGGGCGACGTGTGTTGGCTGATGCTTGGCGTGGATTCGGTCAAGGCACGAAACGTCGAGGCCAACAACGACGTCGCGATGCACTGGCAGGTGACCGAGAACGGTGACGGCGTCGAGATCTGGGGCACCGCCGAGATCGTGTCCGACATCGAGACGAAGCGGCGTCTGTGGGAGGTCTTCGACTATGACCTCAACGCGTTCGCTCCCGGCGGGCCGGACAACTCGCCGGAGACTGCCTTTCTCGGCATCACCGTCGAGCGAGCGCTGATTCTCAAGCAGTACGGCATGGGCGGAATGCAACGCTTCTCGGCCGGCTGAGGCCACACGCGGCTTCGGATCGCGCTGGCCGCTGCGTCAGGCTTCGAACCAGCTGAAGGGGGATCTCGCCCGGCTGTGATCTCGTTGTGAGGTCTTGACATCGGGCCGTGAGGCCGGCTGCAGAAGCTGCGGACGTCAACAACGACGAACCGCAGGAGATGCAGCCATGAACAGCACCACACCCACCGGTCGGCTCGGACGAGCCGTCGCCGCCGCAGGAGCCATCGCGATGATCGCAGCTTCGTGTGCCACCGACGACCCGGCTTCGACGAACACCGCGGCGACCCCGCCGACCACCGATGTCGCGACGACGGCAGCCGAGCCCGTCATCGACGAAGCGAGGAGCGCGTATGACGCGTCGACCACGCCGCTCGACTTCGAGAGCTGTGGGGGCGGGTTCGACTGCGCGATGTTCGCGGTGCCTCGTGACTACGACGACCTCACCGGTGACACCGTCGAGATCCACGTGACCCGCCGAGTGGCATCTGCCGACTCGATCGGCCCGCTGTTCCTCAACCCTGGCGGCCCCGGCTTCGGTGCCGAGGACATGGTCCGCGGGCTCGGCCAATACGGACCTCCACCACTGTCGGACAACTTCGACCTGATCGGGATCGATCCCCGCGGCACGGGCCGAAGCGCGGCGATCGACTGCAACTCCGACGAAGATGCGGACGCGCGCCGCCGACTCGTGACCGAGCCCGCCGACGTTCAGGCGTACATCACCGACTTCGAAGACCTGGCCGCAACGTGCGCTGCCGACTACGACGTCGACTACCTCGCGTCGATCACGACCGAGAACGCAGCGCGCGACATGGAGTCGGTCCGACTCGCACTCGGCGCCGAGTCGCTCAACTACTACGGCGCCTCCTACGGCACGGCGATCGGATCCGTATACGCCACGCTGTTCCCCGACTCGATCCGCTCGATGGTGCTCGATGCCGCCGTGCCCACCGACCCCGAAGATGGAACCTTCGAGGCGCGAGCAGCCGGCTTCGAGGAAGCGATCGTGCGCCTCGACACCTCGTGTGAGCTGTGGCCTGGCTGTGCTCTCGACGACACGGGTCTGATCGACGCGATCGATCAGGTGGCGGCGACACTCGAAGCCGATGGCAATATCGGCAACCTCGACCTGACACGATTCGAGTCGGCGATCGGTCTCCTGTATGGCGTGCCTGCAGCGATGCCCGATGTCGCCGAAGGTCTTGCCGCCGCGCTCGAAGGGAGTGGTTCATTGCTCGCGCAGATCGGGGTCGACGGATTGACCTTCGTGCCGGACACCGACCGACAGGTGATCAACTCGGGCGCCAAGCAGGCGATCGCTTGTGCCGACGGCTGGAACCTCGAGTCCAGCACCGCCGGCGAACTGGCCGGTCAGGCCGAGCGCACGGCCGCGATCGCACCGAACGCCGGTCCGGGCTGGGAGACGCCGTGCGATCTCTGGCCGGTGACCGGACCGGGCATCCCCGCAGTGTCGTACACCGGCGACGCACCGATCTTGGTGATCGGTACCGAGGGAGATCCCGTGACCCCGCTCGCCTGGAGCGAAGACCTGGCCGACGACCTCGGTGAGAACGCATCGCTCGTGGTCTTCGAAGGCACCGGCCACACCGCAGCGTTCCAGGTGCCCGGCTGCATCGACGACCACGTGCTCGCCGCACTGCTCGAGCAGCAGTTGCCCGCGGACCGTTCGCGCTGCGCGGCGGCTGGCCTGGTTGGTCTCGGCTATCCCGACAGTCCGGTGGTCATCGACCGGGTGACCGTCGGCAGCCCGGCCGAGGCCGCCGGTCTCCTCATCGGCGACGAGATCGTCGAGTCCGACGGCCAGCCCGTCGAGACGTGGATGGACGTGCTGCCCGGAGGGCTCGGCGAACCGCTCGAGCTGGTTGTCGATCGTGACGGCGAGATCCTCGAGTTCAGCGTCGTGCGGGGCCCGGCGTTCTGGGAGTACTGGCGACTGGCCGAGTGATGCCGGCGACGTGAACCTCGAAGGCGCGGGTGGGGCGAGTGATCGCTCCGCCCGCGCTGTCGTACTCCGCGGAGAGTACGTCGGAAGCCTCCCCTGGAGGGATTCGCCGAACCGGCCGAATCTTCAGGATGGAGGCATGATCAACGTGACCAACCTCACCAAGGCCTACGGCGAGACCCTCGCCGTCGACGACCTCTCCTTCGATGTCCGGCCCGGCATCGTGACCGGCTTTCTCGGCCCGAACGGCGCCGGCAAGTCGACGACCATGCGGATGATCCTCGGCCTCGACGCCCCCACCTCCGGCGCCGCCACCGTCGCAGGACGTGACCTCACCGCGCACGCTGCGCCGCTGACCTCGATCGGCTTCCTGCTCGAAGCCGGAGCTGTACATCCGAGCCGCTCCGCGCATGACCATCTGCGAGCCCTCGCCGTGACCAACGGCATCAGCACCGCTCGAGTCGCCGAAGTACTCGACATCGTCGGGCTGTCCGAGGTCGCCCAGCGACGCAGCGGTGGCTTCTCACTCGGCATGGGCCAGCGCCTCGGCATCGCCGCAGCGCTGCTCGGTGATCCGGAGGTCGTGATGCTCGACGAACCCGTCAACGGGCTCGATCCTGAAGGCATCCAGTGGATCCGCCGACTCCTGCAAGATCTCGCCCGGGAAGGCCGCACCGTCTTCGTGTCGTCGCACCTCATGAGCGAGATGGAGCTCATGGCCGAGCACTTCGTGATCATCGGCCGTGGCCGACTCATCGAGGACATCTCGGCTCACGATCTCCGAGTGATGGCGGCCGGAGAAGCGACCCGCGTCGGTGCCGATCGCCTCGGCGACCTGGTGTCGCTGATGAGCGCTGACGGCGTCGACATCGGCTCGACCGAACGAGAGACGGTTCGCGTCACCGGGCTCGACGCCGACCGCATCGGTGCCATCGCCCGGGACAACGGCATCGCGCTCACACATCTGATTCCCGAACAACGCTCGCTCGAGGACGTGTTCATGGGTCTCACCGCCGACTCCGTCGAGTACCACGGCGCCGACTCCAGCTCCACCATGTCCGGTGCCACCCGCTCCAGCTCGGCGGCAGCGTGATGAGTGCCACCGCCACATCGATCCCCGCCCCCACCTCGCACCGACAGGACGACCCCATGAACTCAACACTCCTTCCCGCCACGCCCGCCACGCCCGCCACGCCCGCCACGCCCGCCACAACCGACCGGACGACTCCCGTTCTCATCGACGATCAGACCCCTGATGCAGAGGCTGCCCTCGGCGGTGCTCTGGTTGGCCGCGCCACCAAGGTGACCACCTGGGGTGTGATCAAAGGCGAATGGATCAAATTCTGGTCGGTCCGCTCGACCTCGTACACGCTGGTGGCAGCGGGGATCGCCACCGTCGTCTTCGGCATGATCTTCTCTGCCGTCGCCGACTCCGAGACCGCACCGGGACCGGCCGCGCTCCTCACGGGTCCTGTCGAGCTCGCGCTCGCCGGTATCGGGATCACCGAGATGATCGTCGGGGTGCTCGGCGTCATGGTCGTGGCGAGCGAGTACTCGACCGGCCTGATCCGCACCTGGTTCGCGGCAGCGGGTGCCCGCCGCAGGGTCATCGTCGCCAAGGTCGCGGTACTCGGTTCGTCCGTGCTCGCGATGGCCGCAGCGGCCAGCACGCTGGCGGTCGTGGCCGGGCAGGCCGTGTACGCCGGGAGCGAGCAGACCGTCCCGCTCGGTGACACGCTCGACGTGATCGCCGGCACGTCGCTCTACCTGGGCGGCATCGGACTGATCGGTATCGCCTTCGGCTTCCTGCTCCGTTCCACGGCTGCTGGAATCGGCACACT
>JBGCFW010000280.1:0-7576 GCA_045107155.1 Ilumatobacter sp. | reverse complement strand
CGATGCTCACCCGGGAAACGCTACCGACGGTGGTCCGACAACCCGGAGCACGGGTCGCGTCGATCCGCGAGGGTCGACGCTGGTTGCCCCCGTGCGAACCCGATCGAGAGGGTCGACTACCTTCCGCGTCATGTTCCCAGGCGCACATCTCGACACGCACGGCGACAAGGTCGCCGTTCACATGGCCGAATCGGGTTTCACCCAGACGTTCGCCGAACTCGATGCGGCAGCCAATCGGCTGAGCCGCCTCCTGCGGTCTGCCGGGCTCAACCCCGGCGATCACATCGCCATCTGCATGGAGAACCACGACCGCTATCTCGAGATCATCTGGGGCTGTCACTACGCCGGGCTCGTCTACACGGCGTGCTCATCGCGGCTTCAGAGCAACGAACTCGAGTACATCATCAACGATTGCGGTGCTCGGGCGTACATCAGCTCCAAGTACAAGGCCGACCAGTCAGCGGAGATCGTCGGTGCCACCCCGAACGTCGAACTCCGCCTCATGCTGGACGGCACGATCGAGGGCCACGAGAGCTACGAGAACGCCGTCGCCGAGCAGTCTGCCGAGCCGCTCGACGAGGAGCGGATCGCCGGGCTCGACATGCTCTACTCCTCTGGCACCACCGGTATGCCCAAGGGCATCACGCGGCCCTTTCCCGGCGAAAAGCTCGAAGACTTCAACAACGGCGTCACCTTGTTGTGCCAGATGCTGTTCGGCGTCGACAACACGAAGACCTACCTGTCGCCCGCGCCCTTCTACCACGCTGCGCCGCTGCGGTTCTGCATGTCGATGCACGCCCTTGGGGTCACGATCGTCGCGATGGAGCGTTTCGACGGGGAGGAGTACCTGCAGCTGGTCGAGAAGCACTCGGTCACGCACAGCCAGGTGGTGCCCACGATGTTCGTGCGGATGCTGAAGCTCGACGATGACGTGCGCAGCAAGTACGACGTGTCGTCGCTGGAGTACGTGATTCATGCCGCCGCTCCGTGTCCCGTGCCGACGAAGAAGTCGATGATGGAGTGGTTCGGTCCCGTGATCCACGAGTACTACGCCGGTTCGGAAGGCAACGGTTTCGTCTACGCCGCACCCGATGCCTGGCTCGCACACGAAGGCACCGTCGGGATGCCCATCAACTGCACGCTGCACATCGTGGGCGAAGACGGCGAAGAGGTGGGCCAGGGCGAATCGGGCACGGTCTACTTCGAAGGTGGTGCAGAGTTCGAGTACCACAACGACCCGGAGAAGACGAAGGGCTCCCGTCACCCGAAGGGCTGGAGCACCCTCGGCGACGTCGGCTACCTCGACGAGGACGGCTTCCTCTACCTCACGGACCGCAAGGCATACATGATCATCTCGGGTGGGGTGAACATCTACCCGCAAGAGGCCGAGAACGTGTTGGTCACGCACGACAAGGTGATCGACGTCGCGGTGTTCGGCGTGCCCAACGACGACTTCGGTGAAGAGGTGAAAGCGGTCGTCCAGCCACGCCAGATGCCGGTCGACGACGCCGCAGCTCAGGCCTTGGCCGGCGAGCTGATCCAGTTCTGCAAGACCCAGCTCGCCGACGTGAAGTGCCCGCGTTCGGTCGACTTCCGCGAAGAGCTCCCCCGCCACCCGACGGGGAAGCTGTACAAGCGCCTCCTCAAAGACGAGTACTGGAAGGCCGCCGGCCGCTCGATCTGACGGTGCCGTCCGAGTCGGCGGTCTGGCACACTTCGGCCGATGCGGCATCCGTACCTGAGCCACCCCGACCTCGACCCGGACTGGCCGATCGGGTTCGCTCACCGCGGTGGTCACGACGTGGCGCCCGAGAACACGATGGCGTCGTTCGAACATGCCGTGTCCCTCGGCTACAGGTACCTCGAGACCGACGCCCACCGGACAATCGACGGTGCGCTGGTCTCGTTCCACGATCCCGACCTGAACCGCACGTGCGGAATCGACGCTCAGATCGGGGAGATGACCGAAGCGGAGGTCGCCGAGGCACGAGTCGACGGGAAGCACCCGATCCCGCTCCTGTCTGACCTCTTCGAAGCATTCCCGCAGGCGCACTTCAACATCGATGCCAAGTCCGACGAGGCGGTCGAGCCGCTGTGCGACCTGGTGCAGGCATTCGACGCCGTCGACCGGGTATGTCTCGCATCGTTCGAGAAGGCGCGAATCGACAGGATGCGCACGTTGCTCGGCGGCCGGCTCATGACCAACATGGCGCCGAGCCAGATCGGTACGTTGTTCGCCATCGGGCGCCTCGGCGGCGACGCCCATCGAAGCGCACAGGTCCCACCCACCGCCGGCCGCCTGCCGGTGGTCAGTCCCCGGTTCGTCAAGAACGCCAAACGCGCCGACGTCGCTGTTCACGTGTGGACGATCAACGACCGCGTCGAGATGGAGCGCCTGCTCGACCTCGGCGTCGATGGCGTGATGACCGACGAGACCGAGACACTCCGCGACGTGTTCGTCGAGCGTGAAGTGTGGCCGGCCTGATCCGACGACCTAGCTTTCGTTCGTGACCAACCCACCGTTTCGCTCGGTTCGAGCGCCGAACCACCTCGTAGCGGCTGCTGACCATCTCGCTACGTCTGCGGGCGTCGAGACCTTCGGACGCGGTGGCAACGCTGTCGATGCCGCGATTGCCACCAACGCGGCGATCGCCGTCAGCGGGCCGCATTTGTGCGGTATGGGCGGTGACCTGTTTGCGCTCGTCCACGTCGACGGCGAGACGCACTCACTGAACGCCTCGGGGCGCGCTGGGTCGGGCGCCGACGCCGAAGCGCTCCGAGCGGATGGTCACTCGGAGATGCCGTTCCGGCTCGACATCTCTTCGGTGACGGTTCCGGGCTGCGGCGACGGGTGGATTGCGCTGCACGAACGGTTCGGGTCGCTGCCGCTCAGGACCATCCTCGAGCCAGCGATCCGACTGGCGAACGACGGCTTCCCAGCGAGTCCTCTCCTCGTTGGGGCCATGCGACAGGTCAGCGAGATCGGTCGAACGAACCTGCACGAGCTCGCCGCGCAGGCCGTGAAGCGTGGCAGCCGGGTTCGTCGTCCGGGAGTGGCGGCGGCGCTCGCTGCGATCGCAGCTGGAGGTCGCTCGACGTTCTACCAGGGAGCGTTCGGTGAGGGCCTGATGCAGCTCGGCGACGGCCTCTTCTCCGACGCCGACTTCGCCACGCCCCAAGCCGACTGGGAGACGCCGTTGTCGACCGACGCCTTCGGTCTCACGTTGCACACTGCTCAACCCAACTCGCAGGGGTATCTGGCCCTCGGATCGGCTCGGCTCGTCGACCGATTGGACCTTCCCGACGATCCCGCCGACGAACGCTGGGCGCACCTCCTCATCGAGGCCTCGATCGCCGCCGGCCGCGATCGGCCGCGTCAGCTCCACGAGGGTGCTGACGGTGACGAACTGCTCGACATCATCGACGGTCGCCTCGATGAGATCGATCCGGAGGCCGCCAGTCGACGCTGGGCGCCGACGAGCGACGGCGATACCACGTACCTCTGTACCGCAGGCCGCGGTGCCGACGGCCGGGAGATGGGGGTCTCGCTCATCCAGTCGAATGCGTCTGGCCTCGGGAGCCACCTCGTCGAACCCAATACCGGCATCAATCTCCACAACCGAGGGATGGGCTTCAGTCTCACGGCTGGCCACCCAGCGGAGCTTGCTCCCGGCCGGAGGCCACCGCACACGTTGTTGCCGATGGCGGCCACGCGAAGCGACGGTTCGCTCGTGTCGGTGCTCGGCACCATGGGCGGTGATGCACAGCCGCAGATCATGCTGCAGCTCGCGACACGCCTGTTCCATCACCGCCAGAGCCCGGCGCGCGCCCTCTCCGCCGGACGTTGGGCGCTCCGCGGCCCAGAGACCGGGTTCGACACCTGGACGTCGCCTGCCGGTTCCGGCGTGAACATCGAAGGTCACGCACCGAGCGACTGGGCCGACCAGCTCGCGATTCGAGGCCATCGAACCGCGGTGACGCCACCGTGGGATTCGGGCTTCGGACATGCCTGCGCCATCGTCACTGGACGTGATGGAACGTTCGTCGGCTCAGGCGACCCTCGAACCGTCGTGGGTTCGTGTGCGGGCGGCTGACCTCGGCCGAAGTCTCCGAACCAACCGATGTCCGGCGCCGCTTGCCACGGGGGCGACTCGCCCGACGGAGGTCAGTGCGCTGCTGCGAACGAGACTTCGACGATCTCGGCGAGTTGGCCGGCAGCAACAGACATCTTCGTCGAATCGCTGGAGATCCGGTCGAAGGCCTGCGTGACCTCGTCGGTCACCGAGGTCTGCTCGCCCATGCCGGTCGCCACTTGTTCCTGTGTTTGGCCGATCTCTTCGATGCTGGTCCGGATGTCGGCGAGCGCCTCGCCAGCACCGGTTGCCGCGGACCGGATGGTTGCGATCCGGCCGTCGATGTCGTTGGTCGCATTGCTGGTCTGCGTGGCGAGCTCCTTCACCTCGTTTGCGACGACGGCGAAACCCTTGCCGGTTTCGCCCGCTCGAGCTGCCTCGATGGTCGCGTTGAGGGCGAGCAGGTTGGTCTGTTCGGCGATGCCAGCGATCACTTCGACGATCTGGTCGATCTCCGACGATGCGGCCACGAGTCGGCGCATGGTCTCGTCGGCGCTGTGAGCAGATGACACGCCTCCCCCGGCGGCGTGTCGCGCCCGGGAGACATGTGCGGCGACTTCTTGGGCGCCGCTGCCCATGCGCAACACCCGATCGACCGCGATCGAGATCTCCTGATCGAGCGACGCAGCAGCTTCGAGGACTTGGGTGACCTCGACCCGGATGCGCTCGTTGACTTCTTCGGCATCCCTTGCCCGCCGCTCGGCTTCTTTGACCGATTCCTGCTCGAGGCTCATCCGCAGCGTCTCGCGCTCGAGCTGCTCCTGTGCGGCACGGGTCTCCGCAGCAAGTCGCTCGTCGGCTTCTTGGAGCATCGCAATGCCTGCTTCGGAGGCCTGTCGTTGGGCATCCTCCGCGACTCGCCAGAAGCAGAGAATGCCGATGACCTCGAGCACCACGAACGTCGCGTGGATCGTTGCCCACAGCACCGGTTGCTCCTGAGCCGGCGCGTGATTGAACGCTCCGTCTGGGTCGATCAGGCTGACGCCGATGTGGTGAATCACGGTGAAGACGACCGTGCCGCCCAGCGCTCGCCAGTCCTGGTAGAGCGCGACGAAGACCAATACGACGAACAAGTGGAAGTGCGCTTCGGTCGCCCCGCCGCTGAGGTGGATCAGCGCGGCGGCCGCCGCGAGTGAGCCCAGGCTGGCGGCCAGGGATCGGACGGTCCGGCTCTGCGCGACGGTCGCCAGTACGGCGAGGAGCGTGACGATGCCGAGGTCCGCAGCGATGTGTGTGGCGTCGAAGTCGTTCAGCACGCCGACAGCGACCAGCACCGGAAGATGAAGCCACAGGAACGTCCGCACCACCACGTGGCGCTTGGCGAATTCTTCGTCGCTGAGGTCCGCGCCGCTCGGCAGGCATTTCAACAGCTGCGTCATGAGATGTCCGCCCGGCGCCACAAAAGTTTCGTCATGCGAAGGACAGTCCCCTCCGGGCCGACCAACGCACGTCAATACGAGACATTTGGCCGAAGTCGGACCATATGCAGGGGTGATTGCGCCGCGTCGTCGGCGCAGCTCAGTTGAGGAGCGGAAGCACCTCGTCGGTGAAGCGAGCCATCTGCTCGTCGGCCTTCTTGTAGCTGTCGCCGAGAAGGTGCGGGAACAGTGTGAGGTACTCGAAGCCGAGCAGGTCCTTGAGGTACTGCACCTCGGCGGCCACGTCCTCGGGGGTGCCGAGCAGGATGGTCTTGTTCTCGATCGATTCGTCGAGTGTCGGGATCAGTCCGGGCGGTGACGGCTTGCCATCGGGGCCCATGTATCCGCGGCTCCATCCGTACGGGCCGAGGAACTTCCAGAACTCGTCGTGGCCCGGGAGGGCCGACGCGCGCGCCTCCTCCATGGAGTCTTCGATGCGGTATGACACGACCAACATTCGCTTCTCGTGCTGATCGAGTTCGTGGCCGTCGTGTGCCGCTGCGTACTTCTCGCCGTAGGCATCCCAATGTCGCTTGATGAAGCTGTGGTGCTGGTTCCAGAACACCGCGCCGTGGCCGACTCGTGCGACATAGTCGAGCGTGGGAGGCGAGGTGACCGCCTGCCAGATCTCATAGGGGTACAACGGTCGGGGGATCAAGGTGAGGTCCTGCACGGTCGACCCGCGGTCCGGGATGCCCGGAATCGGGATCTGAAAGTGCTTGCCCTCGAAGGAGAATCGCTCGTTGTCGAGCGATCGTCGAACGATCTCCATCGACTCCTCGAAGATCTCGCGGTTGTGAAGATCGTCGGCCTTCTGGTCGGGGTTGTCTTGCGACCCGATCGATACGCCCTTGTCGTTGAGGTGGAGCACCTCGCGCGGCACGGTGCCACGTCCGACACCGAGCATCGCTCGACCGCCCGACAGGTTGTGAAGGGTGGAGAAGTCCTCGGCGAGTCGCATCGGGTTCCATTGCGGCACGACGTTGAACATGGCACCGAAACGGAGCGTCGTGGTCTGCGCCGCGATCCAGGTGGAGATCTGAAGCCCGTTCGGTATGACCTCGTAGCCCTCGTGCTGAAAGTGATGCTCGGTGGTCCAGAACGAGTCGAATCCGAGCCGCTCAGCTTCCTTGGCCGAATTGACGTAGTCGAGCGTCGCCTGCCAGCACTCCTCGTTCGTGTAGCGACGGTCCATCGGGTTCGGCAGGCCGGCGCCGGCGTCGTCCATTTCGACGCCTCCGAAGAAGAACGCTCCGAGCTTGAGGTCAGCTGCAGCCACCATGGTGGGTATGTTCGCGCAGATGTCGTCGGCACTGTTGCAACGAGCCACGATCGTTCATCCGGATGAAACAGGTGCCCCGGGGCACCGCGTGGTCGATGTTCGCATCACCGACGGCGTCATCGTCGAGGTCGGAGACCTCGAAGCGCAGCCGGGTGAGTCCACCGAGCAGCTCCGTGGTCACCTGCTCCTCCCTGCGGCGGTTGAACCCCATGCGCACCTCGACAAGGCGTTTCTCGCGGAACGCATCGTGAACGAGTCGGGCGACCTGATGGGAGCGATCACCGCGATGCAGGCGAACCGGCACCTGCTGGACGTCGGCGAGACGATCGAGCGAGCCGAGCGAGCGGCCCGGCTGATGGCGGCGAACGGTTTCTGCGCCGTGCGGACCCACGCGGACACCACGATCCAGCATGGCCTTCGGTCGATCGAGGCGCTCGTCGACGTGAAGCGGCGCGTCGCCGATGTGATTGACGTCGAGATCGTGGCGCTCTGCGGCTGGCCGGCCACCGGCGCGGGTTCTGTCGATCAGCGAGCGCTGCTCCGCGCCGCGATGGATGCGGGTGCTGACCTGGTGGGCGGTGTCCCGCACCTGGAACACGATTCGAGCGCCGAGCGCGAAGTGACCGAGTTCCTGCTGCAGACCGCCACCGACTACGGCGTCGGTGTCGATCTGCACACCGACGAGACGCTCGATCCCGACGTGCTCGGACTGGTCGACCTGGCCGAGCTGACGTTGGCGGGCT
>JBGCFW010000028.1:0-2843 GCA_045107155.1 Ilumatobacter sp. | reverse complement strand
CTGTTCGAGGCCGTCGGCTTCCCCGTCGCCGTGAACCCCGAGACCCGCCTCGCGGCGATCGCTCGCAAACGCGGCTGGCTGGTCGAGCACTGGAACAAGGCCGATGGCGGCCCCACGCCGTTCCTCCCGATCGGTGAGCTGATGGTCGAACGCGAACGTCGCCGCAACTTCCGAAAGGCCCGCGCATGAGCCCGGCCACTGGCTTCCTCGCAACCCCAGCACGCCGCCCGCGTCGTTTGCGTGCGAATTCTCGCCCAGCAGCCGGGCCAAAAGGCGGGCACAAACGCAGCAGGTGTTGGTCGACACCCTGTACCGCGAACACCCCTCACCGTTTGCGTGCTGTTTCGCGCCCCACCGTCGGGCCGGAAGCCGGACGCAAACGAGAGGTGGGCGGTTGTCGTGCACGCGACGGCGGGCATTTCGATGCGCACACGACGGAGGCCGTCCGATGAAGGCGCTGCAGATCCGACGCAACGTCGGCAAGTTCGGCGCGGCGCGAATCCTCGGTGCAGTGTCGCCGACCGGGGCGACGAAGGTCGGCCCGCTGGAGCATCGATCCATCGACGACCCGGAGTCCCCCGGGGAGGGCTGGCATCAGATCCGGACCCGGCTGTCGGGCATCTGTGGCTCCGACCTCTCGCTCGTCGGTGGCACCGCCTCGACGTACTTCGAGGACTGGGTGAGCTTCCCGTTCGTGCCCGGCCACGAGATCGTCGGCGAACTCGTCGACGGAGACGACGCCGGTATGCGAGTCGTCCTCGAGCCGGTGCTCGGACATGCCGCCCGCGGGATCGAGCTGCCCTTCGAAGGAGCATCACCCGCCGACGGTGATGACTACGCGCATCTCGCCGTCACCTCACCTCAGGGCGTCGAGCCCGCGATCCAGACCGGCTTCTGCTGCTCGACCGGCGCGGGCTGGGCACCATGGTTCTGGTCGCACGAATCTCAGCTGCACCGCATCGACGACGACATGCCCGACGAGCGCGCGGTTCTCGTCGAGCCGTTCGCCGGCGGAATTCACGCGGCGCTCATGGCAGCTCCGACGATCGCCGGGGTCGAGAACCCGGTCGTCGCCGTGCTCGGCGCCGGAACGATGGGACTCGCGGCTGTGGCCGGGCTGAAGCGCTATGTGCCGAATGCCCGAATCGTCGTCGGTGCCCGCTACCCCCATCAGCGGGCAATCGCAGAAGCGTTCGGCGCCGACGTCGCCGTCGCGGCGGCCGATCTCGACCGAGCCGTTCGCCGCGAGACCGGCTGCCACATGCTCGGCAACGGCGAGTCCGGCGCACTCTCCGGCGGCGCCCACGTGACCATCGATGCCGTGGGCTCGTCCGCCTCGATCGCCGACTCACTCCGGATCACCAAGCCACGTGGACGCATCGTGCTGCTCGGCATGCCCGCTCAGGTCGACATCGACATGACCGGCCTCTGGCACCGCGAAATCGAACTCAAGGGCGCCTACACGTACGGCACCGAGATCCTCGCCGACGGCACCCGTACCACGACGTTCGCGCTCGCCATCGACACCGTGAACGCGATCGAAGCCGAACGCCTGCTGTCGGCCACCTACCCGCTCGACGAACACGTCGACGCGATCTCCCATGCGTCGAACGCCGGTCGGCGCGGCGCGGTCAAGATCGCCTTCGATCTGAGAGAAAGCACCCACTGATGCCACGCCCCGGATTTGTTCTCGACGTCGATCGCTCGACCCCACCCACGCTGTTCTGGCGAGGTGAAGGATTCAGCCTCGAACGCCTGCCCGCCGATCGAAGCCGCATCATCTACCCGCCAGAGCCCCTGAAGGGTCTGGACGATCTCGACGGCCACATTCGCGACGCGCTGCTGAACCCACTCGACATGGAGCCGCTTCCCGAGTTGCTGTTCCCCGGGATGAAGCTCACGATCTGCTTCGACGACGTGAGCCTCTCACTGCCGAAGATGCAGCGACCCGACAACCGCCAGCGGATCGTCGAGGCCGTGCTCGACATGGCCGCCGAAGCAGGCGTCGACGACGTGCACATCATCGCAGCACTCGGCCTGCACCGCCGGATGCACGAGTACGAGATGCGCCACGTGCTCGGCGACCGCGTCGTCGACGCGTTCATGCCACGCGGACTGCTGTACAACCACGACGCGGAGGACTCCGAGAACCTCGCCGAGATCGGCCACACCGACGAAGGCGAGGTGCTCGAGATCAACAAGCGGGCGGCCGAGTCGGACCTCGTCGTCTACGCCAACGTCAACCAGGTCGCGATGGACGGTGGCTGGAAGAGCTTGACGACCGGCCTCGCCAGCTACCGCTGCTTGTCCGAGCACCACAATCCCGCGAGCCTGCAGAACACCCGCAGCCTCATGGACCGCCACCACTCGGCGCTCCACAAGAGCATCTGGCGCATGGGAAAGCTCCTGCGTGACTCCGGCCCGAAGGTCTTCCAGGTCGAGACCACGATCAACACCGAGGCCTTCCCGTCACCGTTCGAGTTCCTGGCGAAGCGCGAATGGGAGTGGACAGCGAAGGATCGAGGCCTCTTCCTCGCGAGCAGCAAGAGCTTGAACAAGCTCCCGAATCGGACCAAGCGGAAGATCTTCCACGGCATCGAGGCGCCGTACCGCACCACGAGCGTGCAGGCCGGATTCACCGAAACGGTGCACGAACGGACCCTCGAAAACGTCTACGACCAACACCTCGTCGAGGTCGAGGGTCAGACCGACATCCTGACGATGGGCATCCCGTTCATCAGCCCGTACAACCCCGAGTCGATCATGAACCCGATCCTCGTGATGTGCATGGGACTCGGCTACCTGTTCAACATGTACCGAGGAAAGCCACTGGTGAAAGAGGG
>JBGCFW010000279.1:0-5774 GCA_045107155.1 Ilumatobacter sp. | reverse complement strand
GCTTGAAGTGCCACGGCGACTTCTCGTCGGCCGCACGTGCCGCCGCCTGCGCTTCGGCGTCAGCGGAATCTGCACCCTCGGGCAGCTGCAGGACCGTGCCACACGTTGGACACGATCCATCTTCGTTCACCGAGTTCGGTGTGCGATATTTCGCACACTCCTCACACCAGGGCACGTCAGGACCGCTTCCTCACCCGCAGCTTCATCGCAGTGGAGCCGAGACCAAACTCCTCCCGGATCGTGCGCTCGATGTAGCGCATGTACGTCGCGGGGATCTCCCGGTTGACGAAGAGCGTGAACGTGGGCGGGTCGGTCGCACCCTGCACGGCGTACAGCACCTTCGCACCCTTCGGGCCGGGTGCCTTCTGCTGGGCAGCGGCGATGACCCGGTTGATGTCCCTCGTCGGAAGACGTGTGTGGTACTGAGCGATCGATTCCTGCAGGTGCGGGAGGAGCCGACTGACGTTCTTGCCGGTCAACGCCGAGATCTTCAGGATCGGAGCGTCGCCGACGAAGGCGAGCTTGCGGTGCAGCTCGGCCATGACGTCGAGGCGCTGTTCGGTGCCGACCAATTCCCACTTGTTGAGCACGATGAGGATCGGGCAGCCCGACGCATCGACGCGTTCTGCAAGGCGCTGGTCTTGACTCGTGACGCCCTCGGTGCCATCGATGACGAGCAACGCGACATCGGCGTCGTCGATCGCTCGAAGTGCCCGCACCATCGAGTAGTACTCGGCGGAGTCGTCGATCTTGCCTTTCCGGCGCATGCCGGCGGTGTCGATGAACACCATCGGGCCGTCCTCGGTCTCGACGAGCGTGTCGATCGAGTCGCGCGTGGTGCCGGCCATGTCATGCACGACCGCTCGGTCTTCGCCGACCAACTTGTTGAACAGGGTGCTCTTCCCGACGTTCGGGCGCCCCACGATCGCGATGCGCGGTGGCTTGATCTCGTCGTCGGAGAAGTCGGGACCCTGTTCGACGACGTCGTCTCGGCGTGCTCGCGCTTCGGCGGGAAAACGTGCGATGACCTCGTCGAGGAGGTCGCCGGCGCGACGCCCGTGCAGCGCGCTCACCGGAACCGGGTCACCGAGCCCGAGTGAGAGGAACTCCCAACGGTCGGTCTCGCGGCGTTCGTTGTCGGCCTTGTTCGCGATGACCAGCACATCACGATCCATCCGCCGCAGCCAGTTGGCGATCAGCGAGTCGTCGTCGGTGAGCCCGACGGACGCATCGACGATGAACATCACCACGTCGGCGGACGCGACGGCTTCCTCGACCTGTTGCGACACCTTGTCGTCGAGCGCCGTGCCGTCGCCGGGTGGCATCCAACCGCCGGTGTCGGTGATGGTGAAGGGCACCTCGAGCCACGACGCCTCCAGGACCTTGCGGTCGCGGGTGACGCCCGGGCGGTCTTCGACGATCGCCTGTTGGCTGCCGATGATTCGGTTGAACAGGGTGCTCTTGCCGACGTTCGGTCGACCGATGATGACGACCGAAGGGAGCCCGATGTCGACGGGCTCCGTGGTCTCGTGGGCGTCGGTGGTGTTCATGAGGTTCCTTCCAGGGCGGCGCGCAGCGCGTGTCCGTCGGTCGCGACGACTTCGACGGGGCGGGGCAACTCGTCGATCGCGACGCCATCGAGGAACCGGCCCTCGTCGGACAGGCACACGTCGGGTAGCAGATATCGATGACCCTGCGGTTGCGAGTGCAGAACCCGCGCGACGTCCTCCCCGGTCATCAGACCGGTGACGCCGGTGTTGCCGCCGAAGAACTCGTTCTCGACGGTCAGAATCCGCACGTCGTCGCGCTGCAGTGACTCGATCAGGGGCGTGATCACCGGAGCGCCGAGGCGACCCGTGAGGATCCCGACGGGAGAGTTGCGACGGGGCCGGAGCGAGAGCCCGACCACAGTCGCGGTGGCCGTGTCGCTGCCCCCTGAGCCGCAGCCTTGACGGAGGCCCGTGTACGCGGCTGGATTCGGTGGGGCGTCGACCGCGGCGAAGAAGCCCCGCTGTGGGCTCGTGACAGCATCCGAGCGTCCGTGGAACTCGGCTTCGAACGTGCGGGCCATTCCGATGCCGTCTTCGTGCATCGAGAAATCCCCGTATCGCTCCGCCGGCGGAAACGGTCGCTGGGCCATGAGGTAGTACTCGTCGGCGGCGTAGACCATGGGCTTGCCGAGGACGGTTTGGAACACGTCCTGCCAGTCGTCGACCGTGTCGACGACCGCCTGGGCTTCCTCCAGCGTGTGGAACCTCATCGCGTCCTCACCGTTGAACTTGGAGATACCGAGCGGGACGACGGCGACGGAGTCGAGTTCTGGGTACTCGTCGAGCACCCCGGCGAGGGTGTCGTCGAGCACGGCGCCGTCGTTGACACCCGGACACACGACGATCTGGCCCTTCACCTCGATGCCATGGTCGAGCAACGCTCGGAGCCATCGGAGACTCATCGCGCCCCGCGGGTTCTTCAGCATCTGGCTGCGCACATCGGGATCGGTCGCGTGGATGCTGACGTGGAGCGGCGACAACCGTTCGGTGACCACACGTTCGAGATCGGCCTCGGTGAACCGAGTGAGCGTGGTGAAGTTGCCGTAGAGGAACGACAAGCGGTAGTCGTCGTCTTTCAGGTAGAGGCTTCGGCGCATCCCCTTGGGGAGCTGATAGATGAAGCAGAACTCGCAGTGGTTGTCGCAGGTGCGGACACGGTCGAACACCGCACTCGACACCTCGACACCGAGCGATGCGCCCTCGGCCTTCTCGATCGACATGGCGAAGTCGAGCCCGCCGCGCCGGACGTCGAGTTCGACCTGGGCCTCGTCGGTCGACATCTGCCACTCGATGATGTCGCGGGGCACCTCACCGTTCACGCGGACGATCTCGTCGCCGGCGAGGACGCCCGCATCGGCAGCCGGGGACCCGGGCACGACCGACACCACCAACGGAGCGAGAGAGGCCTTCAGACTGGTCGACATGGCCGCACCACGCTACCGCCGCGGCGGCAGCGGTAGATTTGCTGCGACATGAGCGACGAACCTCCGTCTTCGCGATCTGCATCGCCGGTCGAACAGGTACTCCTGGCCGAGCCCCGCGGGTTCTGTGCCGGCGTCGAGATGGCCATCAAGGCACTCGCCTGGATGGTCCGGTCCTTCGAGGGTCCGGTCTACTGCTACCACGAGATCGTCCACAACAAGCTGGTGGTGCGGCGTTTCGAGGCGCAGGGAGTCGTGTTCGTCGACGAGATCGCCGAGGTGCCCCCTGGAAGTCCGATCATGCTGTCGGCGCACGGATCCGCCCCGGACGTGGTCGAGGCAGCTCGCGCCCGTGGGTCGTACGTCGTCGACTCGGTGTGCCCGTTGGTCACCAAGGTGCACCACGAGGTAAAGGTGCGTGCCGGCAAGGGCTACCGCATCGTCTACGTCGGCCACGAGGGCCACGAGGAAGCCGTCGGCACGATGGCGGTTGCTCCGGAATCGATCGACCGCGTCGAGAGCGTCGCCGAGGTCGAGGCCCTGCCCGCTACCGACGAGCCGGTTGCGCTGCTCGCACAGACCACGTTGTCGCATCGTGACTGGGAGGACGTCGCCGTTGCGGTGAAGGCTCGTTTCCCCGATGTGTGGACCCCGGGCCGTAGCGACCTGTGCTTTGCCACGACCAACCGGCAGGCGGCCATCGAGGAACTCGCGCGTCGTACCGATGCGATCGTGGTCATCGGCTCGTCGAACTCGTCGAACACGATGGCGCTCGCGAAACTCGCCGAGCACGAGGGCTGCGAACGAGTCCTCCGCGTGAACTCGGCCGCCGAGCTGCCGACGGACCTGCACGGTGTCGTCGGCGTGACAGCGGGCGCCTCGGCGCCCGAGGAACTCGTGACTGCCGTGATCGACGTCCTCGCTCCCGTCAAGGGATGTGAGCTCGTGATCGTCACCGATGAAGACGAGTACTTCCCTCCCCCGCGCAACATCCGCGAGCTGCAGGGAGCGATCGAGGACGCCTCGACGGTGCTTCTGGGCGGCAGTCTCCTCGACCGCCCAGGCATGGATGACCGCAGCCTCCCGGCCAGCGACGTCCTCGCCAGCCTCGCCGACTGAGTTCGGTCAGGCGTCGCCGAGCGCAGCGGGCCGAACAATGCAGATGGCGACTGACTGATCAGGCGTCGAAGAAGCCAGGAGGGTGTAGGCCGACCACGCTCTTCTGCCGGTCGGTCACAGCTCGTCGAATCGCTTCTTCGGTCAGGTGGTTCGTCGTCGCCGTCGGTTGGAGCCGCTGGGCGATGTCGCGGCGGCCGTACTGCACCTGGAGGAAGAAGCGGCCGGCATCGTCCGGTCCGGTCGGCATCCGGCGGTGCCAGACGTCGGACACGAAGAACACCACGTCACCGGCGCGCCCGAGTGGAGCGACAGCGGCGTTGCCCTCAAAGCTGATCAAGCCGTCGTCGTCGGGCAGCGGTGGCAGCCGACCGGACGTGTGGCTGCGCGGCACGAAGCCGGTCGGTCCGGATTCGAGCCCGCAGTCCTGCAGCAGGATGTGGCAGCCGATCATGAAGACGGGATACGGGATCCGGTCGTCCCATGGAACGCCAGGGGGCCTCGGGATGTGCGGACCGCCGTCGATGTGCCATGGATTGCCGACATCAAACGGGGCCTTTTCGCGCTGCGGCTGATTGCGCCACACGGTGTTCGAGATCACGTGGCAGTCCTCGCCGAGCAGCGGCTCGATCACCGCGAGAATTCCGGGGTGTGCGACCGCAGCCTGCGCGACTGCGCTGCGGTTCAGCGCCTCGTAGCGGAAGTCGGCGTAGTCGGCTTCTGTGGCGCCGGGCAGCCGGACGTCGGGTCGCGTCGCGTCGAACAATGAGGAGAGGTCGTCCGCGAGATCGCCGACCTCGTCGTCGGTGAGCGCGCCACGCACGATCGCAAAGCCATCCCGCTCGAGGGCGATCGACGCATCGGGAGCCGGTGCATCGAGCAGTTCGAGGTTGCCGCCTCGGGTCAGATACCTCCGTGAGATCATGTCGACGACCGTATTGCGCACCTGCTGCTCGACCCGTGGCGGGTGCTCAGTTGCGCGGGACCTCGTTCCACGGCACGCCGCGATCGACGCGCACGTCGCCAGGCAGGCCCAGGACGCGCTCGCCGAGAATGTTCGCCATGACCTCGGTCGTGCCACCTTCGATCGTGTTCGCCCGACTGCGGAGGAAGGCCTTCTGTGCCGTGTCGGTGGCCTGTGCGGTCTCGGGTCGATACATCTCGTAGCTCCCGTACAAGAGGGCCTCGGTGCCCATCATGTCCATCACGGCGTTCTGGACGGCGATGTTGAGCGTCGCACCAGCCATCTTGCCGATCGAACCCTCCGGGCCCGGGTCGCCCATCTTGCGATTCTGATTCGCTCGGATGTTGGTGAGGCGGAGCACCTCGGCCTGGCACCAGAGCTGCATCACTCGATCGCGCGCCGATGCCGTGCGGAGGTGGTCGGGAGCGTCCGCCCATGCGCGGGTGAGGTCGCCGATCGGACCCGAACCTCGAGCGGGCATCCCGCCGCCGATCGATTGGCGTTCGTTCATCAGCGTCGTGAGCGACACGCGCCAGCCGTCGCCCGGTGAGCCGAGCATCTCGGACTCGTGGATCTTCGTGTCGCTGAAGAACACCGCGTTGAACTCGGCCTCGCCGGTCATCTGGCGCAGCGGGCGGACGTCGACGGTCGGGTCCTCCATGTCGACGACGAAGGCCGGCAAGCCGGCGTGCTTCACGGCCTGTGGGTCGGTGCGTACGACCA
>JBGCFW010000278.1:0-3022 GCA_045107155.1 Ilumatobacter sp. | reverse complement strand
TCGTGCCGTCGATCGGGCGCGCGCGTCGTCGGCGATGAAACTCGTCGGCGGCCACTGCCACATCGGCTCGAAGGTGTTCGAGGCGTCGTCATTGGCCAAGGCGGCCGAGGTGATGGCCGACTTCGCGGTGCCGCTCGATCTGCCCGAACTCGTGCTCGGTGGTGGACTCGGCGTCGCCTATGTCGCAGGCGAGGAGGCGCCGACCATCACGCAGTGGGGCAACGTGCTGCTCGATGCGTGTGATGCCCTCGGCGTCCGGTCGAAGGTGAGTGTGGAGCCGGGCCGAGCGATCGCCGCGGCTGCTGCGATGACCGTCTACACCGTCGGCACGGTGAAGGACATCCCGGGCGTGCGCACCTATATCTCGGTCGACGGGGGTATGAGCGACAACCCGCGTCCGGTCCTGTACGGCTCGGGCTACGAGTCGTTCCTCCCGCGAGCCGTCGACGACCAACGTGAACTGACCGCACGCCTGGTCGGCAAACACTGTGAGTCGGGCGACGTGTTGTCGTTCTCCGCGCAGGTCCCGGTCGACACCGGCGTGGGCGATCTGCTGGCGATGCCGGTCACCGGGGCGTACGGGCACTCGATGGGTTCCAACTACAACAAGATCACGCGGCCTCCTGTCGTGTTCTGCTCCAACGGAGACGCGCGTCTCGTGGTCCGCCGCGAGACCTTCGACGATCTGCTGCTGACCGACGTCTTCTGAGGGCCCGTTCGGCTCTGCGGACCTCGATGCGGGAGCGAGTGGGTGCGCCGAGCCGCGGCCACCCGCGTAGGTTGTCGGCGTGAAGTGGCTCCAGACAATCCTCCGCCTGATCAAACAGATCCAGGCGATGCAGGCGGAGCGCGACCCGATGGCGGGTCGCACGACCAAGCGTGCCGAGCCGCGCAACCGTCGCGTCGAGCACGGCGTTCGGATCGAGTACTCGCCCGAGCTCGACGGCCAGGCCGACCCGGGTGAGGTCGTGTGGGCGTGGGTGCCGTATCAGGAGGATCCGAACCGGGGCAAGGACCGCCCCGTGGTGATCGTCGGGCGAAGCGAAGGTGACCTCGCGGCGGTCCCGCTGACGTCGAAGAACAAGCAGCGTGCCGATCACGTTCCGGTCGGCACCGGCGATTGGGACCCGAAGCGACGCGACAGCTGGGCCAAGGTCGACCGCCTCATCACGATCGACGAAGACGACGTGCGTCGTGAAGGTGCGGTGCTCGCGAAGAATCGATTCGACGACGTCGTCGGCAACCTGGCGAAGTATCACGACGTCGTCCGATCGTGAACCGCGTTCGAACGGTGCGAACAGCCGCCACTGTGGTGCGACACATCCCGTAGCCTCCCGAGCGTGACCGATCCCGGAGCAGACCAGAAGACCGTGCGCATCGGCGTGCTCGGATGCGGCAACGTGGGCGCCGCCCTCGTCGAGCTGGTGCGAACGCAGGCCGATGCGGTGGAGCGGCGGACGGGTCTCCGCCTGGCGATCGAACAGGTCGCCGTGCGCAACCTGTCGGCCCCGCGCGACGTCGAGCTCGCCGATGGATTGCTCACGCGGGACACCCACGGCCTCGTCACGAGTGACGAAGTCGACCTGGTGGGCGAGGCGATCGGCCGCATCGAACCGGCCCGCCAGCTCATCCTCGATCCGCTCGCGCACGGCAAGCCGGTGGTCACGGCGAACAAGGAACTGCTCGCCAACTGCGGCGCCGAGTTGTACGCGGCAGCCGATGCCGCCGAGCGTGACCTGCTGTTCGAAGCAGCGGTCGCCGGCGGGATCCCGATCATGCGAGCGCTACGCGAGTCGCTGTACGGCGAACCGATCACCCGCGTGATGGGGATCATCAACGGCACCACCAACTTCATCCTCACGAAGATGACCGACGCGGTCCTCGGCGGAGGTGAAGGCGACTACGCGGCCACGCTCGCCGAAGCCCAAGCGCTCGGCTATGCCGAACGGGACCCAACGGCCGATGTCGAGGGGTACGACGCCGGAGCCAAGGCGGCGATCATCGCCACGGCGGCGTTCGGTGCGAAGGTCGTCGCCGGCGACGTGTACCACGAGGGGATCAGCCGTGTGACCGGCGCCGAGATCTCCATCGCCGATCGGCTCGGCTACTGCATCAAGTTGCTCGGCATCGTCGAACGTGACCCCGCAACCGATGAGGTGAGCGTCCGTGTGCACCCGACCATGGTTCCCAAGGAACATCCGCTCGCGAGCGTGCGCGACAGCTTCAATGCCGTGTTCGTCGAGGGTGACTTCGCCGACTCGCTCATGTTCTTCGGTCGCGGCGCCGGAGGTGCCCCCACCGCGAGCGCTGTCTTCGGCGACGTGGTTGACGCAGCGTTGAATCTGCGCCGTGAGCGGTTCGGCACGATGGGCGAGCTCCACGATGCGACGATTCGTCCGATCGACGAGACCGACGCCGAGTACCTCCTGGGTCTCGAAGTCGCAGACGAGCCGGGCGTGTTGCATTCGGTGACCGGTGTGTTCGCCTCGCACGGCGTGAGTATTCGAGTCGCCGAACAGGAGGGCAACGGTCCGGATGCTCGCCTCGTGTTCATCACCCACACCGCCCGTGAAGCCGACGTGCAGGCGACGGTTCGCGAGCTCCGAACCCTCGACGTGGTTCGCCAGGTCGGTGGACTGATCCGCGTGATCGGGGACTGACGTGCGTTATGTGTCGACCCGTGGGCGAGCGCCCGAACTCGGCTTCGCCGACGTCTTGCTCGCTGGCCTCGCCGACGATGGCGGTCTCTATGTGCCCGAGCGCTGGCCGGCGTTGGCGCCGCGCCGCTCGCCCGGAGGCAGCCATGTCGAGCGCGCTGTCGACGTGATGCTCCCGTTCGTCGAGCCCGACATCGACGAGCTGACCCTCACGCATCTGTGCGCCGAGGCCTACGGCACGTTCAGGCATCCGGCGGTCGTTCCGCTCGTTCAGACGGGTGAGAACCAGTGGGTGCAAGAGCTGTTCCACGGGCCGACGCTCGCCTTCAAGGACGTGGCCCTCCAGCTCGTCGGCAAGCTGTTCG
>JBGCFW010000277.1:0-9996 GCA_045107155.1 Ilumatobacter sp. | reverse complement strand
CGAAGTCCGTCGTGACGCCGCTGGCTGGCGGATCGGTGCGGGAGTGACCATCGCAACGGTCGCCACCGACACCGCCGACGCCTACCCGGCGCTCGCGATCACGGCGGGCGGGCTCGCCACACCACAGGTGAGAGCCCGCGGCACGATCGGTGGAAACCTCACACAGCACACACGCTGCTGGTACTACCGGCATCCGGAGATCTCGTGTCTCAAGTCGGGCGGCGACACGTGCCCGGCGCGCGACGGACAGCATCTCTACGGGGTGGTGTTCGACCGATCGGAGTGTGTGCACCCGCATCCGTCGTCCATCGCGATGGCGCTGCTCGCCTCTGACGCCGCGGTCACGTTGACCGACGCGACCTCGATGTCGATTGCCGACCTGCTGGGCGACGGGAGCGATGCGACCCGAGACCACCAACTCCCCGATGGCGCGGTGATCGCGTCGATCGAGCTCCCGGAGCCGTGGGCCGACGAGCGCGCCGCGTACTTCAGATCGATCAGTCGATTCGAGGCCGAGTGGCCCCTGGTCGAGTGCGTTGTCCGGGCCCGGTTCGATGGCGACACCGTTGCCGAGTGTCGGATCGGGATCGGTGGCGTGGCCACCGTGCCGCTTCGGATGGACGCGGCCGCCTCGATGCTCGACGGCCAGACGCTGTCCGACGAGGTGATTCGGCGCGTGGCGGTCGCATGTACCGACGGTGCGCAGCCACTTCGGGAAACCGGGTACAAGGTTGGCCTCATCGAAGCGACGGTTCAAGAGACCCTCGAGCGCCTGCGGGTCGCCGCAGGCGAGTAGCACGTTCGCTCGTTGGTCAGGCTGGGCGCGCCGTCGCCGGCGACGTGGTTGCGTCGCCGCGTGTCCGCACCACGATGCCGCTCGACTCGGCGTCGATGCTGCCAGCGGGAAGGGCTGCGGTGAAGGCGCAGGAATGGGATCGTCGGGGCTCACCAGCTTCGGGCGCTGCTGGGGTAGCGTCGCCATCCCCGCCGTACCCGCCATCCCGCGTGAGGAGCCACGATGACCGAGAGTGATCTGCGAACGTCCGACGACACGAGAATCGGCGTCTTCATGCTCGACGCGGCGGTTGGGTGGGTCGCCGTATTCACGGTCAGCGTGATCTCGATCGTGATCGGAGCGATGCTGCTCGCGTGGCCTGGCGAGACCATCACCGTGCTGTCGGTGCTGCTCGGGCTGCAGTTCGTGGTGTTCGGAGTGACTCGGTTGATCAGTGCGTTCGATCATGAGGCCCCCGCACCCGGGGTCTACGGCGTCCTCGGCGTGCTGATGATCGGCACCGGCGTGATCATCCTGCGCAACCGGGTCGAGACACTGGCGATCCTCGCCACCATCCTCGGGATCGTCTGGATCATCGGCGGCGTGATCGACGCGATCGATGCCCTCCGCGATCGGCACGGCGAACACCGAGGGCTGCGCGTTCTGCGCGGGCTGGTCTCGCTCGTCGCTGGACTCGTCGTGGTGTCGTGGCCGACCCCGACGCTCGCAGTGCTCGCGTGGATCTCGGGGCTCCAGCTCCTCGTGTTCGGTGTGATCGGCCTGGTCGTCGCATGGTCGCTGCGACGGTCGGCAACCGCTGCGGTGGTCTGATCCACCCGCGCCGATCGCACGCCTGGCGGACTGAGGAGTCGGGTGCGCAGTCGCGCTCCCGAGCGGCTCCGGGTCACGTCGCACCGCTCACTTCGGTTCGATTTCTGAGGTGCCGACACGTCACGATCGAGGCATCCCGAGACCCTGAGGAGAACCCATGACGCGCAGTATCGACGGCCGAACGGTCTGCATCACCGGAGCATCGAGCGGCATCGGCGCTGCGATCGCCGAACACCTCGGCTCGCTCGGCGCCCACGTGTTCCTCGCGGGGCGAACCGACGCGCCGATGCAAGCTTCGGCCGAAAGGATCCGAGTGGCAGGGGGCTCTGCCGACATCGCGGTGTTCGACGTGACCGACTCGGCGGCGCTGTCGAGCTGGGTCGCGGGCGCCGCCGCCGCAACCGGTCGGCTCGACGTGATGGTCAACAACGCTGGATTCGGCGACGTCGGCTCGACGATCGTCGACGGCGATCCGGACTTCTGGAAGTCGATGCTCGACGTGAACGTGCTCGCGCTCGCGGTCGGTTGTCAGGCGGCGGTCCGTGCGATGCGCAGCACGAGATCCGAGGGCAACATCATCAACATCTCATCGACCGCGTCGATCCGACGCGACTCGGGTGTGTACGGCGCCACCAAGCACGCGGTCAACTGCATCAACGGCACGCTGCGCGATGAACTCCAGGACGACTCGATCAGGGTGACGGCGATCTTGCCGGGCGTGTTCGCCACCAACTTCGTGCGCAACGCCGATCGCTCGCTCGTCGAAGGGCTTGCTGCTGCAGCCGGTGTCGATGACCCCCAGTTCGACGACGAAGGCCGACTCCCTCCCGAGCAGGTCAAGGCGCTGCAAGCGGCGATGGCTCCAACGATCGGTGATGTCGACCACATCGCCAGGGCTGTCGAGTACGTCATCACGCAACCCATCGAACTGAACATCGAAGAGCTCATCATCCGCCCGCAGAAGAGCATGTTCTGAACGGCGGCGCGGCAGCGCCTCACCTGGCTGGATCGGTGCTCACACGACGTCGACGATGAGTTCGCCGACACCGGCGATGTAGCCGCGCATCGTCTGACCCCGCTCGATCGGGCCCACCCCGGCGGGTGTGCCGGTCATGATCAGGTCGCCCGGAGTGAGCGCAAAGAGTCTCGACAGCGCAGCGATGATCTCCGCGGGCTTCCAGATCTGTTGCGACAGATCGCCGTGTTGGCGGACTCGGCCATCGACAGCGAGCACGACTTCGCCTGCGTCTGGGTGTCCGATGTCGGCAACGGTCGTGAGTGCCGACATGGGTGCCGAGGCGGCGAACGACTTGGCCGTGGCCCACGGGCGGCCCATTCGCTTCGCCTCGCTCTGGAGATCGCGTCGCGTCATGTCGAGTCCGACCCCGTAGCCATACACGAGGTCGAGCGCGTCCGCGACCGGCACCTCGCTCCCTCCCCTTCCGAGCGCGACCACCAACTCGCATTCGTGATGAACGTCGGAGGAGACCGGGGGGTACGGGAAGGGTGCCCCCGGGGCGACCACCGTGTCGGGGGTCTTCACGAAGAAGAACGGATCCTCCCGGTCGGGATCGTGCCCCATCTCGATCGCGTGGTCGGCATAGTTCCGACCGACGCAGAACACGCGGTTCACCGGGAAAACAAGATCCGTCCCGGACACCGGCAGCGTGACGACGGTCGGCGCGTCGACGGCGAACTTCATGTGCTCGCAGCCGCGCGTCGCGCGGAGTCGAACGCCGAGCGGTCGACCTCGAGGTCGGTCACTGCGCAGAGTGTGAGTCGGGGCGGCGCGCCCAGGCCGACGACACATCGTGGCCGCCCTCGAGCGTGAGTCGTTTCCCGCTCTTGAACAGCAAGGGGTGCGGCGCGATCTTTCCCGCCGCGAGCCCTTCACCCAGACCGAAGCCGCTCGCTCGCTCGATGAGTGACGGCGGTGCATACGAGAAGGTCTCGACGAGCGCCCGAATGTCGGCGGCGGAGTTCATCTTCATCAGCATCAGGTTGTCGCATTGCGACAGAACGTTCTGGTGCACCTTCGAGGGTCGCTGCGTGGACAAGAAGAGGTACAGACCGTACTTGCGGCCCTCGCCCGCGATCCGCACCACGTGATCGGTCGCCAGTGCCTGGTTCGCGTCGGTCGGGTTCTGCGGGCACACGTTGTGGGCTTCGTCGATCACGATGATGATCGGACGACGTGCCTGGCGGCGCTCCCAGAGGAAGCCGAGCAGCGCCGCAGAGGCAATCGACATCTCTTCTGTCGATGCGAGGCTTCCGACGTCTGCGACGAGCAGTCGCCAGCCTTCGGACAGGTTCTCCATCACCGTTGGTTCGTCGCCGGCCCAGATCGATTGGTCGGCGATGTCGAGGTTGTCGATCCGCAGCCCGAGCCGTCGGACGTCGTCGTCGAACGACGCACGCACGGCGAGCATCAGGTCGTCGATCGAGTAGTCGGACCCTTCGATCCCTCGGACGGTCCGCAGGAACGCGTTGTACTCCTCGGGATCGCGGATGGGATCGATGCCGAGCACCATCGTCTGCTGGTGAATCGGGAGCCGTCCGTATCGGGCTCGGAGCTGGTTCGGCGCGTCGCCGCCTCCGAAGACGTACATGTCGTCGACGATGGCCTCGTGTCGAGCGCGGAGGTCTGCGTAGGCGGCTGCGTCGAGGCCGGTCTCCTCCGCCGATCGAAGTTCCGTCAGCTTGACGTAGTCCGAATTGGGATCGATCACGACGATCTGGGAATCGGTGCCGTAGAGAAGACGTTCCAACACGACGCCGAGCGAGTAGGTCTTTCCGGACCCGGACTGCCCGCACATGAACGTGTGACGTCCGAACCCGTTGGTGTTCAGGATCGCCGGCGCATCCGGCATTCGTTGGATCGAGCCCAGTTCCAGCGCTGAGTCCGCCGGTGCCACCGACTCGAGATACTCGGCCGCGATGCCGGCGTTCGCGATCGTGATCGTCGCATCCCCGAACACGGCCGTTCCATCGACGGCGGCGGCGCCGTTGTCGCTCAGTTCGGCGAGTAGGAGACCGTGTCCGCCGATCGAGCGATGAGAAGCGTTGGGCACCATCGCGGTGACCGACTCCTCGAGCACCTGACCGAGAAACGTTCGTGCTCCCGCATCGAGTCGGACGTACGCCCCGATCGGGAACGCATCGACGAGCGGAACCTCGAACTCGAAAGTGCGGCCGTCGATCGAATACGCGGATGCCGTCACCGACCCATCTTCGGTCGTGAGCCGCTCCTGCGTCAAACGCCCGGAGTCTTCGCCCTGCGTGCGGTGGTCATGTACGCTCTCGAACCGTGGCAAAGGACGAGCGAAGCTCGAAGAGCCGGATCGTCTCCAGGAGCCCGATCGCAAGGACCTCCACAGCCACGCGGCTCGCGGCGTCCGTCGTGGCGATCAGTCTGCTGTCGCTCGGCGCGGCGACGATCGTCGGCGTCACCACGGGAGAGCGGCTCGCCGAAGACCTCAACAGCGAACGGATTCGAGCGACGGTCGAGGCAGCGGCGTGGGATGTCGGCGCCGAGTTGTCGAGCCTCGAGCGGACGGCCTCGTCGCTCTCCTCGAGCCGTCAAGCCGGAGTCGCCGTCAGAGCGTTCGATGAAGCCCTCACCGAGCTCGAGGCCAGTTTCGACGCGAGCGATTTCGGCGACGAGTTGGAGGAGCTGTTCACGCTCTTCCAGAGCGACTACATCGAACCGTTGCGAGAAACCGGCCGAGACATCCAGCTCCGCGACATCGTGGGTCGCTCCGAGGTGGCCGGATACCTGCAATACGAGTACACGGTCGACCTCGGTCCGTTGGGTCGCCCGTCGACGCTCGACGATGCAGGCGACGGGACCACGTGGACCAACGTGCACCGCCAGGTGCATCCGGTGTACCGCGATGTCGTCAATCGGCTCGGCCTCGTCGACTTGCTGCTCGTCGAGAACGGTGGCACGGTCGTGTACAGCGTCAACAAGCGGCCCGACCTCGGAACGAATCTCCGGACCGGACCATTCAGCGGGTCGGTTCTCGCGAACACGTATCGACGCGTCGTGGACGATCCCGATACGGCATTCGCCAGCAGCGACCTCGGGTTCTACGATGCAGCGCCCGGTGCCGTCGTCGGCGTCGTCGGTAGCCCCATCGAGACCGACGGTCTCACCGGTGCGCTGCTGCTCACCTACGACGCATCGCGGTTCGTCGACCTGGTCTCGGCGGACGAGACGTGGGAGGCCGGCGGCCTTCCCGACACCGCGGACGTGTACGTGGTCGGCTCCGACGCGAGGACGCGCTCCGATCCACGCGCGTTTCTCGACACGCCGTCGACCTATCTCGATGCGGCGATCGCAGCAGGCGCTCTCACCGAGGCCGAGCGTGTCGAGATCGAGGCCCGCGGGACCACCGTGCTGACTCAGCTCGTTCCCGACGAGATCGTCGACGCAGGTCGCGAAGGCGATACGTCAGCCAACGCGATCGCATCGATCACCGGTGGCTCTGTGCTCAGCGTCACCGTTCCGGCGCGCACCGAGTCGGTGGAGTGGTTCGTGGTCGCGCAGGTGGACGATGCGGCAGCGTCCCGCGGTCTCGACGATTTCCAAGAGCTGCTGATCGTCGGAGCGGCCATCTTCGTCGTCGTGCTCGCCTTCCTCGCTGTGGCGTGGGCCAACAGTCTCGTCCGTTCGGTTCGCCACATCAGCGACCGCATCAGCCGGCAAGGACGCCTCGAAGGCGACATCGTCGTGCCGCCTCAGACACCGATCGAGATCCAACGGTTGGCCGGGCAACTCGGTGTGATGCGCGAGGCGTTGACCGAGCAGCAGCAGCAGATCTCGGCGGCCCGTCGAGAACGGCTCGGGCTCTTGCGATCTCTTCTGCCGCCGAGTGTGGCCGATCGGATGGCGTCGGGTGACCTCCATGCGCTGGAGCAGGTGGGATCGACGTCGGTGATCGTCGTCGTGGTACTCGGGTTGTCCGACCTCGTGCGCGACTCGTCGGGCAGTGCCGACCGGGAAGTGATCGACCACTTGGTGACGCAACTCGACGAGGTGGCGGCAGTGCACGGATGTGATCGCATCAAGGTGGTCGGGGATGCGTACTACGCGGCTTGCGGTCACGATCGCCCGTTCATCGACCACGCGCCGCGCTCGATCGCGTTCGCGCTCGACGCGATCGATGCGGTCGAAGCGCTCGACATCGATGCCGACCTCGAGCTGGCGATCGGGGTCCACAGCGGCCCGGTCACCACCGGCACGGCGGGTGGCGCGAGCCTCGTCTACGACGTCTGGGGGCTCACGGTCGGGACAGCCCACGTCCTGGCGCGAACTGCTCGGGCGGGCGAAGTTCGCACGAGCGCCGAGACCAGCGCGCTGCTCCCCGACAAGTACCTGGTCGAACCGTCCGAAGACGACGGCCAGCTCCTCGTTACCGAGCAGGATGTCGACGAGGTGGTGGCACCGTGAGCACCGTGGTCGGAACCAACCCGTGGTGGGCGACGGTCGTGATCGTCGTCGTACCGATCGTGATCATCGCCGCAGCGGAGCTCGACGAACGTCTTCGCCAACGGGAGTCGTTGCTCCGTCGAGCCGTGACGATCCTGCGGAATTGGGCGCTCCCGGCGTTTGCGGTCTGGGCGGTCGCGGTGCCGGTGCTCGGTATCGAGAGCGATCGCCCGATTCCCACCATTGCGGCGACCGCGATGGTCATCACCGTCACGCTCGCAGCGCTGGTCGTGCTGCGCGTCGTCGTCGACGGGATCCGCGACCGTCGTCGGGCGGCCGATCGCCCGGTGCCACAGCTGTTGCTCGCTGCACCTCGCATCTTGCTGATCCTCGTCGCAGCATGGATTCTGATCGCCGGTGTGTGGGGCGTCGACCTGTCGTCTGCGCTCGCTGCGCTCGGCGTCACGTCGCTGGTGATCTCGTTCGCACTGCAAGACACCCTGAGCGGGCTTGCGTCAGGCATGTTGCTGCTGAGCGACCAGCCGTTCCAACCAGGTGATTGGATCAAGGCCGGGGACATCCAGGGCAAGGTGCTCGACATCAACTGGCGGACGACGCGGATTCGGAACCGGCAGGGTGACACCATCGTGGTGCCGAACAGCGAGCTTGCAGGCGCCAGCATCGTCAACTACGCCGCGGCAGATGGCGTGCATCGGGTCCAGGTCGACATCCAGGTGGCGTATGTGAACGCTCCGACCGTGGCCAAGGCGATGCTGCTCGACGCAGCGCGAGGAACTCCCGGCGTGCTCGAGGAACCGGCGCCCTACGTCGCGGTGACGCAGATCGACGATCCGCTGATGGGCTATCAGGTGCACATGTGGATCGACGATTACACGATCGAGCCGCGCGTCAAGACCGACTTCGGTTCGCTCGTCTGGTACCAGTCGCATCGACACGGGGTGCCGTTGCCGAGCCCTGCCCAGGACCTCTACGTGTACGACGGCGTGGCTGCCGGCGAGTCCGAGCTGCCGACACCCGCGGAGCTGGCATCGACGATCCGAACGTCGCAGTTGCTCACGTCGCTGGCGGACGACGACGTCGACCGCCTGGCGCGAGCAAGCCGCTACGAACGCTTCGCCGTCGGCGAGGTCATGGCCGACACCACGGCGTCGAGTCAAGACCTCATGCTCGTCGCCGAGGGCCGTGCCGCCCTCGTCCTCGTCGAGGCCGACGGTGCCGAGAGCCAGGTGGCCGAGCTCACGACCGGGGAGACGGTCGGCTTGCTTGGAGACGCTCCCGGTATCGGTACCCGGCTGCTCAGCCGTGCGCTCGAAGACTGTCTCGTCCTGGTCATCGAGGCCGAGGCCGCCGCCGAAGTCGGCAGCCGGAACGCTGAGGTGGCCGCTGCGTTCAACAGAATCGTCACGCTGCGCCGTCGCCGCGTCGAGCGACTGTTCGAACGGCGAACCAGCACCGAATCGGGAACCCGTGACTGACATCGTCGAAACGCCGTCTCCCGTCGAGGTCGACCCCGACGTGCAGCATGCTCGCGAGTTGCGCGTCGATCGGGACCTCGCAGCGCTTCGTGAGCGAGCAGCGTCGCTGCCGTGGTGGCGGCGCCCTCGGGAGTTGCGCCCCCAGCTCGCGTGGACGCTCGTTGCGACGGCACTCGCATCGGTCTTGCTCGTCGGTGGACTGAACTACGTGGCGGCGAGCGACCTGCTCGATGACGGCACACAAGATCAGCTCGTCGGGATCGGTGAAGCACGAGCGCGAACGATCGAGAACGGCGTCGATCGTTTGATCGGGCAGGTGTCGGCGCTTTCGGGTGACCTCGGCGTGGTGACGGCCCTCGACGAGCTCGCCAACGAGTTCGACAACCTCGACGCCGAGCCGATCAGCGCCGACCAGATGGCCGCCCTCGAGCGTCACTATCAAGCAGAGGTCGTCGACCTGTACGACCGGCTCGATCTCGAAGACGTCACCGTTGCCGAGTTCTTGCCCGACAACCCTTCAGCGCAGTACCTGCAGTACCACTACACCGTCTCGCCGACACTCGAAGGCGTCGACCCGGCATCGATCGCCGACGCAGGCGATGGGTCCGACTACAGCGCGATCCATGCCCTGCACCACGCGTCGCTCGAGGCGATGCTCACCGGCGGGCTGGGCGGTGGCGATGCGTTGCTCGTGACGCTTGCTGGCGATGTCGTCTACTCCGTCGACAAGCGCATCGACTTCGGGACCAATCTCATCGACGGGCCCCACGCCGACTCGAACCTCGCCGTTGTACTCCGCGAGCGTCTCACGCGGGTCCGCGCCGGCAACGCCGTCATCGCTGACGTCGAGCTTTACCTCCCGGCGCAGGGACGACCGGTGCTCTTCGCCGCCGCCACCGTGAAGAACGACACCGAAGCGATCGGCGTCCTCGTCAGCGAGATCCCTGTCGAGGCGTTGAGCCAGGTGACCACCACCGGCCAGCAGTGGGAGCTGTACGGTCTCCAGAGCGGTGAAAGCTACGTGGTCGGAGCTGATCTTCGCCTGCGCAGCGAGAGTCGACGATGGATCGAGGATCCGGAGGGATACCTCGGCAAGGTCAACGACGAACGGCTCGAGTTACTGATCTCCGAGCTCGGCACGCCCATCGGTCTGCAAGAGGTCGACACCAAACCGGTGCGGACCGCGCTCGACGGTGACGAGTTCACTGGCACGGCGAACAACTACCTCGGGACGAAGAACTTCTCCTACGCCGAGCCGATCGCGGTGCCGGGTGTGGAATGGGTCGTGGTCGTCGACGTACCGATCCGCGACGCTCGGTCGCCGCTGTTCGACTACGGACGACGACTCGGCGTGGTGCTGCTGATCATCCTCCCGACCGCAGCATTGATCGGGCTCTGGCTCGCGCGGCGCCTCACGCGCCCCATCGGCCCGGTGGTCGCGACGGCGACAGCGATCGTTCAGG
>JBGCFW010000276.1:0-4640 GCA_045107155.1 Ilumatobacter sp. | reverse complement strand
GACGGCACGCTGCAGCACGGCGGACACCTCTATCACGGGACGATCACGCATGCGCTGCTCGGATGGGCAGGGTCGCATCCGGGTCCGTTCAACATGGCGAATGTCGTCCGTGAGTGCATTGGGTCCACCGCTGCGGCGACGCTGATGCGTCGCGCCGTCTTCCTCGCCGTCGGCGGGATGAACACCGACTTCCCGGCGAACTACAACGACGTCGACCTGTCGCTGACCGTGCGACAGCACGGGTTCCGGATCCTCTGGACGCCGTATGCCTCCTGGTATCACTTCGAGAGCCGAAGCTTCTCGCATCCGATCGACCCGGCTGAGACCGCGCTGATCGAACAACGGTGGGGTCGTGAGATGTACGTCGACCCGTTCTCGAATCCGAACCTCACGCCTGGCCGCAACGACTGGCTCGAGCTCCCGGGCCGGTCCGGCGCCCCGCCGTACGAAGATCTGCCGGACGGCCGGAGATCGTGGGGGTAGCGGGACTTCCGTGAGGTTCGGGCTCGCCCGGCCACGTCGAGCCACTGTGACCGAGGTCGGTAATCGGGGCTGTCGTTCGGGTGCCTGACGCCAGGTTCATTGCGCCGACGGGGCGGCTGTGGCCGTGGTGGTGACCGTGCCGAGGTCATCGGCGCTCGGGGTGAAGAGGTCTTCGATCGGGGCCGAGAAGACGTCGGAGAGACGGAAGGCGAGCGGCAAGCTCGGGTCATAGCGGCCATTTTCGAGTGCGTTCACGGTTTGGCGGCTGACGCCCAGGAGGTCGGCCAGATGGGCTTGGCTCCAGCCGTTGACTGCGCGCAGCTCCTTCAGTCGGTTCTGCATCAGCGCATCCCTCGGATCAGCAGGGTTCCGCTCCAAGCCGTCATCCCGGCACCGAACACGAGCCAGCCGCCGTACGCCGGGGTCACACCGATTCCCCCCAGGAACCCGAGCGCCATCGCGACGATCATCGAGACTCCGAAGCCGAGTGCCATGCACTCGAGCATGACGACTCGGCCGTACTCGTCGCCCCGTTGGACGGCTCGGTAGAGGGCGACGGCGACGCCGATCATGGGGACGACGGGCAGCAGCACCCAGACCCGTGCGCCCGAGGTGTTCGCGTCGACGGTGGTTTCCACGATCGCGAGCGTGACGCCGAAGGCCACGATCGCAGGGATGAACTCGCGGAGATAGCTGTTGCGCTGGCGCCGATCCTCGGCGCTGAGGCGGGGGCCGCGGGCGGGTGCCGTGGCTGTGGTGTCGTTTCGATGTGTCATGTCGTCAATGTAAAGCGACCTTGTCTTAATGTCAAGCAGACTTTCCGACAAGCGAACTTGACTTCAGCGTCGGCCGCTCGTGCCGACATCGTCGGTGATGGCGTCAGTCGTGTGTTCCCAGCCGTGGGTGAGTCGGCTGTTCACGGCTCATCGGGGTAGCCGAACACGCTCTCCAGGGGCGCGTCGAGTGTGCGGGCGATCTTGAACGCCACTTCGAGCGACGGGGAGTACTTCCCTCGCTCGATGGCGTTCACGGTTTGCCTCGTGACGCCGACCCGTTCGCCGAGTTCAGCTTGGCTCACGCCGCATGTTGCGCGTAGTTCGGTGATCCGGTTGGTGATTCTGGTCGGCTTGGCCATCGTCAGTTGGCACGCCGGTAGAGCGCAACTTTCACGATCCC
This sequence comes from Ilumatobacter sp., assembly GCA_045107155.1. Classification (GTDB taxonomy): domain Bacteria; phylum Actinomycetota; class Acidimicrobiia; order Acidimicrobiales; family Ilumatobacteraceae; genus Ilumatobacter_A. The sequence goes on along the minus strand of JBGCFW010000276.1, from coordinate 2,981 downwards.
CTCCACGACCTCGGCGGCGACCAGCGAAGCGATCAGCGCCTGAGCGATCCAGAAGGCATCGACCTGTGCGATCGCGAGCCCGATTCCGGCGAACACGCCGAGGGCCAGGACGTAGCCCGCGATCCGTTCGCTACGGAGCCCGACGAGCCAATCGCGTTCGTCGTGTGCGTTCGCCTGCGAGCGGAACGCGACCGCCAAGAGCACGTGAGAGGCAGCGGCCAGGATCGTCACGACGATGGCGGCCATCACCAACAGTGCCGTGTAGGCGATGTCGCGGTCCGGGGACTCCGCGACCACGCCGAGGGCGAGCCCGAAGTATGCAGCGAAGACCACGACCAAGATCGTGGTCATGGTGATGGCGCTCTTCTCCTGGAAGGTGGTGTCCTCGATGCGGACACTGGAAAGAATCTTTGACATGCGAACAGCGTACGACCACTCGTCGGCGTGTCAAACATTTTTGACGTAAGAAGGTGTTCGTGTCGGCCCCAGCCGCCCGAGTTCGCTCCATCGGTGCTCGCCCGAGTTGGGTGAGGAACGGTCGTCCTCAATGGCGATCGCACGCCTCCCTGCTGACTCGCAACAGATGTCAGAGCCGGCGTCGAACCGCACCGGCGACGCGGCGTGCCTGGTCCTTCGTCCGCGTTGCGATCGGAGTGATGGCGAGTGGGCTGTCGTCGGCGAGTCGAATCGCACGGAAGCCCACGGTGACCTGGATGCGTCGGATCCGCCCTGCCACGTCAGGATCGAAATCGAGCAGCACGTGTCCGCCGGCTCGGTGCACGAAGCTCCGGCCGTCGAAGTGGTGGCCGCCGATGATCCGGACGTCGGAGTCGTCGAACCGAATCGAACGACGCGGGATTTCGCCGGGGTCGTCGGTGCCCAGGCGAACCTCGAACACGTCGACATCGACGAACGACGTGTGCTCGCCCGCATCGAACCGGAGACCGCGTAGCGAGTCGACCTCGCCGTCGAGGCGCAGCATCGTCCATCCGCCGGGGAGCTGCCGCGCCGGGCCCGCGTGCTGGATACGTGCCTGGTTGTCACCTACTTCGAACGCTGCGAGTAGCGCGACACCGAGGTCACCGACCGGAGCCAGGTCGTCGACGTCGACCATTCGGTGGCGGGCATCCAGCTGGCCGACGAGTGCTCGATTCCGTGATCCGGCGAGTCCGCTGACCCAGCGGCGACCGTTCGGGTCGAGCTGGGCGACGTCATGCACGTTCGCGTACGGGATCGCCTCGGCCACACGCGGATCCGCGATGGCGCGGTGATCGGTGCCGGCCACGTCGTCGTGTGGCCATGACCCGAGCGCACTCGCCACACGGTGGTCCGGCGCAACCACGACCCGGGCGATCGTGGCAGCGAATGCGGCACGCAGCTGTGGATCGTGCCAGCGCCGGTCGTCGAAGTCGGTCACTCCCCGATCTTCGTCAGCGAGTGTGTCGACCACGTCTCGCATCCCGCGCTGCGCCGAAACGAGCGACGGTGGGAGGTGGTCGTGGTCGGCGCTTCTCGTGATCGGCGCGCCCGCCGCATCGATGTCGAGCAGCGTGCCGATCGCCGGCGTCATGATCCGCTCGATGGTGTCGGCGTGGTGAGCGACAGCGCGGCTGTCGCGCGCCGCGTCCGGGTCGGCAAACCGGTTGGGTAGGTATGAGCGCATCGACGCGCCCCTGGCCACTCGCTCTTCGCCCGCGCTCGACATCGCGAAGTAGAGCCCGACGACATCGCGATCGTCGCCACCGCTGCGCAGGATCCGGGTGAGCCCCTCCTGGATCGTGCCGCCCCAACCCACGTCGCTCAGCACGATCGGGCCGTCGTCGGCTTCGAGGCGGTCGGCGAGATACGTGAGTACCCGAGCGCGTAACGCCGCAGCGCCATCGATGATCGCGGTACGGGCGTCGTCATGAGCGGCGAGTGCGGCACACGCGTCATCGACCTCGGCGGCGGGAACCGTGTCTCCGCCGATCACCTCGCGAACGAGTTCCAACTCGCAACCGAACGCATCGACCACGTGTTGGGCCGTGAGGTCTGCCCGGCGCGACAGCGAAGTGAGCAGCTGCTCCCGTGACCCGTCGATCACCGCGGCGCGCATGGTCACCCATCGAGAGACGTGGAGCGGCACCGGCGTGGGCCCATCGGGCGCGACCACACGCATCAGCTCCGCGATGGTGGCTCCCTCGCGGAGCATGCAGTGGACGTGGCTGCCTCCGAGGTCCGTCGCGGTGTCGGACACCCATCGTCCAAAGCCGGCGAGGGCCGGTCCGATCGTGGCCACGCCGAACTGGTACGACGGGTCGGTGCCCGATCGTGTCGCGACGAGCGTGGCACGGACGCTTGCCGAGATGCCGAGATCGGTGCCACTCGCGGACGACCAATTGCGCAGCGGTTCGGGAACGAGCTCGACGGCATGGTCGCGCTTCGGGACATCGAGGTGGGCCACACGGGCACCGAGCCGTTCCGCCGTGCGGACGTCGGCGATCTCGTTGTCCCCGAGGTGCACCACCCGCTCCGGCTGAACCCGGCGCCGAGCGATCGTCTCGTCGAGCAGCCCGTGCGCTTTCCCGCATCGATGGTCGAGCGAGGTGACCACCTCGTCGACCAGCGAGAGGTCGAGACCCGCGGACGGGGGCACGGCGGTGCGCGCCTCGGACGTGAGGTAGATGACCCTCACGAACACGACCGGAATGCCGCGCTGGTGCGCCAGCGCGAACACCGCCACGGTCTCGGGGATCGGAACGAGGGTCTGGCCTTCCAGCTCCAGCGCGCGTTCCCGGAGCGCTTCGAGGTTCCCGAATGATGCGGGCAGGCGTTCAGAGATCTCGTGCATGCCGACTTCGGGTGCGGCGACGTCGGGATCCTCGGCGATCGCGATGTCGTCGTGGCCGTCTGCGCGCATCTGACGACGACGTCCGTCGGCGCGGTCACGCCGGGCTCGGAACTCCGCGTCGCGGCGTGCGTGAGCGACTACGTTCGCCCAG
>JBGCFW010000275.1:0-3604 GCA_045107155.1 Ilumatobacter sp. | reverse complement strand
GACGAAACGGAACTGATACCCGAGCGATCGCACGCTGTGCGACAGGTAGTTGGGATCGATCGGGATGCAGTGGCCGCCGACGCCGGGCCCGGGATAGAACGCCGTGAACCCGAACGGCTTCGTGTCGGCGGCGCGCAGTGCCTCCCACAGATCGATCCCGAGATCATGGGAGAATACGGCGATCTCGTTGACGAGTGCGATGTTCACGTGGCGGTAGGTGTTTTCGAGAAGCTTGGCCATCTCCGCCTCTCGAGTCCCCGAGACCGGCACCACCTCGTCGACCACGTCGGCGTAGAACGCGCTGGCGCGCTCGGTGCACGCTGTGGTGTATCCGCCGACGACCTTCGGCGTGTTGCGGAGCTGATAGGTCGGGTTGCCCGGATCGATCCGTTCCGGCGAGAACGCGAGGTTGAAATCGCGCCCGGCGACGAGGCCGCTCTGCTCCAACCGCTCGCGCACGACCCCGTCCGTCGTCCCGGGGTACGTGGTCGACTCGAGCACCACGAGCATCCCTTCGTGCAGATGCTCGGCGATCGACCCCGACGCGCCGTTCACGGCGCCGAGGTCGGGCGTCTGGTCGTCTTTCAACGGTGTCGGGACGCAGATGATCGCCACGTCGGCATCAGCGAGGCAGGAGGCATCGGTGGTCGCTCGGAAGCCACGTTCGACCATGCCGGCGACGGTTTCGTCGGTCACGTCATCCACGTGCGATCGCCCGGCGTTGAGGCTGTCGACGACACGCTGGTCGAGGTCGAGGCCGACACATGTGTGGCCGGCCAGGCTGGACTCGACGAGCAGCGGGAGCCCGACGTAGCCGAGCCCGATGACCACGACATTCGGAGTGGTTGCAGTTGTCATTCGGAGTCCTCTCGGGCGTCGCCCGACGTCAGCTCGGGTGGGCAGGTCGTGATCCTACGGTCGGAAGTCGCGCAGGCGATCCGGGTCGGTCATCACTTGGTCAGCGCACGGAGGGCCGACACCACGAGGTCGTAGAGGCGCGACGAGACACCGCCACCTCGACGCTCGACCTCGCGCCGATACCCGGCGACCCGGACGCTGCGCCACGAGCGGAACCGACCCCGACGCGATCGGTCGGCACCGCCGGTCGAGTCGTCGCCCGGAGCGGGGGACACCAAGCCGAGCGACGCAGCGTCGGTCCACCACACGCCGAAGCACTCCCCTGCGGCAGTCATCAGCTCTGCGTCAGCCACACCAATCTGGGCGACCCGAGTGATCGCGCGGGTCCGGGCAATCGACACGACCAGGCCGTCGGTTCCACCGACCAGGGCCCTGACGACGCCGACCTGTCGCGCCGCCAGCAGTTCCCAGATGCGTTCGATGGTGTCCTCGGCCCACTCGACCGCGTCGGGGAGATCGACCTGGAGTTGCGCGTGATCTGCGCTGCCGTCCAACGGGCCATCGGTGAGCGCCAGGTTCGCGGAACCGAGTCGCTCGAGACTGCGCTTCGCCACCTCGCTTCCACCGTGATCACTCACTCGAATCCGCGCAACCGGCACGACGTCGACGGGAGGGTCGGTCGGTGGGTGCTGCAGCCTGAAGCCGCGGACGGGCATGACGCTTTCGACGTAGGGCGCTCGGACCTCGTTGATCCGCTCGCGCACACCGGGGTCGCTCAGGTTGCGACGACCTTGGTGCCAGTGCGTTGCGTCCCGATCGAGGATCAACACGGCGCCGTCGTTGTGCAGCCGGTACCCGAATGCGGTGTCCTCGACGCCGCGCACACCGAGCTCCGGGAACCCGCCGACCCGTCGGAACTGTTCGGCGCTGCATGCGATGGTGGCCCCGACCACGACTCGGAATGCGTCGACGCGCTCGATGCGGAGGTCGTCGGTGCGCTCGAAGTGCAGCTCGCGCCAGTACTGGTCGTCGACGTCAGCACCGGCGAAGGCGGCCGCCATGTCACCGGCACCAACCAGCGTGACCAGCTCATCGTCACTCAGGTGCTCCATGTCGACGAAGCGACAGATCGCCATCGGCGCTGCGAGTTCACACCGGTCGAACCATCGTGCGTAACTGGCCACGACGTCTCGTTCGGGCACGACGTCACCATCGAGGAAGAACAAGATGTCGCCCGACGCTGCCCGACCAGCGGTGTTGCGTGCGCGTCCTGCGCCGAAGTCGAGCGTGTGCTCGCGGCGCTCGACGCGGACAGGAAACGGCAGCCCGTCGGGGATCTCGATGTCCGCGTCGGAGCCGTCGTCGCCGATCACCACCTCGATCAAGTCGAGCGGGTAGGTCTGCGCGGCGAGGCACCGAAGTGTCCGAGCCAGGCCCGGTCCGGGGTTGCGGGTGGGGATGCAGATCGAGACCAGCGCATGCGGCGTCCAGCTCGCGTCGGGCTCGGGGACGAGCGCCGACCAGTCGTTGCCGACCACCTGTGCGCACTGCGAGGTCACGATGCGCCCTCGCCGAATCCTGCGAACTCGAGGTCGAGGCCGGCGCGCTGTTCGACACCCTGACTGAGGAAGTACTCGTCGCCTGCGGCCCACGTGTGTTGGCCGAGGTCCGCACCGCGACGGCGCAGGACGTAGCCGAAGCCGTTCGCCCGGTAGACGGTGCCTCCGCGATCCTCGATGCCGTCGATGAGCAGCCGGTCGACCCGACGCGGCGCATCAGCCCACCCGACGCTGCTCATGTCCTCGGCGCTCAGCAGCAGCGTCCCACCCGCGATCGTGGTCGAGAAACGATCACCACCACCCGAGAACCGCTGGATCGTGAGGTCGAGCTGTTCGAGGTACACGAACTCCGCCGCCTTCCCGATGAGGTTCGCTCCAGACTGCTCCATCGCCCAGCACAGCTCGGCGAGGTGGTGCGGGTCGTACCAATCGTCATCGTCCCACTTGCTGACGAGGCGGCCATCGACCCGCTCGGTCATCGCCGACAGGACCTGTCCGAGGTTGAGCTCGTCGTCGAGATGGACGACAACGAGCTCGCGATCGGTGACCGAGGCGAGCTGGTCGTCGAGGTCACTCGACATGTGCGCGCCGTGCAGTCCAACGACGAGCTGTACATCGACGTCACGCTGAGCATCGATGCGCCGCGCCGCGTCGACGACGTCGGCCGGCCGGTTCGACGGCAGCAAGACCGACACCGACGGCGCCGCCGAGACATCGACGGCGAGGTCTGCGCCGACCCGACGCCAGAACCCTCGCGCCGTGTGCTCGGCCAACGCCGCACGCCGCAGGCGGGCGGACTGCCGGCGGCGGGCTCCGGGATCGCGAAGCGCTGATGGGTCGGCGCCGGAGATCAGCGCGGTGAGTTCGGGGCCGACGAGATGCGCAGTGCGCGGCGACAGGTCGCCGACCATGGGAACTCCGGCGGCTGCGAATTCGACGATCGAGCGGGCGGTGCCGACGGGGTCATCGTGGGAGTCGGTGCCGCACCACACGAAAGTGCGGCGGTGTCCGTACTCGACTCGCTTGCGACGGGTGTACTCGTCGGTTCCCTCGAGGAGCTCGCTGATCCGGCCGGGCCCGCCCTGCGGTTCGTCGGTGAACCGCTGCGGCGTGGCGGTGTGCAGGTCAGGCGGACGCAACAGGTCGAGCTCGGCCGGATCGACGCGCACGACGACGACCCCGCTGTC
>JBGCFW010000274.1:0-2741 GCA_045107155.1 Ilumatobacter sp. | reverse complement strand
GCTGTCGAAGCGGCGGGACAAAGTGGCCCTCGAGTCGTACCGTGACGACGGCATCCTTGCTGATGCGATGGTGAATTACCTGATGACGCTCGGGTGGACGCCGCCCGATGCGGAGGAGGCGGGAAGCGAGATCTTCCCCTGGAACGAGCTGGAGGCAGCGTTCCGGCTGGAGGACGTCACGCTGTCGCCTGCGTTCTTCGACGTTAAGAAGCTCGTCGCCTTCAACAAGCAGTACATCAAGAATCTGCCACTGCCCGACTTCCTCGATGCCGTCGACGCCGAGCTGCCCGCCGACTGGGATCGCGCCCGATTCGCCGAGATCGCCCCGCACATCATGGAGCGGCTCGAGCGTCTGGGCGATGCTCCCGGCGTGGTTGACTTCCTCTTCGTGGGCGACGGGGTCGACCCCGAACTCGATCAGGCATCGTGGGACAAGGCGACGAAGCCAGAGTGGTCGGCCGAGTTGCTCGCGTCGGTCACTGCTGCCTATGAGGCCCTCGACACTGCAGCGTGGACCGCGGACCGCCTGAAGTCGACGATGGAAGACGTGATGACCCGTTTCGAGATCAAGCTCGGTAAGGCGCAGGCCCTTCCGCGAGTTGCCGTGACCGGGCGCTCGGTCGGCCCTCCGCTGTTCGAATCGCTCGAAGTGCTCGGCCACGACGAAACATGTCGGCGTCTCCATGTCGCACTGACCCGACTCGGAGCCGCGGCCGCGACAGACTGAGGCAATGGCGTCGCCGTCGCTCCCTGACTCGGTCGGGCGGTTCTCGCCTCGCGCCGCTGACTCGGCGGAGAGTGGGCGTACCGACGTCCACGCCGTGATTCCCGGTGAGCCGGCGCTCGCCGCATCGCCGATGGTCGGCCCTGGCGACGAAGTGTCGACGCGAGCTGCGAGCGGTGAGGATCTCACGCCGTCTCGCCTCGTCCAGCCGCCAGGTCTCGACCGGCCGTCACGCCGATGGCCTCGACGAGTCGCTGCAGGGTTGGTGCTCTCGGTGTTCGCCGGATTGCTCTACTACTTCATCAGCCTCTTTCAGGTGTGGTCGACCGGCCGAGTCGATGACACCGAGCCGGTCGATGCGATCGTGGTGATGGGCGCCGCCCAGTACGACGGCCGCCCGTCGCCGCAGCTGGCAGCTCGTCTCGATCACGTCGTCGAGCTCTGGCCCGATGAGCTCGCTCCGTTGGTCGTGGTGACGGGAGGCAACATTCCCGGCGATCGCTTCACAGAGGCTGAGGCATCAGCGGAGTATCTCGTCGAGCGAGGTGTCCCCGGTGAGGCGTTGATCCTCGAAGATGAGGGGAGCAGCACGTTCCAATCGCTGGATTCGGTGGCCGAGATGCTCGCAGATCGCGGTCTCCAGCGCGTCCTCATCGTCACCGATCCCTACCATGCACTCCGCAGTCGGATGATCGCTGAGGAAGTTGGTCTCGTTGCGTCGGTGTCGTCGACCGACACGTCGGTCGTGACAGGCGGGGACTCGCTGTGGCGTCATGTGCAGGAGGCAGGCGGCGTGGCAGTGGGTCGGGTGATCGGCTTCGAGCGCCTGGCGGATCTGGTCGACTGAGCGTTGGAGACCGCACGGCGAAAACGCCGACAGCCGGCCCGAGGGCCGGCTGTCGATGGTTGGGGTGAAGGGAATCGAACCCCTAATAACAGAACCAGAAACTGTCGTGTTGCCAATTACACCACACCCCATCGTGCGGTGATCCGGGCCGGTGGACCGGCGTCGAATCTGCGACCCAGAGGGTAGCGGCGACGCTCCGGATCGACTCCGTGCAATTTCTCCCCGGCGCCCGATATCGTGCGTTGCCGCACCGGCGCTGGTCGGTGACACACCAGGTCCCGTTCGTCTAGAGGCCTAGGACTCCACCCTCTCAAGGTGGCAACACGGGTTCGAATCCCGTACGGGATGCCAATGAAATACCAGGTCAGAGCCACTCTTCGGAGTGGCTCTTCTGGTTTTCTGGACTCGCTGCCAATCCGATGCCAATCTCTTTGGAAGGAGAATCGGTATGAAGGGTTTCATGCGACAGCGAGGCAACTCGTGGGAGCTGAGGGTGTTCCTCGGACGCGACCCAGTGACGGGGAAGAAGCGGTACGCCACGAAGACGGTTCGCGGTGGCAAGCGCGAGGCGCAGACCACGCTGGCCGAGATGGTGACCGACGCCGAACGGGGGTTCACGGCGTCGACGACGGCAACGGTCGGGGAGTTGCTCGAAGCGTGGTTCGAGTTCGCCGCTCCCGACTTCTCGCCCAAGACGGTTCGGGAGACTCGTGGCTACATCGACAGGTCGCTGCTCCCTGGGTTGGGTTCGAAGTCGTTGGCCAAGTTGAAGCCGGCGCAGCTCGACGCGTTCTATCGGCGGTTGATCGAGTCGGGTGGCTCCGGCGGTAGGCCGCTGGCGCCGGGAACGGTGCGCCGTATTTACGGCATTCTGCGTCGTGCACTGAACCAAGGCGTGAAGTGGGGGTGGCTCGGCACAAACCCAGCGCTGGCGACGACGCCGCCACGTGTGCCGGTCTCGGACATCAAGCCGCCCGCTCCCGCAGATCTTGCCCGGGTGCTTCGCCGAGCTTCCGAGGACTCGCCCGACCTCGCCAGCTATCTGATGCTCGCCGCCGCGACCGGTGCGCGCCGTTCTGAACTCGTGGCGCTTCGTTGGGCGGACCTTGACCTCGAGGTGGCGACGGTGTCGATCGAGCGAGGCATCGTGCAGGGGCCGGATGGTCTCGT
>JBGCFW010000273.1:0-7349 GCA_045107155.1 Ilumatobacter sp. | reverse complement strand
GCATCGATGAAAGCCTCGCGTTGTTCGCTGGCATGCGCGCCGGTGACTTCGACGAGGGGGCCCACGTGCTCCGGGCGAAGATCGACATGCAGCACGAGAACATGCAGCTGCGCGATCCGGTCATGTATCGGATCCGAGCTGCACATCACCACCGCACCGGTGATGCATGGGTGATCTATCCGACCTACGACTGGGCGCACGGGCAGAGCGATGCGATCGAAGGCGTGACGCATTCGCTGTGCACGCTCGAGTTCGATTCGCACCGGCCGCTCTACGACTGGTTCCTCGATCAGTTGGGCGATGCCGGGGTGCTCCCGCACGAACAGCCGCGCCAGACCGAGTTTGCTCGGCTCGCGCTCACGCACACGATGACGTCGAAGCGCAAGCTCCTCCAGTTGGTGGAAGATGGCCTAGTGGAAGGATGGGACGACGCTCGGATGCCCACGCTCAGCGGCCTCCGCCGACGCGGCTATCCGGCTGAGTCGATCCGAGAATTCTGCGACTTCATCGGCGTGTCGCGCACCAACAGCCGCAACGAGATCGAGCTGCTGGAATCGTTCGTACGGACGCGGCTCAACGCCGTTGCATTGCGTCGCATGGCGGTGCTGCGCCCGCTCGAAGTGGTCATCACGAACTGGCCGACCGACGATGGTGGCGAACCCGTGGTCGAAGAGGTCGAGTTGGTCAACAATCCCGAGAACTCCGCCGACGGCACGCGTCGGGCACCGTTCAGTGGCACGTTCTGGATCGAGCAGGACGACTTCCGGGCCGAGCCGCCGCCCAAGTACTTCCGCCTCACGCCCGGCCGCGAAGTGCGCCTGCGTGGCGCCTACTTCGTGACGTGCACGGGCTTCGAGGCCGATGACGACGGGAAGGTGACGCGGGTGTTGGTCACCTATGACCCCGAGACGAAGGGTGGCAACGCGCCCGACGGTCGCAAGGTCAAGTCGACCATGCACTGGGTGTCGGCGGCACATGCGGTCGACGCTCGGGTGGCACTGTACGAGCGTCTGTTCAGCGCTGAAGCGCCCGGTGAGTCAACCGGTGACCCGCTCGATGATCTCGATCCCGACTCCCGTGAAGTGCTGGTCGACTGCAAGCTCGAACCGACACTCGCCGACACGCCGCTGGGTGGGGTCGTGCAGTTCGAACGGCTCGGTTACTTTGCCCATGACCTCGATGTGCCGCTGCTGTTCCATCGAACGGTCGGTCTGCGCGACGAGTGGGCGAACCTCCAGAAGCGCAAGGGATAGTCGGGGCACACCACGGGTGGCTCCTTCGACCCGTGTACCGGTTCCCGGATGGGTGTGAACATGAGCCGGCGGCAGAAACCATCACGAGGATGGGACGTTCCGCCGCGCGATGCCTGCTCGCCTCGAGAACACCGATACTGCGGCGGAACGCCCGTCGTTGACGGGGCGTTTCGCCGCTGAACGGTTGGCGGCAGTTGCCCGGCGGTCGTGGTGTCCCGCTACCTGCCGAACGACGTCTGAAACGCTGCACTCGTGCAGGTCTCCGAGCGGACAGCTGGCGGATTCGTCAGCGCGCCTCGACGAGCAGGCTCTGCACGCTGCGTCCGACGCGGCCGCGCTCGTCGTGGAGTGCCGACTCGGCGTACCCGGCGCCACTCGACTCGGCGTCGGTGCCGTACACCGAGTGCGTCGCCATCCCGATCCACTCGCCCTCGGGCGGTCGTGCGAGGTGCACGGTCAGGTCGGGGTTGATGTAGAGGAAGTCCTCGTAGGGGAGCGCGCTGCTCACACCGTTGCCGAAGTCGGCTGCTGCGGCGGCTCGCTGGACGCCGCTCGGCGTCTCCCCCTCGACGATGCTCGAAAGCAGCCTGATCCAGAGCGTCACCGGTCCGTCGTCGTTCCAGCCGCCCGTGACCATCCGGTGCTCGGCCCCGTGCATGTGGAACGCCGTGCCCGCACCGTCGGTCGCCCACGAGAGTCGCTCGATCCGTCCGGCGCCGACGGGTCCGTCGATGTCGGCCGGTGCGGTGGGGTGGGGTGGGAGATCGATCTGCTGGCGACGGATCCGGAGCGCACGCACTTTCGCCACCTCGACGAGTCGTTCGCCGTCGGAGCGCGACAACGAAGCCGCAACGACCGAGACCTTGCGGCCCGGCCGTTCGACGTCGGTGGTGAGCCGGAGCGGTTCGCCGACCGGTACCGGGCGAGTGAGCTCGATCGTGAGTCGGGTGATCTGCCAAACGGTTGCGGTGCCGTCGTCGATGCGCTCACAGGCCCGAGCGAGGAATGCCGAGACCGGTCCGCCGTGGCAGTGGCGGGCATCCCACGGTCCTCGGGCCAGCTCGGTGGGCCGCCACCATTCGGCCGTATCGCTCGCGGCATCGTCGGGCGACGGGGATGCGACGAGTTCGAACAGCGGCGGCAACGCGCCGCTCGAGAGGTCGGCCATCAGCCGACCTCGAGGGGATGCAGTGCGTCGGCGGCCTCGCCGAGATGCGCCACCCACTGGTCGGCATCGCGTGGTTCGTCCACGGGCAGCACGACGAACTTCGTCGTGCCGATCTCCATGAACTGCTCGATCAGGCGTTGCATTGCCTCCCACGAGTCGGGGACCAGTTCGGTGACGTCGTCGAGGTCGGGTCGGCGCTTGGCGAGCAGTCGCACGAGCTGCTCGGGGACCGGCCCGAACGAATACGGGATGAGCACGCCGTAGTGATCGGACTCGATCTCTCGGTCGTGCTCGTCACACACCTGCTCGATCACCGTGCGCCCGTGCTCGGCGTCGGCAGGTGTGACGAACGACGGCAGCCACCCGTCTGCCAGGCGCCCGACCCGTCGCAGCTCCGATGGTGCGATGCCACCGAGCCACACGTCCATGCGCGCCGGCGCCGGACGGACGACGACACCGTCGTAGTGGAAGCGCTCGCCGTGATGGTCGAACGGTTCGCCCGTCCAGCACTTGCGGAGCACCTCGAAGGCCTCGTTGAAGATCGCGGCGCGTTCGCCACGCTCCACGCCGAATGCCTGCTGCTCGATCGGGTCGACGGCGCCGAGCCCGAACGCCGGCAGGATGCGTTTCGGCGCCATCGATGCGAGGGTGGCGAGTTCCTTCGCGAGGACGACCGGGTTCCGCCCGGGAAGGACCATCACCGACATGCCGAACTTCAGTTTCTTCGTACGGCCGGCCCCGTAGGCCATCGCAACCATCGGGTCGGGGGCCTCGTCGCTGATCTTTTCCGACAGCCAGAGCGAGTCGAATCCGAGGTCTTCGAGCGAGTCGACGACGGCGCCGTAGGTCTCGTCGTGGAGACGGGTGCGTGTGCCGAGTCCGAAGCCGATGCGTACCTTGTCGACGTGACCTCCCGGCTCGCCGGTCGTGGGGCTGTCGAGTGGTGTCGCGGGAGAGTCGAGCGTGCTCACCTGGTCGATCGTTGCACAGCGTGCCGGCAGGTGGCCGATCCGAAGGACCGGCGACGCGTCAGCGCGCCGAGACGGTCGGGCGTGCCGGGATGATCACCATCTCCGACAGGGCCTGGCGACGGATGCGCTCCGTCTGCAGCCAGCTGGCGGCGAAGGCGACGACGATCACGGGAACCACCACGGCCACGCGTGGCACCTCGCCCAGACTGGACACCGCGAACGCGATGAACGCAGCGACTGCCGACACGACGACAGCGAGCTTGACGGCGGCGGTCCAGGTGCGGCGGGTGATCTCCATGACATTGATCGTGCAGGACGAGCGTTACGGGGCCGTGAAGCTGGAGAGGTCGCGCGCGAACTGTCACGAATTCGCGACAATCGTCAGGGTTCGGACGGTTCGAACGTGTCGGATCGATGACAGACGTCGCGACGATTGGTGTCGTTGTCATTCATGATCGTCACATCGGGTTGGTGCGATCACTGCGACCGCATCGGGCAGCGGTTCCTAGAGTCGGCGCCATGACCGACGTCGTTGCATCTTCGACCGTTCCCGATCCGCTCGACCTGTTCCGCCTCGACGGTCAGGTGGCAATCGTGACGGGGGCGTCGTCAGGGCTGGGTGAGCGGTTCGCGCGGGTGCTGCACGCGGTCGGAGCGACGGTCGTCGTCGCCGCCCGGCGTGCCGATCGACTCGATGCTCTGGTCGAGCAGCTGCCCGGGTCGCTCGCGGTCGCGGCGGACCTCTCGCTGGAGCAGGACCGCGAGCGACTCGTGTCGACGACGCTCGAACGGTTCGGCCGAATCGACGTCTTGGTGAACAACGCGGGCGTCGGCACACCGGCGCGCATCGAAGACGAGCGCCTCGACCAGTTCAGGTTCGCGATGGAGGTGAACGTCACCGCGATCTGGCACTTGTCGAAGCTGTGCGGCGCGTCGATGGTCGAGGCCCGATCCGGTTCGATCGTGAACGTCGCCTCGATGCTCGGCCACGTGGCATCGACCCCGATCAAACAGGCGCACTACAGCGCGAGCAAGGGCGCGGTGATCAACCTGACACGCGAACTCGCGGCGCAGTGGGGCCGCAAGGGCGTTCGAGTCAATGCACTCAGCCCGGGCTGGTTCGAGTCGGAGATGACCGCCGGGATGGAGTCCGACGAAGGCAGCCAGGCCTTCGTCGCGGCGAATGCGATGCTGCCGCGAATGGGTGCCGCCGACGAACTCGACGGTGCGCTCCTCCTGCTCGCGAGTCGAGCCGGGGGCTACATGACCGGCCACAGTCTCCTCGTCGACGGCGGCTGGACGGCTCGCTGAAATGACCGGTCGATCCATCATGCGTGGCGGGGCATGGATCGCCTCTGCCTCTTGACGCAACCTTGAGACGTCGAACTTGTGTTCGTAGCACATACGTTCGATACTGGGTTGGATGGGGTTCCACAACCCGGCATGGACCTGGAGCGAACTGGAAGGCGCGCTGTCCGACCGCGGGCAGCAACCTCGTTCGCCGCGCACGGGTCGTGACGGACGAGCGCCCGGCTCGCCCTCTTGGAACGGTGGCGGCGACAGCCCGGCCTGGAGCCGCAAGCGTCAACCCTTCGAACCGCCACCCGATGTTGCGTTCCAGGGCCACGCAGGCCCTTTCGCCCACACCGAGCGCGGGACGTCCACCATTCCGTACGCGGAACTCCACTGTCACACGAACTTCTCGTTCCTCGACGGTGCGTCGCACCCCGAAGAGTTGGCGGTCGAGGCGGCTCGGCTCGGGCTCGAGTCGTTGGCGGTCACCGATCACGATGGGTTCTACGGGGTGGTGCGGTTCGCCGAGGCGGCCAAGGCGGTCGGTTTGGCCACGGTGTTCGGCTCGGAGATCACGCTCACCGTGGGCCGCGACGGCGAACCGCTCACCGGAAACGTCGCTCGCTCCGAGGCCGACACGCAGATGCAGTTCGACACCGGGTTGGTGCCCGACTCGCACGCGCCTGATCCGGCGGGCACCCACTTGCTCGTGCTCGCCGACGGGCCGACCGGCTACGCCCGACTCTCCCGTGTGCTCAGCCAGGGACACCTGGCCGGCGAGAAGGGCGCGCCCCGCTTCTCGTTCGATGACATCGTCGGTGGTGGAGATTCGGGGATCGTCAGCCCCACCGGTACGCACGGCTGGGTGCTCACCGGCTGTCGCAAGGGGGCGGTTCCCGCTGCACTGGTCAACGACGGTGTCGATGCGGCGCGGCGCCAACTCGAACGTCTCGTCGACGCGTTCGGCCGCGACCGGGTACTCGTCGAACTGTGGGACCACGGCGACCCCTGCGACACGGCCCGCAACGACGCGCTCTACGGGCTCGCCCAGCAACTGAAACTCGGCTGCGTCGCCACGAACAACGTTCACTACGCCACGCCGCAGCAGCGCAAGCTCGCCACGGCGATCGCCGCGGTCCGAGCTCGGCGCAGCCTCGCCGAGGTCGATCCCTGGCTCCCGTCGGCAGCCGGTGCGCATCTGCGATCGGGGGCCGAGCAGGCCGAGCGGTTCCGCCGCTACCCGGGCGCGGTCGAGACCGCCGCAGAGATCGGGCGCGCCGCAGCGTTCGATCTCTCGCTCGTCGCCCCGAACCTGCCGCCGTTCCCGTGCGAGACCGGTCCTGACGGCACGCCGGTCAGCGAGATGGAGATGCTGCGCCGCGTGGTCACCCGGGGCGCAGCGGTGCGCTACGGCGACCGCCCTCCAGCCGGGGAGGATCTCTCGCTGCGGGCGCGGGCGTGGGCCACGATCGACCACGAGATGGCGCTCATCGAGCAGCTCGAGTTCGCCGGCTATTTCCTCATCGTGTGGGACCTCGTCGAGTTCTGTCGACGCTCGAACAGCCACTGCCAGGGGCGGGGAGGCGCCGCGCACTCGGCGGTGTGTTACGCCATCGGGGTCACCGCTGCCGATGCGGTGTCGCTCGGGTTGCTCTTCGAACGGTTCCTGTCGCCCGAGCGAGATGGCCCGCCCGACATCGACATCGACATCGAGTCCGACCGGCGCGAAGAGGTCATCCAGTACGTGTACGAGACCTACGGGCGTCACCACACGGCGCAGGTGGCCAACGTCATCACGTACCGGTCGCGATCGTCGATCCGAGACATGGCCAAGGCGCTCGGCTACGAGCCCGGCCAGCAGGACGCCTGGTCGAAGCAGGTCGACGCGTGGGGCAACGTCAGCGCAACGGCCGAGCAGGACGACTGCACGATCCCGGCGCCGGTGCTCGAGCTCGCCATCCAGATCGAGGACGCGCCTCGTCACCTCGGGATCCACTCGGGCGGCATGGTCATCTGTGACCGGCCGGTGGTCGAGGTGTGCCCGGTCGAGTGGGGGCGGATGGAGAAGCGGTCGGTGCTCCAGTGGGACAAGGAGGACTGCGCCGCCACCGGATTGGTGAAGTTCGACCTGCTGGGGCTCGGGATGCTCTCGGCGCTGCACTATGCGGTCGACCTGGTGCGCGAGCACCGGGGCTACGAGATCGATCTCGCGACCATCCCGCAGGACGACGACGTGTACGCCATGCTGTGCCGCGCCGACACGGTGGGGGTGTTCCAGATCGAGTCGCGCGCACAGATGGCAACGCTGCCGCGGCTCCGTCCTCGCAAGTTCTACGACCTCGTGGTCGAGGTGGCGCTCATCCGACCAGGGCCGATCCAAGGCGGGTCGGTGCATCCGTACATCAAGCGTCGCAACGGTCAAGAGCCGATCACGTATCTGCATCCGTTGCTCGAGAACTCGTTGGCCAAGACCCTCGGCGTGCCGCTGTTCCAAGAGCAGATGATGCAGATGGCGATCGACGTCGCGAACTTCTCAGCGGCCGAGGCCGACGAGTTGCGTCAGGCGATGGGATCCAAGCGTTCTGCTCGGCGGATGGAGGCGTTGAAAGCGCGGCTCTACGCAGGGCTCGCCGACAACGGCATCGAGGGCGACCTCGCCGACGA
>JBGCFW010000272.1:0-33838 GCA_045107155.1 Ilumatobacter sp. | reverse complement strand
GGGCGGAGCCGCTCGGCGCGACGATGCCCAGGCCGCTCAGATCGGTGTCGTCGAAGTGCGGCGGCGCGAGCCACCGTTGCAGAATGGCGGGGACGACTGCCAACACCGTCACGCCGTCGCGCTCGATTCGATCGAGTGTGGCGTCGGCGTCGAAGGTCGTGGTCAGCGAGACCGTGGCCCCGAGGGTGGCGGCGAGGACCATCTGTGCGAGACCCCATGCGTGGAACAGCGGTGACGTGATCGCGACGACGTCATCGTGCCGGTACGGGATGCGTTCCAGGATTCCGGTCGCTGCCGACGCGTCGGCGCTCCCACTGGAACGCCGAGCGCCCTTCGGTGTTCCTGTCGTGCCGGAGGTGAGCAAGATCGGTGGCACCGGGAGCGACGCCCGTAACGGCAGCCGCCACAGCGATCCGTCGCGCACGTTGTGGATCGCTGTCACGCAGGCGTGACCCAGAGCTTTCGCCCCGCGATCGGGCGCACGGTCCAGGTCTGCGAGCACCACGGGTCCACCGAACGCGTCGACGTCGACGAGTTCGGCCAGGTCGGCGTCGACGATCAGGCCGGTCACCGACTCGCGTGCCAGGACGTTGTTCATCTGTCGTGCGCCGAAGCTCGTGTTCATGAACACGACCCCGAGACCCGCCTTCGCCGCGGCGATCGTCGCCTCGACGAACTCGCGGTGGTTGTGGCACGCAACGGCGATGTGTTCGCCGCGTCGCAGGCCGAGCCGATGCATTCCAGCTGCCAGCGCAGACGAGTCCCGGTCGAGCCGGAACCAGCTGACCGTCCCGCGATCGTCGATGATCGCCGGACTCGTCGGCGTCGCGACGGCCGACGCGGTGTACGGCGCCGCGGTGGTCGGACCCCACCGACCGATCGATGCCAGGAGTGCCGGGACTCTCCGCGGGTCGAGGAGCCCGGCCCGGTTGAGCACGTCGACGAGCGACGTCGCCGACGCGTTGCGTCCTGTGGTCGGCCTCTCGGTCATCGGTGCGACCGTACTTCTCGGGTCGACCGTGCGACTTGACCGAGTGGACCGTTCGTCGACCTCGAGAATCGGCGCACGCGGCGTTGCCGACGCTCGATACGTTCGGTCGCCATGGACTACGTACGTCTCGGCAACACCGGTCTCCAGGTCTCAGAACTGTGTTTCGGCGCGATGAGTTTCGGTTCGTCGTCGTGGCGGCCCTGGGTGCTCGAGCCCGACGATGCCGAACCGTTCTACCGCGAGGCGATCGAGGCGGGCATCAACTTCTTCGACACCGCGAACATGTATTCGAACGGCGCGAGCGAGGAAGTCACCGGGCGGTTCCTCCGTCAGTACGGGACCCGCGACGAGCTGGTCATCGCCACGAAGGTGCACTTCCCGATGGGCGACGGACCCAACATGAGTGGGCTGTCGCGCAAGCACATCCAGCAGTCGTGTGAAGACAGCTTGCGCCGCCTCGGCGTCGACACCATCGACCTGCTGCAGATCCATCGTCTCGACCCGAACACACCACCCGAGGAGATGCTCGAAGCGCTCGACTGGCTCGTGGGCACCGGCAAGGTCCGGTACCTCGGCGCGAGCTCGATGTACGCGTGGGAGTTCTCCAAGCTGCTGACGCTCAGTGAACGCAATGGTTGGGCGCGGATGGTGTCGATGCAGGACCACTACAACCTGCTCGCCCGCGAGATGGAGGTCGAGATGCATCCGCTGTGCGAGTACGAGGGCGTCGGCGTGATCCCGTGGTCGCCGCTGGCTCGTGGCCACCTCGCCGGGACCCGCACCGCGGTCGGGGCTTCCACCAACGAGACCACCCGCGGTCAGAGCGACGGCATCGACCAACTGCTCTACACCGCCGAAAGCGATGCGTCGATCATCGATGCGGTGCGTCGGGTCGCCGAACGGCACGAGCGCCCGATGGCGCAGATCGCGTTGGCCTGGGTGGCCGCCAAGCCGGCTGTCACTGCCCCGATCATCGGCGTCACCAAGCTCCCTCAGCTGCACGATGCGATCGCGTCGACCGAGATCGAGTTGACCGACGAGGACGTCGCTGAACTCGAAGCCCCGTACGTACCGCGCCGAGCGAGCGAGCTCGGTCGCCCCTCGCTGCGTCGCTGACGATCAGCCGTCGGGGTTCACCGATGCGGCGGCGGCGGTGAGTGAGCGGTCGGTCTGGGGGCCGAAGATGCCGTCGACCACGAGGCCGTACTGGGCCTGGAAATCGATCAGCCCGTCGGCGGTCTGACGATCGAAGACACCCTCGGCATAGCCGGGATCGAGGTAGCCGACGGCGCGCAGCTTCAACTGCATCAACGCCACTGCGTCGCCTTCGTCGCCGAGACGCAGGAATGTGTCGTCGGTCGGTGGTGACGTCGTGACCGGTGCTGCAGTGGTCGGCGGTGAAGTCGTCGGTGCTGCAGTGGTGGGTGGCGTCGTCGTTGCCGGTGTCGTCGACGTCGTGTCGGTGGTGGCCGGCTCGATCTCTGATTCCGAGGTGCCGTCCCCGGAGCCTGCGTCGTCGTCCGATCCGGCAGCGGCAGCATCATCGGGCGATTCATCGCCGCTCTCACCTGCTTCGAACGACCCCGAGTCGTCAGTCGTCGTGACGTCGTCGCCCGCTCCGTCGACGTCGTCGAGAGCCTCCGCCTCGTCGTCAGCGGCTGACGAGGCGTCGTCACCTGTGCGCTCGTCGTTGGTCGAGCCATTGGACGAGCCAGTGGTCGAGTCATTGGTCGAGCCGGTGGCGGGATCGGGGGCCGAGATCGCCACGGGGACGGCAACGTCAGCCGATCCGCCGGAGCAGGCCGTCGCGATGACGCCGCACGCCAGCACGACGACGGAGGGTCTGCACCACGGGCGGCGGGCGGCCATGGCGTCGATGCTCGCACACCGCTGCTCGCCGGACGCGGCACCTTCAGTCGTCGGCACCTTCCTCGATGCTCGGCGGGGTCGCCTCGGCCATTGCCTCTTCGGGCAGCTTGCGGAGCTTCGTACGTCGCTTGCGTCGCTGCGGGATCATGTCGCGCATCTCCTCGAGCTTGCCGAAGCAGGTGAGGCGATCGTTCGGTTCCAGGACCCGTGACTTCTTCGGGTTCGGGATCACCTCGGTGTCGCGGTGGAGCGTGAGAATCGTGATGTCTCGTTCGAGGAGGCCAGAGTCGGAAATGGTCGTCCCGACGATCTCGGCACCGTCGCGTACGAGGATCTCGGCAACGCCGTAGCCGGTCGACACCGACAGGCGCTGGCGGACGTCGAGCTCGGGGAAGGCCACCTGGTTGGCGATGTGATCGACGATCGAGCCGGCGATGTCGAGGCCGGTCGCTCGCTCGATGCCCTCGAGTCCCGGCGACGAGTTGACCTCCATCACGAGCGGCCCGTCGTTGCCCTCCAGCATGTCGACACCCGCGACGCGCAGCCCCATGATCTGCGCAGCGCGCACCGCAGTTCGTTCGTACTCCTTGTCGAGCTCGACCGCCTCGACCGACCCACCGCGGTGGACGTTCGAGCGGAACTCGTCACCCTGCGCCGTGCGGCGCATGGCACCCACCACGCGATCGCCCACCACGAGCGCACGGATGTCGCGGCCCTTCGACTCGGCGATGAACTGTTGGATGAGCACGTTCTGCTTCGTCGACTGGAGGGTCTCGATGATGGCCTCGGCGACCTTCTTGTCGGGCGCAAGGATCACGCCGATGCCCTGGGTGCCCTCGAGCAGCTTGATCACCACCGGAGCGCCGCCGACGAGCTCGATGGCGGGCAGCACGTCGGCTTTGTCTCGAACGAAACTCGTGGCCGGCATCCCGATGTCGTGGCGGCTGAGGATCTGGGTGGCGCGGAGCTTGTCGCGTGAGTTGGCGATGCCGTTCGCGGTGTTGGGCGTGTACACGTCCATCTGTTCGAACTGTCGGACGACGGCGGTGCCGAAGTAGGTGATCGACGCACCGATGCGTGGGAGGACGGCGTCGTAGTCGGAGAGCTGTTTCCCACGGAACTGCATGTCAGGATCACCGGTACCCGACAGGTCGATCGCGAATCGCAGCGTGTTGAGGACCTTGCACTGGTGGCCGCGTTCGAGGGCCGCGGTCTTGAGCCGGCTCGTGCTGTACGCCTGCGGTGAACGGGAGAGGATGGCGAGCTTCACGTGAAGTCCTTGCTGGATCGTCGGCGGGCGGGCGGTGGGTCGCTCGAGGGTTGGGCGGTCGGATCGACGAGTCGTGCGATGTGGACGATCGCGTCTCCCTGGTTCACGAGCGGCTGCTGGATGTGGCCGATCACCACACCGTCGTTCGGTGCGTTCGCGACGGCGAGACGTCTCCCGACCGAGTCGTAGATCGTCGCGAGAGGTCGTCCTTTGTCCACGTGTTGGCCGAGATCGACGGACAGGATCGCGATGCCGCTGCGACGTGTTCGGACCCAACTGCTCGAGCGACTCTCGAGTGGTTCTCGGTCGGCCAGACCGATCGGTCCGTCGATCATGTCGAGCCGGTGCAGCACTCGCGAGATCCCGGCTGTACCCACGCTGAGCGCAGCGGGGTCGAAGCGCCAGGCCTCGCCGCCCTCGAACAGCAGCACCGTCGCCCCGGTCGTGGTGGCCGCGGCGCGCAACGAGCCGTCACGGAGTTTCGCGTGGAGCATCAGGGGCGCACCGAACGCCGTGGCGAGTTCGCGGGTCGACGCGTCGTCGAGATCGGCGCGGATCTGCGGGAGGTTGGTGCGGTGGTCGGAGCCCGTGTGGAGATCGATGCCGACGTCGCACCGGTCGACGATCTCGCGCATGAACAGGTTGGCGACTCTGCTCGCGAGCGAGCCATTTGGCGAGCCGGGGAACGACCGGTTGAGGGCGCGCCGGTCGGGGAAGTAGCGGTCGCCGTTCACGAAGCCGTGGACGTTCACGATCGGCACCGCGATGACGGTGCCGCGCAGCTTCTTCGGGTTGAGCGAGGCGAGCGTGCGTCGGATGATCTCGACGCCCCCGATCTCGTCGCCGTGGACCGCGGCGCTCAGCCAGATGGTCGGTCCGTCCTCGGTGCCGTGGACGACGCGGAGTGGAATCGACATCATGTTGCCGGTGACGAGCCGCGCCACGGGGAGCTCACCCGTGCCATCGCGGCCGGCGGCCACCTCGAGGTCGCCCAGACGGAACGCGGCACGACGGCTTCGCCGGCTCATGTGTCGTCACCGGCGACGTGCGCCCGGTTGCGACGGCGGACGTCGCGAGGCGGTTTGCCGCCGAGGTAGGAACGTGACGGGTCGACGAGAAAGCCCTGACGGAGTGCCTCGCGTCCGATCAGCATTCGAAAGCCCATCTCGTCCCGGCGCGTCAAGGTCACCTCGGCGTCGATCGAGCGACCCGCGAGCGTGAGCGTGGTGCAGACGACGAGCCGGTCGGTGCGGTCACCTGAGGAACTGGTGATGGTTCGTTCGTCGACGAGAGGTGCTTCGACGGTCGATGGGTCGGCGTCGGACCGCTGCCACGGATGCACCGTGAAGCGGACCCACGGCGCATCGTCGAGTGCAAAGGGTTCGATGTCGGTGGCGTGAATCGCAGATGTTCGTGCGCCGGTGTCGATCTTCGCCTTCAACGCGGGAACATCCCAGTCGGGCAGGGCGATCCACTCCCTCCACCCCACCAGCGTCATGTGCCCCAGCATCGCGCACCATGCGACACATCGGGCCTTCTTCGTCGGCCGAGGTGACGTCGACGGTTCGGCCGGGTCTCGCCAGCTCGCCCCGCACGACTAAGACAGGGACATGGTGCGATACGCCGATGGCCCCACGTCCGAGGTCGAAGTGCGTGTGGACGCACCTCCCAGCGAGGTGTGGCCGCTGCTGTGCGACATCAACCTCGCGAGCCGCTTCTCCCCCGAGTTCCAACGAGCCGAATGGACCAGCGAAGGCGCGGACGAGTCCGGTGCTTCGCTCGGGGCGACCTTCCAGGGCCACAACAAGCATCCGGCAGTCGGGGAGTGGAACGTACCGTGCACCGTCACCGGGTTCGAGCCCGAGGCGGTGTTCGAGTGGACGGTCGGCGACGTGAGCAACAAGACGGCACGGTGGCGCTACGAGTTGCGCGGAGACGGCGACGGCTCGACCCTTCGGTATTCGGCAGAGATGGGCCCGGGATTTTCGGGGCTCACGCCGATGATCGAGGCGATGCCCGATCGAGAAGAGGAGATCGTCGCCAATCGACTCGCTGAATGGAACACGAACATGACGGCCACCGTGGAGGGCATCAAGGCGTTGGCCGAAGGGCAGGGCTGATGCTTCGGGTCGGCATCACACCGCCGGGTGTCGACCGTGCGTCGCTGGACTATGTCCGAGATGCCGAACGTCTCGGTGTCGACTCGGTCTGGTTGCCCGAGGCATGGATGTTCGACGCGCTCACGCCGTTGGGCTACCTCGCTGCCATCACCGATCGAATCCAGCTCGGAACGGCATGTGTGCAGCTCGGCACACGCTCACCGGCGTTGCTCGCGATGTCGGCACTGGCGATGGCCGAGATGTCGGATGGTCGCTTCGTCCTGGGGATCGGGACGAGCGGACCCCAGGTGATGGAGGCGTGGCACGGCGTTCGCTTCGACCGTCCGGTGACCCGCACGCGCGAGACCGTCGAGATCGTCCGGACGATCTGCTCGGGCGAGCGATTGGTGTACGACGGGCGGACCTACACGCTGCCGCTTCCCGATGGCCAGGGTCGTGCGATGCGTTCCCCCGTCGCCGGTGCCGAGATCCCGATCTACGTCGCGTCGCTCGGCCCGTCGAATCTCGCGTTGACCGGTGAGCTCGCGGACGGCTGGCTCGGCACGGCGTTCATGCCCGAGTCGGCGGAGGTCTTCGTCGACCCGATCGTCGAGGGTGCGGTATCGGCGGGTCGATCGATCGCTGATCTGGAGCTCACCGTGGCAGCCGGCCTCGACTTCACCGACGACCCCGAGACCGTGGGGCGTCGCCACGCCGCCGGCTACGCGTTCACCATCGGTGCGATGGGGTCGTCGTCGACGAACTTCTACAACCGAGCGTTCGAGCGGCAGGGTTTCGGCGAGCAGATCGCGGAGGTGCAGCGGCTGTGGGCCGCCGGTGACCGCGACGCAGCGGGCGCTGCGGTACCGATCGAGATCGGGCTGCGTACGAACCTCGTCGGCGACGATGCCATGGTCACCGATCGGCTCCGCCGCTATCGCGATGCGGGTGTGCAGACGCTTCGTGTCGGCGTGCCGGGTGATGACCACGCCGCGCGCCTCGACCACCTCGGTCGACTGATGGACCTGGTCGGCGCGGTCAACGCCGAGTGACGCCGACGCGGTCAACGTGGGCGACGTCGACGCGTGGCGTCGCACTCGTCGGCGTCAACGCGTCTCGGTCGGAGTGGCCTGGGCGAAGATCTGTTCGGAACCGGTGTTGCCGTCGGTGATCAGCAGCCCGGCGCTGCGGTGCCCGCCCGCCGCCAGTGACGCCATCGACGCGTCGACCGCAGCTCGGCCGAGCCCGCGCCGCTTGTTGGATGCCGAGGTGAAGACGTAGGCCAGCCACGGAGCGTCCTCGTATTCGTCGACCAGGCACGCTGCGACGGCTTCACCCTCGAGAACGACGATGTGCGAGTGGGCGAGAAGTGCCGTGCCGGCGAACCAGTTGTCGACCTCCTCGATGGCGTCGTCGATCGTGCCGTCCTCATCGTCGATCGTGCCGGTGTACGCGTCGAGGAGCAGCGCAGGGAGCACACCACGGTCGTCCGGTCGGACCTCGCGGACGGTGATCCCTGGGAGCCCGGTGCGCGGCTGCCACATCTTCGGATCGACGCGGTAGCGGGTCCGGGTGCGCTCGGGCTCCATGCCGCGACGGTACGGGCCCGGAGGGCGCCGACCAGCGTGGGTTTCGCGGCGCAATCGACCCGCGGCATACCGATGCCCGGAGTTACGGTCGAGTCATGGCTGATCCGATGCCGTCCTTACGCACGGTGCTCGTCACCGGCGGTGGTTCAGGGATCGGCGCAGCGCTGGCCGTGGGCCTCGCCGGGCGAGGATGCGACGTCATCATCTCCGGGCGCCGATCCGCGACACTCGATGCCGTCGCCGCGTCGGCGGAGCAGGTCACGGCATGCGTCGGAGACATCACCGACGCTTCTCACCGAGCTGGGCTGGTCGAGACGCTCGCGGCGGCACCGGGTCCGCGAGGTGTGTTCCACGGGGCGGGCTTCTTCCAGGTCGGCCCGCTCGGCTCGCTCAGCGCCGCAGAGTGGCACGACTCATTCGACACGAACGTCACCGCCCGTTGGCAGCTGTCGACCGATTGTGCTCCGTTGCTCGATGACGGGCGCCTGCTGTTCATCGGAAGCGATGCCGGCGCGAACCCTCGCCCGGGCGGTGCCGCCTACTCGGTCGCCCAAGCCGCGTCCGAGACACTGCGCCGGTCGCTGCAGGCGGAGTGGGCAGGCACCGGGAGGGCGGTCGGCGGGTTCAAGCCGGGTCTCGTCGACACCGAGATGGTCCGCGGCTTCATGGCGCTGCCGGTCGAGGAGTTTCCCGCTCGGCCCGCATACGAGGACTACGTCGACCGCGGAAGACTCGCGACGCCCGAACTCGTGGCCCGATTCGCGGCCTGGCTCCTCCTCGACGTCGACACACCACGCTTCGTCGAAACCGAGTGGGACATCCGCGACGAGTCGCACCATCACGAGTGGACCGACATGCCGCTCTACCCGAACGCACGTTGAGTCGCGGGCTGCGCGTGGCCGGGCCGTTCCGAACGTCTTCAGCGCCGCGGGTCCGGAGCGCAACAACTCCATCGCCGTCGCTTTCCACCCGTCGACCTGCGCCGCGGACCACACGACGCGACAGTCTGAGAATCCTGCAAGGTCGCGCTTGACGAAACGGGTGTTCGTTCGCGATCATCGAACACATGTTCCGTCAAGCATCGCTCTTCGGCTCCGAGGAGCCGTCGTTCGATTCGTCGTTCTCGACAGCTGCGCGCAGCCAGCTCAGTGCGGCGTCGTGGGTCGAGTACGTCCCGGGTTGGTTGAGCGGCTCTGACGCGCTGTTCGATGACGTGATGGATGCCGTCGACTTCACCCAGCGAACCGGCATCCGTATGTACGACCGACTGGTCGACGAGCCTCGACTGTCGTCGTGGTGGAGCGAAGCGGGCGACGCGAAGGTCCCGGTCCCGATTCTCGCTGACATCCGTTGGGCGATCGCCGATCGCTATGGCCGCCACTTCGACTCGATCGGGTTCAACCTGTACCGCGACGAACGCGATTCGGTCGCATGGCACGGCGATCGCCACCGAGCGGTGGTGAGCGAGCCGGTCGTTGCGATCCTCAGTGTCGGGGAGAGCCGACCGTTCCAGCTACGCCGCGTACGCGACGAGGAGCACGGTGAAGATGGCGGCGCATCGCTCACGTGGGGGCTCGGCCACGGTGATCTCCTGGTCATGGGCGGGGCGTGCCAGCACGAGTGGCAACACTGCGTCCCGAAGCGCCGACGGGCGACCGGTCCGAGGATCTCGATCACCTACCGCCATGACGCCCGCTGAAGGCGGTCGACGGGCGCGCCCCGGCGGTGGTGCCAGCACCACCGTGCAGACACCCCTTCGCACGATGTTCCACGCACTGATCCGGCGTCACCATGGGTTCCATGCGTTGCGGACGGCCCACTTCTCGAGAGATGTTCACGATGTTGGCGTTTGGCGCACTGATCACCACCACGGCATGCACGGAGACATCTGAGCGAACGACGCTGGTGCCGATCGTTGGCACATCGGAGGTGCCGACGCCGTCGTTCATTCCGAACCCGGATGGAGCGACCTCGACCACGGTTGCGGACGTCGTTGCCGTCGAAACGGTGCCGACGACCGTGCCGACGACCACGACGGCGTCGACCACCTCGACCCAACCGGCGGTGCCGTCGACGACCGAACCGTCGCCTGCTCCGACCACGCCGCCGGCTCCGCCGCCGCCCCCGACCACGCCGCCGGCTCCCGCCACGACCAGCACGACGACGACCACCACCACCACGACGACCACCACCACGACCACGCTTCCGGAGCCGGTCGTCGTGGTGTACGACCTCGACTCGATCCAGGCATCGTTCGCCGAGAGCGGCGGTGGCGTCAACTCTCAGAACGGTTGGGTGTTGCGGCCCGAGGAGGGTCGAGTCGCCGCGGAGACAGGGCACGGACCGCTCGCGATCGCAGAGGCCGCCGAGGTGCAGGTGCGACTCCACTCCACGTTCCAGCCGCACTCGCCCAACGGCGTGGTGGAGTGGGACGTTGCCTGGAGCGGCTTCGTCACGTCCTTCGTCGGCGCCGACTCGTCGGCACAGGCCACAGTCACCGTGCGCATCTATGAGCTGATTCCGGGTGCAGCGAATCCTCGCGGGCCGGTCGTGTTCGCCCGCACGGTGCTCAGTGATGGTGCCGGGGCCGCACTCCAGGGTGTCGCGACGGTTCGGATGAACGGCTCCGACAGCCAGCGGGTCGAGCTACCGACCCTCGACCCGTCGACGATCTATCGGCTCGAAGTCGAGCTGGAGTGTTCGTCTCGGGTGGCGTTCTCGGTGGGTGCAACCGTGTGTGCGTTCGCCGACGAGGTGACCTCTGGTCTGTTCGTGGATGACTGGTCGATGACGTTCACTTCCTGACGATCACCGGCGGCGGGTCAGGTGGCGAACACCTGGCTGTCGTCGGCGAACGCCTTGAACTCGAGTGCGTTTCCGGCGGGGTCGAGGAAGAACATCGTCGACTGCTCCCCGACCTCACCGGCGAAGCGCGTGTGCGGCTCGATGACGAAGTCGATGTCGGCGGCGATCAGCCGATCGGCGAGCTCCCTCCAATCGTCCGGGGCGAGGAGCACGCCGAAGTGCGGCACGGGCACGGCATCGCCGTCGACGTCGTTCCGGGTCCGGACACGCGCAGCTCCTGAGCGATCGAGGTGGGCGACCAGCTGATGGCCGTACAGGTCGAAGTCGGCCCAGTGATCGGCAGAGCGTCCTTCGCGACAGCCGAGAAGCTCGCCGTAGAACTGCCGTGCTGCAATGAGGTCGTCGACCGGGACGGCGAGGTGGAAGCGGGGATGGACTGATCGCGACACAGCGACGAGTCTTCCAGCTCGGTCGGTGCGACCAACTCGATTCGACGTCGGAACTCACCGACTGGCGTCGGAACCGATGGCAGACACCTGGTCCGGGCCTGACGTCGAAGCGTCCCGCTGCGACCGTGCGTCAGCCGGGAAGTACGTAGGTGCCCTGAGCGACCGCCGTCGGCTTGTCGTCGCGGTCATCACACCACACCTTCACCGACCCGACGACGTTGCGGCGACCTGCCGCCTCGACCGTCGCCCGGGCGAACAACGTGGCGCCCTGTGCAGGTCGCAGGTAGCGGATCGACAACTCGGATGTGAGCGCCATTGGTTCGATGCGACCGGTCGCGGCGAACACCATGTACCAGAGCGCTCCGTCGGCGAGCCCGAACTGCGACGGTCCTGAGATGAATCCGCCCGGACGCAGCATCGAGTCGTTGACCTCGCGAGCAGCGAGCGCCCAGCCGTCACCGATCTCGCGACACATGTTCTCGGTGCCAGGGAACTGTGCCGAGATCATTGCGTTCACCGCCTCGGCCGTCGGTCGTTCAGCTCCGGGGGCGTCATGGCTCATGGGCTCAGTCTCGCTGTCGACACCAGGTCGCAACGAACGCGCCGGTCCACACGGTTCTGCGTCGTGGGTGTGCCTCGCTTCCCGCCGCCGGCCCGCGTCGCCAGCGCGACTCAGATGTCGCATCGTGACGCGTGGGTCGGCGCCGAGACGGAGTGGGCGGATCGGACGTGGCAGGGTGACGACATGAGTGCGAAGCGTGTGGTGGTGGTCGGTGCATCGTTGGCGGGGCTCCGAGCGGCAGAGACCCTGCGATCGGAAGGGTTCGACGGTGAGGTCGTGATCGTCGGCGCCGAGCAACACCGCCCCTACGACCGACCGCCGCTGTCGAAGAAGCTGCTCGCCGGCGAGTGGGAGCCCGACCGCGTGCAACTGCGTCAGCCCGACAGCTTCGACGACCTCGACGTCGAGTGGCGCTTCGGCGTCGCCGCCGCGGGACTCGATCCGAGCGAGAAGATCCTGCATCTGACCGATGGCACCGATCTGCCCTACGACGGCTGTGTGATTGCCACCGGCGCTGCCTGTCGCCGGCTCTCCGAACAGAGTCGATATGGCCACGTGCACGAACTGCGCACGCTCGATGACTCGATGCGCCTGCGCGCCGAGTTCGCCGACGGGGGCAAGCGCGTCGTCGTCATCGGCGCTGGGTTCATCGGTCTCGAAGTTGCCGGCACGGCGCACGCGCTCGGCAACACGGTGACCGTGCTCGAAGGCGCCGAGGCCCCGCTCATGCGTGGCCTCGGCGCCGACATGGGTGCCGCGATCGGTGCGCTGCACAGCGCAGCAGGCGTCGAGATGAGATGCGGTGTGCAGGTCGAAGCGTTGCACGACGAGGGTGTGCTGCTCGCCGCGTCAGGAGCAGCAGACGACGGCGAGTTGCTCGAGGCCGACGTGGTGCTGGTCGGCATCGGCGTCGTTCCCGCCACCGCGTGGTTGGCCGACAGCGGCATCGAGCTGCGCGACGGAGTGGTGTGTGACTCGACCTTGCGCGCGCTCGACGCGTCGGGCGAACCGGTCGGCGACGTGTTCGCTGCGGGCGACGTCGTGCGGTGGCCGAATCAGCTGTTCGACGAAGAGATGCGCATCGAGCATTGGACCAACGCGGCCGAGCAGGGTGCGCTCGCCGCGAAGAATCTGATGGTGTCGCTCGGAGCGGGCGCCACCGATCACGTAGCGCAGTCGTATGCGCCGGTGCCGTTCTTCTGGAGCGACCAGCTCGAGCACCGCGTGCAGTTCGTGGGCCGGGCCACTGCCGACGACGACGTCGAGGTCGCTCTGGGGTCGACCGTGCTCGACGCGGGCGCCGAGGACGGTGCGAAGCCCCGGTGGCTCGCGCTGTATTCCGATCCGTCGACGGGGCGTCTGCGGGGCGCGCTCGGCGTGAATGCTCCCAAATGGGTCATGCCGATGCGTGCGCTGCTGGCGAACCGAGCATCGATCGACGATGCCCGCGCCAGAGCCGCCGAGATGGCCTGAGGGTCAGTCGTCGAACAGCTCGGGTGGGAATCCTCCGGTGCTGAGTGGCCCCCACCGCGTCGGTGTGATCACCAGCATCGACTTGCCCTGGTCGATCATCGCCTGGCGATACTCGTCCCAGTCGGGATGCTCGCCGGAGATCGCTCGGTAGTAGGCGACGAAGGCGTCGAGTGCGGCCTCGGAATCGGGCGATGCCGGATCGGCGTCGAGGACCCGAGCATCGCCGTCCACCTGGATCCACGCGTCGTTGAACGACTCGCCCATCGCGAGGATCGACGCCTGCGGACTGCGTCGAACGTTTGCGGCCTTGGCGCGCATCGGGTAGGTCGCGATCGCAAGACGGCCATCGCCGAGCATTCCACCCGACACGAGGCTCATCTGCGGTCGCCCGTCGCGGCGCGTCGTGGTGAGCACCCAGTGGTGTCGCCCGGCAAGGTGATCGGCGAGTTCGCTGGCGTCGACCTCGGTCTCGGTGGCGATGTACTTCGCTCGACGGTCGTCGCGGGGCAACTTCTTCATGCGTCGAGTGTGTCAGTTCTGCGAGATCGACATCGGCTCGCAGCCCGAACCGTTGGCTGGTCTCGCTCGCGTCGACCCTGCACAACGTGGTCGTAGTTGCTCGACGTGGCGCACGCCCGGCCCGCCGACCCGCATCACGGACGCGTTCCAAGCGCGTGACCCTGCGCGGAATCGGTTGACCTTTGTCGCTCGCGGCGCGACGATCGAATTGGTCCGTGAGACGTCCAACAGGGATTCGACGGCTCGACTGGTTTCGGCCAACTCGAGCCCTGAGATCCGAGCACCGCCCCGCAACGGGTGACGATCTCACGGACTCGGGCGCGTCGGGCGGCGGCCCTTCGTGTGCAGCTCCTCGTCGAACACGCGACCGCCTCAGACTCGGGCGATCTCGGAGAAGAACTCCCGCACTCCAGCCGCGATGTCGGCGCGAATCGAACCCGACGAGATGATCGCGTTGGTGGCCGTGATCGACGTGTGAATCTGGCCGCGGCCCCGGATGTGTGCCACCTCGACACCGGCATCGGCCATCGCCGCGGCATATGCATCACCTTCGTCGCGCAGGGGATCGAACTCGGCAGTGACCACCACTGCTGGCGGCAGACCGGCGAGGTTCTCGGCACGAAGCGGTGACGCTTTCGGATCGGCCCGGTCGTCCCGGTCCGCGTAGTGATCCCAGAACCAGTCCATCAACGCACGAGTCAGCACGTAGCCATCGGCGTTCTCGTCGTACGACGCGCTGCGGGCGCCGCCGTCGGTGACCGGGGTGATCAGCAGCTGACCGGCGATCGCAGGTCCGTCGGAGCGGGCGTCCTGTGCGACGACTGCGGCCAGGTTCGCTCCGGCGCTCCACCCGGCGACCACGAGTTGCCCGGGGATGCCGCCGAGTTCCGAAGCGTTGGCCGCGAGCCAGGCGGTCGCTGCGATCGCGTCGTCGATCGCAGCGGGAAAGCGCGCCTCGGGAGCGTGGCGGTAGTCGACCGAGACAACGATCGCGTCGGTCAGTGCCGTGAGCTCGCGACAGAACGCCTCGTCCGACGTGGCGTGTCCGAGGACCCAGCCACCGCCGTGGAAGTAGGCGACGATCGGGTGGGGCCCCGGCGACTCGGGTCGGAAGAGTCGATACGAGAGATCCCCGCCGGCGCCGGGCAGCATGCCGTCGACCACCTCACCGACGTCGGGTCCAGCGGGTGAACCCGCACCCATCGCATCCATCAGCGCCCGCGCGTCGGGCACCGGCAGCGAGTCGATCGGCGGTACGCCCATCTCGGCCATGGTCTCGAGCATGATCGTGCAGTCGGGTTGCAGGCGACACACGATGGTCTCGTCGACGCGTTCGTCGGACCCGTTCGCCGCGGCACGTCGGAAGCCGAGATAGCCACCATCGACGACCTGGTCGCAGGTCTCGCGGTACCGCCCGACGCCGCCGACGTAGGGCATCACGACGCGGGCCTTGCCCGGCACGTTGGCGCCCACGTACCAGGAGTCGGCCTGCGGGAAGAGGGTGATGTCGCTGAAGTCGAGCGAGTGTTGGACCCACCCCTGCTCGGCGGCCAGCGTCGGTTCGATGACGTCGAGTCCGTCGTCGCGCAGTGCCTCGATCGTGTCGGTCACCCACTCGACGTGTTGCTCGATCGATACCGCCATGTTCGACAGCACCGACGGGCTCTGCGGACCGGTGATCATGAACAGGTTCGGGAAGCCCACCGTCATCAGACCGAGGTAGGTGAGGGGGCCGTCGGCCCATCGGTCGGCGAGCTGTACGCCGTCACGCCCGGCGATGTCGACCGCCACGATTGCACCGGTCATCGCGTCGAAGCCGGTCGCGAAGACGATGTCGTCGAACTCGAAAAATCGCTCGGCCGTGTCGATGCCAGTCGCGGAGATCGCTTCGATCGGGTTGCGTCGCAGATCGACGAGCGACACGTGCTCCTCGTTGAACGTCTCGTAGTAGCCGCTGTCGAGGCACAGCCGCTTGGTGGCGATCGGGAACGTCGTCGGGCACAGCAGTTCCGCCGCGTCGGGGTCGTCGACCGTGGCGCGGATCTTCGACCGGACGAACTCCGATGCGTGCTCGTTCGACACCGGGTTGATGAGCGTGTCGTTGAACGCGCCGGTGAGATCGAGGATCGTGCCGCGCTGCCACGCGGCTTCGTAGCGACGTTGCCGCTCGTCGTCATCGACGTCGAGCGCGCTCTCTTCGGCGATCGGATTCGGGACGCCGATGCTCGAGAGGCGTGCCTCCTGGCGGTACGCATCGGGGTCGGCATCGACCGCGGCAACGTCGTCGGGGAACGGGGCGCCGTTGCGTGCGGGGATCGAGAAGTTCGGTGTTCGCTGGAACACCGTGAGCGCGGCCGCTTCCTTCGCGATGAGCGGGATCGACTGGATGCCCGACGACCCCGTGCCGATCACGCCGACGCGTCGTCCGGTGAAGTCGACGCCCTCGTGTGGCCACCGGCTCGTGAAGTAGACGTTGCCCTCGAAGGTGTCGGCGCCGTCGCTGTCCGGGTGTTTCGGCGCCGACAGGCAGCCGGTGGCCATGACGTAGTGGCGAGCGTTGACGACTTCACCACCGTCGGTGCGGATCGACCATGTCGAGGAGTCGTCGTTCCACGTTGCGCCGTCGATCCGAGTATCGAACGTGATGTCGCGTCGCAGGTCGTGCTTGTCGGCGACGAACTGGAGGTAGGCCAGGATCTCGGGTTGGGTGGCGTAACGCTCCGACCAGGTCCACTCCGTCGCCAGGTCGGCGTCGAAGGTGTACTGGTAGTCGAGCGACTGGATGTCGCACCGCGCACCCGGGTATCGGTTCCAGTACCAGGTACCACCGACGTCGCTCCCGGTCTCGAAGGCACGCGCCGAGATGCCCTTCTCACGAAATCGGTGCATCAGGTAGAGCCCGGCCATGCCGGCACCCACGACGACGACGTCGACATCGGTCGCGTCGGACACCCCCGTGCCGTTGCTCGAATCGGACTGGTTCATCGAAGACCCCTCTCCTTCGTTGCCCTCTCGCGAGTGTTCCACGGTGGTTCTCGCCGGTGCGACCCGGTCGAGGTTCCCGAGCGGTTGGAGGTGGCGTCGGACCCGCTCACGGACGCGAACGCGTCAACCGGGCACCCGGCGAGAAGGCTCGTCTGGAAGTGTGGCCACGATGAGGCGGTCCTTCGACGACGATGCTCCGGATCACACACCGCGGAGCGGATGTCGCTCGCTCGGTTCGGAGTCGGTCGACCGGTGAGTTCCGAACGTCGACAGGAGAACGTCGCGGCGACCGAACAGGTGGCGCGTGCCGCGTTCGCCGTATTCGGCACGCGCCGTGGCGAGATGTCCGGCGACCCCGTGGTGCTGGCGGCTGGTATGAGTTCTGTCGCGTGGTCGGCTGCGGTTGGCGGCGCCGAGTTCGTGGTTCGGGTGCCCCTGGGGGACGGCCGGCGACCGATGCCCGAGTACACGCGTGAGGCGGCGCTTCTCGCATCCTTGGCCGAGCGGGGCGTGCCCGTTTCGGTGCCGATCGTCGTGAACGTCGAGGGCATCGAGTGCTCGATCGCATCACGGATCGTGGGCCGTCAGGTCGAGCCACATGATTGGGGCGCTCGACTGATCGAACAGTTCGCTCAGGCTCTCGACGCCGTCCATTCGATGCCGCCCGACCTGAGTGTCGAGGCGGACGTGATCCGGCGGTTCCATCTCGCGCGGATCTGGCCGTTCGATGGCACCAGCCTCGACGACCACCCCGTCTCCACGGTCTGGCCAGCGGCCCCCGCTCAGCTCGCTCTGCTTCGCGACGATCTCGAACGGGCGGCTCGTGGTTCGCTCACGGTCGTGCACACCGATCTGCATCCGCAGCATGTGCTCGTCGACGATGATGGCGGCCTCGCCGGGTTGCTCGACTTCGGCGATGCCTTTGCCGGTGTCGCCGCGTGGGATCACGCCTGCCTCCGCTATTACCACGGCGCCGAGCTTCAGCGCCGAGTCGTCGACGCACAGCGCAGCAACCTCGCGCCGACGGACCGGCGAATCCCGTCCGACCGAGACGTCGACCTGCTCAGCGTTGCGTGGGGGTTGTACAAGCTGGCCAAGACACCGGATCGCAGCGACGTCGTGTCGCGAGTCGAGCGCCTCTTCGCTGAGGCGGTCAGCCTCGACATCGACGTGCGCACCGCAACGAGTTGACGGCAGCGATCGGTGCGGTCGACTTCGGTCTGCGGATTCTGCCGAGCGCCCTCAGTGGCCGAGTAGGCGTTCGCGAACCAGCTGAGCTTGGGAGTCGCTGAGCGGTCGATTCGATCTGACTTCGACCGTCAGCGTGCCACTCGTGTCGTCGCCGTCGCGACCGGTGTCGCGATCGGTCTCGCTGTGCTCATCGGGGTCGATGGCAAGCGAGGCAATGGTGCCGTCGGCTGGCTGCGTGTGGGCGCGGGGTTGAGGCTCGCTCGTGTTCGGATGTCGGGCCGCGGTGGAGTCGGCGTGCGTCGGACCTGCAATGGTCGATGCTGCGTGAGCGTGCTGCGGTGTCGAGCGTTCGTGGCGTTGCGGAATGGTGTTCGTCGCCGAGGTGGATGTCGCGCCGCGGGCTGCTGTGCTTCGGGCTCCGTCGGACGCGTGGGTCTCGATGTCTCGCACGAACACCACACCGGTCAGCCCGACGTCGTTCGACGCGTCAGCGAGTCGGCCCGGTGCGGCCTCGGCATCGGCCTGGCTCCACTCGGCGATCGGAACGTCGATTCCCGTGACGGCTGGCAGCTGCGACTCGTTGGTGACCGATTCGATCACGTGGTGCCCGGCGTGCCAGGTCGCGCCGCCCGCGGTGCGAACGCGAACGGACGCGGTGCCGATCAGGTCGACCGTGCCGCGCACGTCGGTCCCGGCGACGGACAGCGTCACCACGTCGCCGACCGCGTAGCGGTCTTCGAGCAGCACGCGGATCCCGGCGAGGAAGTCCTTCACGAAGTCCTGGGCGCTGAGTGCGATCGCGAAGCCGATGAAGCCGGCGCTCGAGATGGCGAACACGGCGTCGACTCCCAGCAGGTTCAGTCCGATGATGGCGGCCACTGCGACGATCACGGCCGTGACGACGTGGCCGATCACGCGGGCGACGGCATCGGCGCGTTGACGCTTGCGAGCATCCGACTGGCCCTCGTCGCCGAGCCGGTCGAGTCGCACGCGCCACGAGCTGCGTTCGGCGCGCTGTGCCCGGAGCACCGCCTGTCGGGTACACGCCCGGATGCCGCGTCGTGCCGACCACGATGCGATCACGGCGAGCGGAATGAGGAGCAGCGTCTCGGACGCTGCGATGAACCAGGAGAACACGACGACCTCCGTCGAGTGAGGCACCGGCCCTGGTTGCAGAAGGACCACGGCGAGTGCCGGACGAGCTGAATATTACGAACGTGTGACGTTCGGGTGTGAGAGCATCGCAGTATCAGGCGTGGAACGCTCGTCGCGATCGTTCGATATGGCTGTGACCTGCGACCGGCAACCGAGATCCGCCGTGACCCGTTCGCAGCGCAGCGAGGTCACCTGTCGGCACCGATGTGATGGCTGACGAGGCGCGCCTCGGTCGACGCGTTCAGCCGCCGAGGATCGCGAAGGTGCCGGAGCTGGTGGCGATGAGTCGGTCGTCGCCGTCGTGGACACGAGCGTCGAGGTGCACGATGCTGCGGCCGCGTTTCACGACGGTCGCCTCGGCGGTGAGCTGGCCCTCGGCGGCCGGTCGGATGAAGCGGAGCGACAGCTCGACGCTCGCGCAATACAACCCGTCGTCGATGACGCTCATCGTTGCCTTGCCCATCGCGGTATCGACGAGGGCGAACAGCACGGCTCCGTGGGCGACGCCGTTCGGGTTCGCGTGCGCGGCACCGAGGGTCAGCTGTGCGGTGCCCGACCCGGGCGCCGTTCCTGACAGTTGCATGCCCAGAAACGACTGCAGTGGGAATGGCGCGGTGGTCGTGGCGTCGTCGAACGCTGGGACCCCGTCGGTCGCTGTTCGAGCGGGCGACGACGGATCTTGCTGCGGGCTGTCCGACACCGCGCCGAACCTACCGACCCAGCGCCTGCGGACCGTGAGCGGACGATCGGCCGGGGGCGCATCATCCCAAAGGTCGAGAAGGAATCGCCGTGAGGTGGACGTCGAAGACACCACACCTCTGCCATGGTGAGACCGTGTCCGTGATCGCCGCACGAGAGCTCACCGTGCAATTCGGTGACCACCGCGCCCTCGATGGCCTCGATGTCGATGTCCCCCACGGCATCACCGGCCTCGTGGGCGCGAACGGCGCGGGCAAGACGACGTTCATGAGCATCGTCCTCGGGCTGCGTCCGGCCACCGCGGGCGGCGTCACGGTTCTCGGGCTCGATCCGCGCCGCGACGGCGCCGAGTTGCGCACGCTGCTCGGTTACGGACCGGAACATCACATCCTCCCGGACGAGATGCCCGCGTCCGATTTCGTGAAGCACCTCGCAGAGGTCCGCGGGATGCCGTCGGCGGAAGCTCGCGGTCGTGCGAGTGACGCACTCTGGTTGGTCGGACTCGGCGAGGAGCGATTCCGTGCGCTCGGGACGATGTCGACGGGACAACGCCAGCGCGTGAAGCTCGCGCAGGCGATCGCCGCCGATCCGCGGCTGGTCCTGCTCGACGAGCCGACAGACGGCCTCGACCCGGTGCAACGTGACGAGATGCTGGCGCTGATTCGCCAGATCAGCGCGGAGTACCAGATCGACGTGTTGCTTTCGTCGCACCTGCTCGAAGAGGTCGAACGGATCTGTGACAACGTCGTGGCGCTCGACGCCGGGCGCCTCGTCGCGCAGGGGCCGCTGCGGTCGCTCGTTGGCGACGATGCCGGCGTGGTCGTCGAACTCGTCGACGTCGCCGACCGCCCGGGCGCGACCCGGCAGGTGGTCGACGCTCTGCGAAGCGTCGGGCTCGATGTGTCCCACGAGGTCGCCGGGACTCGCATCGAAGTGATCGGACCCGATGTGGACTTCATCGCGGACGCAGTACGCGATGCGGTGGTCGCTGCTGACGCTCGAGTCGGTCGAATCGTCCGTCGTCGCCGTCGCCTGGAAGACATCTTCCAACGGAGCGCGTCATGAGCGAGGCACCGCTCAGCGGAGTTCCAGCCAACGGCGGACATGTGGCCGACGAGCCGGGAGACGGCGCTGCTCGGATCCTCGACCGCGGGTACCGCCGCTTCGACGGCGAGCGGTCGGGCGTACGCGGCGCGGTCCGCTCGGTCGCGTGGCACACCACGCGGAGCATCCTCGGGCTCGGGCGACCGGCGCGGCACAAGATCTTCCCGGTGATCGTCGTGCTGGTGTCGTTCATGCCGGCGCTCGTCTTTCTCGGTATCGCCGCACTGTTCGGCGATCTCCTCGACGACACGATTCGCCCCGACTACTGGGAGTTCTTCGGCTTCGCCTTCATCGCGACCCTGCTGTTCACGTCGATGATCGCCCCAGAGGCGATCGTTCGCGATCGGCGCGACAAGATGTTCTCGCTGTATCTGTCGACGCCGCTCACCAAGCCGAGCTACTTGGCGGCGAAGGCGATCGCCGTGCTCAGCACGATGGCACTCGTGGTGGTCGCACCACCGGTGCTCTGGCTGCTCGGATACACGTTCCAGAGTCAGGGACCCGACGGCGTCGGTGGATGGTTCGGCGTGATGGGTCGGATCGTTCTCGCGGGCATTGCGATCTGCATCGTCTACAGCGCGGTGGGGCTGGGCGCCGCGAGCCTGACGGACCGACGAGCGTTCGCCAGCATCGCCGTGGTCTTCGTCTTGCTCGGTGCGTCCATCGCCGTGAACGTGCTCGTCGAGTCCGCCGATGTCTCGCAGGCGATCCGCCTGCTCGATCCGCTGGGCCTCGGCTTCGAGATCCCACCCCGAGTGTTCGGTGACCGAACGTTCGAGTACGACGACGTGCCGACGTGGCAGGTCGCCGCTGCATGCATCGGGTGGACCTCCGCTGGGGTCGGCACGATCATTGCTCGCTATCGGAAGCTGGCGGCGGTCTGATGTCGGAGTGGTCGCCGCCGACGCCGCAAGGGAGCGGTTCGAGCCCGCACGACGCCGATCAGCGTGGTCCTGACACGTCCGGAGTCGCGGCCGTGCCGTCGGAGGGTCCGCCGCCTCCGGGCCCCGACGCAGTTCGGTTGTCGCCGCCACCGCCGGTCTCGGCGCCGCTCGCCCCACCGGCGCCGTTGCCGCCGGCCATGGTGGAAGTGGCCGGAGTGACCAAGTCGTTCGGCGATGTCGTCGCCGTGTCCGACGTGTCCTTCCGCGTCGGCGCGGGTGTGACCGCTCTCCTCGGTCCGAACGGAGCCGGCAAGTCGACGCTGTTCCGCGTGATGTGCGGACTCACCGCGCCGACCCGAGGTGAGGTCCGTGTTCTCGGGCGTGACGCTCGACGCGATCGTGACGTGCGCGGCCGGATCGGGCTCGCACCGCAACAGGATGGTCTGTTCGATCGCGTGTCGGCGTTGGAGTTCGTGGAGATCGCAGCCCAGACCCTCGGGGTGAGCGACCACACCGCTGCGGCTCGTGCCGCGCTCGATCAGGTGGCGCTCCCGTCGGATGATCCCAAGCCGGTCGGATCGTTCTCGAAGGGGATGCGTCAACGCGTGAAACTCGCTGCCGCGCTCGTCCACGACCCCGACGTGTTGATCCTCGACGAACCCCTCACGGGTCTCGACCCGGTGCAGCGCAATCGGATGATCGCGTTCTTCCACGAGTTGGGTGAGGCCGGGAAGTGCGTGCTCGTGTCGAGTCACGTACTCGACGAGGTGGCTCGGCTCGGGTCGAACGTGCTCGTGATCGCTCAGGGCCGCCTCGGCGCGTCGGGCGACTATCGGGCGTTGCGTGAACTCATGGACGATCGCCCGCATCGTGTGCGTGTCGCCGCGGATCGGGCACGCGAGTTGGCCGCCGCACTGGTCGACCGTGGCCTGATCGACGGTGTGTCGGTGCGGAACGAGGAGCTGGTCATCGACACGAACGATGTCGACCGGTTCGGTCGAGCGATTGCCGCAACGGCGCAGGACCTCGGGGTCCGGCTGCGTGAAGTCGAGCCACTCGACGACGACCTCGAGTCCGTGTTCCGTTACCTCGTAGAGCGGCGATGAGGAGGGCAGCGATGAGTGGAGCAGCGACGAGTGGAGTTGTCATGAACGACGGTGCGGTGGCGACGAGTCGGGCGATCTCGATCACGTATCGCCTCGTGATGCGTCAGCTGGTCACTCGCGGTCGGTTGCTGGCGCTTGCGTTGGTCGGTGTCGTGGTGGTGATCGTGTCCGCGGCGGTGGGTGCCAATGACTCCGGTGGCGATTCGCTCGAGGACGGTGTCCGAGTGATCTCCGATCTGGGATTCACTGCGCTCGTCCCGATCGTTGCGCTCGTGTTCGCTGCGGCGTCACTGGGCGACATGAGGGAGGATTCGACGTTGGTCTACCTGTGGTTGCGGCCCATGGATCGGTGGCCGGTGGTTGTCGGTGCCTGGGCAGCCGCAGTGACGGTGAGCATGCCGCTGTCGCTGATCCCGTTGATCGTGTCGGCGGTGTTGGTGGACGCCGGGAGCGCATTGATCGGTGCGACGGTGCTCGCCGCGGTGATCGGCACGCTGGTGTACTCGGCGTTGTTCGTGCTCGCTGGATTGCTCGTGAAGAACGCCATCGTGTGGGGCCTCGCCTATGTGCTCCTCTGGGAGGGCCTGGTCGCAGGCTTCGGCAGCTTCGCTGCGCGCATCGCCATGCGTGGTTACACCCGGTCGATCATCACGAGCCAGACCGGCGTCGATCTCGATCTCGGCGATCTCTCCCTCGCGGTCGGCATCGTCGTTCCACTCGTGGTCACGGTCGCTGCGATTGCCCTGGCGTCGGCCCGTCTCCAGTCGATGGACGTCGCGTAGCGCAGCATCCGTACCGACGTGACTGCGAGTCGCAGCGCGTCGGAGCACGCAACAATGCGACGAGTCACGCCGCCACGGGTCGCGCGGTCACGGGTCAAGCCGCGAAGAGCTACGCCGCGAAGAGTGGACCGTCACGGGTTGCGCCGCCACGAGTCACACCGCGAAGAGTTGCGCCACGACGACCCGACCCGACCCGGCGC
This sequence comes from Ilumatobacter sp., assembly GCA_045107155.1. Taxonomy (GTDB): domain Bacteria; phylum Actinomycetota; class Acidimicrobiia; order Acidimicrobiales; family Ilumatobacteraceae; genus Ilumatobacter_A. The sequence continues at coordinate 10,106 of JBGCFW010000272.1, read as the reverse complement.
GACCCGACCCGGCGCGGCTGAGCTTTCTTTGGTCGTTCCTTGCCCGTCGAACGTCCGCTCCGTGATCGCGACTGGGGCCACGGTGATCATCGAACCTTCGGTCGCCACATCACTCGGGAGGACCCGACCCTTTCGGGTCAGGCGGCGGATCTTCGACTCGGCGGCCCGGCACACCGAACCTGGCCATCTGGCAATCGGAGGGTGAGCTCACGCTTCGGGCCAAGGGTGACCGCCCACCCAGCGTCATGGATCTTGCTGTGATGGTGCGAACACACCGGCAACAAGTTCGCGAGATCCGTCGCTCCGCCGTTCCGCCACCAGACGACGTGGTGCACCTTGCACCGGTCGAATTCCACCGAGCACCCGGGAATGGCACAGCTGCGATACAACGCCCGCAGCGCACGACGCTGCGCCCGATTCGCGAGGCGCGTGGTTCGGCCGAGATCGATCCGGCCCGGCGCATGCAGGACGACGCCGTTGCGCACGACGACGCCGACGACCTCGGCCCGAGCTGCGAGCTCGCCGATCACCCGCTCGGGGAGTTCCACAGGAATCGCGTACTCGACGTGGGGCGCTCCGGGCTCGGAAGTGTCGGCATCGATGACGGCCAGGTACTCCGGACGCCGAGCCGAGCCAGCGCCTCGATGCGGTGCCGCATCGAGGGCGGCCGGATCTCCCGCGAGGCCGGTGAGCATCGTGCGTGCGGCAAACGTACCCGTCGGGCTGGGCGACGGCGAGTGCGCATGCGCCGCTCCACGCCGGCGCCGGCCACTCGACCTGTGCGACTCGTCGAGCGTTTGTTGCGTGCCTGGGAGGCCAGTCGCTGCGGACTCCTCGAGCACCTCGCCTGCGTTCGTCATCAGGCGGGCGAGCGCATGCGCCGCGAGGAAACCGTTCTTCTCACGCGGGTCCGTCGGGCACAGTTCGGGGGTCTCGGCGGAGAACATCGCATCGACGCGCGAGGTGAGCGCTGCGTGCAGCGAGATGGCAGAGACCGGATCGAAGCGGCCCCGAAGGTTCCACATCCCCTCACCGTCGGTCCAGGTCCGGACTCGCACGTCGCGTCGCTGGCGGGTCAGACGATCCTCGCCGTCATCGGTCCGCATGCGGTTGATCTCTCGATCCAGGCGCTTACCGAACTCGTCGATCGTCTCGCCGACCGCGGCTGACATCATCGAGTCAGCCCGCTCGATGAACTCCGAGCGCTGCGCCTCGTCGTCCAACTTCTTCGACGCGCGGGTGACCGCATCGACATGGCCAGCGGTGATCACGCCGTCGCTCAGCGCCGACGCCAGCGACGGCGTGACCGACAAGGTGTCCGAGCGTTCCTTCGTCATCGACGCCGCTCCGAGCGAGCACCGATTCGCATCGGCGATGATGTTCTCGGGGAACGGCGTGACCGCCGACAGCTGCGCGACGAGCCCCGACTCCTGTGCATCGGCCCAGGCCCGCACAGCACGCACGTCAATCAGGGCCGACGCGATCTCAGCGGCGGTGGCCGAGGGCCGAACGCGCAGTGCGAGGACACGTGCTGCACGCTCGCCGATGCCCGCCGGAGTCATGTGCGTCATCTTGGCGAAGGGGTACCTCAGAGTTGCCCGCAGTGTCTGACCAGGAGGAAGGCGCGCCGGTCGGCCGACGCGACCGGGGGGACTGACCCGATCGACCTGTCGCGCGAGAACGGCAGTGTGCTGTACTCGGCGTCGTGGTGGTCACTCCCGAGATCCGGTTCGCACGCGCGAACGGCTCGACCATCGGATACATGGTCTATGGCGACGGCCCCGTCACGATCTGCGCGGTTCCACCGATGGCGGCGAACGTCGAACTCGCGTGGAACTCACCCGTGATCCGGCGGATGTTCGAGCGGTATGCCACCTTCAGTCGTCAGGTCGCGTTCGACAAGCGCGGCACGGGCATGTCCGACCGCAGCCTCGACATCCCCGGCATCGACGAACGCGTCGACGAACTCGCCGCGGTGATGGACGACGCCGGTGTCGAGCACGCCTATCTTCACGGACTGTCCGAGGGCGGCCCGATGGCGATCATGTTCGCCGCGACCTACCCCGAGCGTGTCGACGGGCTGATCCTCGAAGGCACCGGCGCAACGCTCGTGTCCGATGCTGACCGCGCCGCACGCAACGCACCGGACTACGAGCCGAGCGAGATGCGGCAGCGTTTCGTCTCGAGCTGGGGCACGCCGGATTCGATGACGCTCGAGGTGTTCGCACCGTCGCTGCTCGCCGACGAGGAGTTCGTCGCATGGTGGCCCAGCTACGAACGTCAGGCAGCGAATCGCGACGCTCTCGGAAGTCTGTTCGATCTGAACATCGAGATGGATGCCCGCGAGGCGCTCGCCCAGGTTCGTTGTCCCGTGCTGATCCTGCATCGAACCGACGACATCTCGGTCCCGGTCGAACGGGCCCGGGAGACCTGTCAGATGCTGCTCGATCACGGTGCCGATGTCCGGCTCGTCGAACTCCCCGGAAAGGACCACTTCACGTTCGCCGGCGACATCGATCCGATCGGTGACGAGATCGAGCGGTTCACGACCGGAATGGTGCGTGATCGACCGGCGATCGTCCCGCATGAGGTGGAGGTGCGGACGCTCGGTGCGTTCGACGTTTTGGTCGACGGCGCGTCCGTACCCACCTCCGAGTGGGGGTCCAAACGGGCCCGCACGCTGCTCAAGAGGCTCGTGGCGGCGCAGGGCTGGCCGGTCACGCGCGATGAGCTGATCGAAATCCTCTGGCCCGACGAGCTGTCGGATCGACTGAGCGCCCGGCTGTCGGTGCAGCTCTCGGCGGTGCGGCGTGTTCTGCACGGTGCCGTGATCGCCGATCGCTCGACGGTGCGCCTCGACGTCGATGCGATCCACGTCGACCTGGCGCACTGGTCTGATCTTGACGACGTCGACGCGATCGTCGCGGGCTACGTCGGCGAGTTCCTCCCCGACGAGCGCTACGAAGACTGGGCCTCGGGCGTGCGTGACGCAGCGCGGTCGCGGTTCGTTGGCGCGGCGCACCAGGTTGCAGCGGCAGCACAGGCGAGCGGTGACCTGGAGCGCGCCGAGCAGACGCTTCGCCGTGTCGTCGCCGCCGACGGGTACGACGAGCCGGGACACCGCGCGCTGGTCACGGTTCTGCATCGAGCAGGACGGCTCGGCGAAGCCCGAGCGGCACACGAGGCGTACGTCGCCAAGATGGACGAGCTCGCGGTTCGCGCCGCCGACTACGACGACATCGTCGCCGGCTGACCCCGACACGACCGACGTCCATCGAAACGATTTCCGAAGGGTGCTCCGTCACGGTGTCGGCCATGACAGTCACCGACATCACCACCACCACCGACCGCACCGCCGCCAACCCGGCGATGACCGATCTCGCCGCCGTCGCACCCGGCGCCGGCGACCACCGCTTCTTCCTCAATCACCTCGCATCCGTCAAAGTCTCGGCGGGCGAGTCGGAGTCGCAGATGAGCGTCGTCGAGTTCACCGCTCCGCGCGGCTTCGGCCCGCCGCTGCACATGCATCGCCTCGAAGACGAGATCATGTACCTGATCGATGGTGAGATGCGCCTCGACATGGGCGATGAGTCACAGGTGGTCACCGGCGGAGCCGTCGTGTCGCTGCCGCACGGGATCCCACACGTCTTCCAGGTGCTGAGCGACGAGGCCCGATTCCTCACCGTGACCAGCGGAGCGAACGGCCATCCCACGTTCGATGCGTTCGTGCGGGCGCTGGGTGTGCCGACCGACCCGGCGACGTTGCCAGCTCCGGTCGAGATCGACCCCGGTCACGTCGCTCGGGTGTGTGCCGAGTACGGCATCGAGGTGCTCGGCCCACCGCCGGCGCCGCTCGACTGAACGGGTTGGCACAACGAGGAGCCGGCTGGGTCGCGATGTCGCGGCTCGGCCGGCTTCGACGCGTCGGTCGGATCGCTCCCTCGCTCAGTCGCCTCCCGCGTGTGGCCTGTGGCCAACGGTCGAACGTTGGAGGTGTCTCGGGCCGAGGAGCGCGACGGCGAGGACCGATCCGATCAACCCACCTGTCGATGACAGGAAGAGGTCGCCGACGGTGTCCTCGTAGGTGAGGGCGAGGCCGCCGGCGCCGCCGAAGCCATCCTCGGACACGGCCCACTCGAGGATCTCCCACCACACGATCGTGATCGCGCCGAAACCGAAGCCGAGCAGGACGGCGTCGCGTCGATCACCGATGTTGCGGAACCTGAACGCGTGGAACGCGCCGACGAGCAGGATCCAGTTGACCGCGTGGAGGACGTCGTCGGTGCGCGGGTACTCGTCGTACACGCCGAGCAGGTTGCCGAGCGTGTCGATCAGGAACGGCGCAGCGAGGAGAGCGTCGGCGGTGTGCGGGTACGGATCCCACCTGCGCAGGCGAGCGATGATCGGGACGAGAATCGCGGGAGCGAGGAAGAGCGGCGCCCGGAAGCCCATCGCCTTGCCCTCGACCGTGTCGGGCTCCAGTCCGACCGCGATGGCGAAGCTTGCGACGAGAGCTGCCTTGACGACGTAGTTGGCGAGGCGCGTGGCCGGGCGGCGGTCGATGTCGAGGACCCGGCTGTCGATCGGCACGCCTGAAAGGTAGATCGCTCGTCGTCGCGGACACGCGATGTCGACGAGGCCGCGAGTGGTTGTGGTTTGGAACGCTCGCCATCGACCAACGCTCTCGACCCATGGCTCGCTACATCGTCCACGTCCGCACGCCGATGCCTCCCGCCGAAGCGTTTGCTTTCATGGCTGACCTTCGCAACTTCGCCGTGTGGGATCCAGGCGTGGGCGAGGTGACACAGCTCGAAGGCGACGGCCCTGGTCTCGGGAGTGCGTTCGACGTCCGCGTCAAACTGCCCGCCGGCACGATGACGTTGCGCTACGACACCATCTCCTACGACGATGAAGCCACCACCATGACGGCGTTCGCCGAGAACCTGCTGTTCACGTCCGAGGACACGATCACGGTCGTTCCCGACGGAGAGGGGTCGATCATGACCTACGACGCCGAGCTCAGGCTGAAAGGCCTCCTCGGCCTGTCCGATCCGTTCCTCGCGATCACGTTCGGCGTGATCGGGGATCGTGCGGCCGCCGGGATGATCGAGGCGCTCGGTGGCGAGCGCGTCGACGAGCCCGTGCCGGCACCGGCATGATCGGTCGCGGTATCGCCGACGCGCTGATCGAAGCGCCGGTCGTCACGAGCTTCACGCGCCTCGGCTTCGAGGCTCGCCGCCGACTCGGTGACTGGACGCCGCTCGATGCGTACGACCTCACCGGACGCGTCATTCTGCTCACCGGCGCGACCTCCGGTCTCGGGTACGCGGCCGCCGATCGGCTCGCTCGATGTGGCGCCACACTCGTACTGGTCGGCCGAACGAGCGAGCGCAACGAGCGTGCCGTCTCCGAGCTGACGACAGCAACCGGCAACCACTCGATCACGCAGGTGCCCGCCGACATGGGCGACCTCGAACAGGTCCGAGCGCTCGCCGACCGAGTGTTGACCGATCACGACCGGCTCGACGTACTGATCCACAACGCGGGGCTCCTCGACCCGGTCCGCCGTCTGAACCCTGCCGGCATCGAGGCGACAGTGGCTAGCCAGGTGGTCGGTCCGTTCCTGCTGACGTCGCTGCTGATCGATCGGCTCGCTGCGTCGGCGCCGGCGCGGGTGCTGACGATGTCGTCGGGAGGGATGTACGCCACGGGCCTCAAGGTGGGCGGGCTCGAGATGGAGCCCGGCGAGTACAACGGCACCGAGCAGTACGCCAGAGCGAAGCGCGCACAGGTGACACTGAACGAGATGTGGGCCGAGCGTGTGGGGGACCGGGGCGTGAGGTTCCATGCGCTGCACCCGGGCTGGGCCGCCACCCCCGGCGTTGACGAAGGCCTGCCCACGTTCGCCAGAGTGATGGGCCCGTTCCTGCGCACGGCCCACCAAGGTGCCGACACGCTCGTCTGGCTCGCTTCGGACGACACACCGCTCGACACGAACGGTGAGTTCTGGCTCGATCGCGTCGCGCGGTCGATCCACAAGTTGCCGAACACGAAGTGGGCCGACACGGCTGACCGGCGCGAACGACTCTGGGATCGCATCGCTGAACTTGCCGGTGTCGACGGCGTTCGCTGATCGGCCCAACGCCTCGCCGCGCCTGGTGCACGGGCGACGCGATCGATGAGCGCTCGCCTTCGAGCTCGTGCGATGCGACACTCGAAAGATGTCGTTTCGAAGCCGTCGGTCCGTCGCATCGGTGGGGTCGATCGACTCGGTGTCGTCCGTGGGCTCGCTGATGTCGATCGGGTCCGTCGGGTCGATCGCATCGATCAGCTCGGCCGGGTCGATCCTGTCGATCGGCTCGGCAGGCTCGTTGCTGTCGATCGGTTCGGCTGGAGCGATCCTGAGTCGCGATGCGAGCGGGGCGATCCTGCGTGACGGCGACGAGCCGATGCGGGGGCGGTCACTCGTTCAGCACGTCGCCACCGTGATCGCCATCGGCGTGTCAGCTGGGTTCATCACTGCGGCAGCTGGTCGGATGTTTCGAACGTGAGCGTCGCGTGCCGGTGCGAACCTCGAACGGTCAGCTGTCGCGAGCGTCGACCACCGCGTCGATGTGCGCTGCGATGGTGGGGTGTTCTTCGGTCATCGTCTTGAAGTCCCAACCCATCATGCAGGCGAGGCGGCAGCGGGTCTTGGCCGTGACGCGAGCGTTGCGCTTCTCACCCTTCACGAGCGCCATCTCGCCGAAGAACTCGCCGGTGCCGAGGCTGGCGACGTGTTCGAAGTCGCGGTGCACGTCGACTTCACCGTCGAGCACGACGAAGAACTTGTACGCGAAGTCGTCCTGCTTGGCGAGGCTGCTCCCGCCGACCATCTCGAGTTCCATGAACTGCTCGGCGAGACCCGCGAGTGCCTCGTCAGACACGCCGTCGAACAGCGTCAGCGAGCGGAGTTGATCGATCTGCATGGCGAACTCTTTCGGGTCGACTTGCTCACCCCAGGTGGCGATGCGGTCGAAACTTAGCACTCGCCCGATTGGCCGATTCTCGGTCGCCGAACCGAGCTGAGCATCGAGTCCTGCCGATGTGGGCGATGTATTCAAGACGAGAGGATCTCTTGCCGATAACCAGAATGTGACCCAATTCGACGACGCACCTCTGGCCGCCGGACGAGATCTCGCCGCGTCGTGCGGGCAGTGCCTCTTCGAGACGATCGAAGCCGAGTCGAACGTGCCGAGCTTCGAGCGCCTTGCGCTCGATTCGACCTACTGGGCCGCCTGGCAGCAGGAACTTCAAGATCTCGTCGATCTGCTGGTCGACGGACCGATCCGAGTGCTCATCTTGCACGCTTCGGAAGGTCGGTATCTCCAGATGCAGGTCGGCCACGGCCGGTGCGTCATGGAGGTGAGCAGGAGCGCGACGTCGAGTCGCCGAGGACTGAGCGGCGACTCGATCGCCCGGGTGCTGATCGACGGAGGGTTCATGCCCCCCGCCGGCTTCTTCGGGAGGATCTTCGGGTCGCCGAACTGGTCGAACGACCTCGAGATGGTCGAGGCCGCAGCGCTCACCGAGATCGTTGTCGGCATGCTCCGAGACCTGATGCAGGTCGAGTGTCACGAAGTCGTCGCTGACCTCTTCGTCGTCGACCGGCCGTGCGCCGCCTGCCACTGGGGTCACTGATCGCCCCATACCCCGCACTGCCATCGGGAGCACCGACGACGGGTTCTCTCGGTCGGTGTTCGACGACCGACCGTGTTCGTGAGAGGGTCGGTGGATGTCGAGGTCGTGCGTCGTCATCGGGTCGGGTCGCGCGGGTGGCTCGTTCCACGCAGCGCTCGGCGAGGTCGGATGGGCCATCGAGATGGTCGCAGCTCGTTCGCTGCTCGACGGCGTCGATGATGTTCTGGCCGACGTCGACATCGGGTCGGCCGATCTCGTGCTCCTCACCGTTCCGGATGGTGCGATTGCCGCAGTCGCACAGGCCGTGCCGGCGACGGGTGCCGTCGTCGCACACGTGTCGGGCGTCTGCGATCTCGGGGTGCTCGCTCCGCACGAGCGGGTCGGGTCGATCCACCCATTGATGTCGCTGCCGGATGCCACGACCGGTAGCCGTCGGCTGCTCGACTCGTGCACGTTCGCTGTCGATGGCGACGCGCTGGTGGCCGAGGTGGCCGACGCCCTCGGAGGCCGAGCCATCCACGTTCCGGCGTCGAGTCGTGCGCTCTATCACGCAACGGCGGCGGTCGCGGCGAATCACCTGGTGGCGCTGTGCGCACAGGTCGAGTCACTCGCCGGTGAGGTCGGCGTACCGATCGACGCGTATTGGACGATGATGCGCACGACCCTCGACAACGTCGCCGAGTCAGGAGCCGGGTCCTCGCTCACCGGCCCCGCTGCCCGAGGCGACTGGGACACGGTTCGAGCGCACGTCGCTGCGCTGCCGACCGACGACGATCGCACGCTCTATCTCGCGTTGTGTGAAGCAGCGGCCCGCCTCGCTGGCCGTAAGTTGCCGGATCTCGACTGAGCGTGTCGGAAACCGCAGCGCCGAGTTGGAGGCCACGACGTCGTTGATCACGCGGGCTGGTCCGGTTGGTCAGGCCTGGGTCGAGACGAACGTCCCGCGGGCCTTGTGCCACTGCACGGTGACGAACTCGACGCCGATCGCCCAATCGTTCTCCTGCGGCCGGCAGGAGGCGACCCGGCCGATGGCGTCGACGATCGGGCCCTCGATCTTCACGGCGGGTCCCTGCACCTCGGTTCGCGCCGAGAGCTTCAGGCCACCGGCAGAAAGGTCGACGAGTTCGCCGACCGACGGCGAGCTCGGCCACTCCGTCCAATACCGCAGCCGACCTTCACGTGCGATGCGCTCTGCCGATCGGCGACCGTCGTCCGGCCTCGCCGGAACGAGATCGAAATCGGTCGGGCTCGCGCACGTGGAGCACGACTGCGCCGTCCTCGGCGCTCGCCGCGGCCACCGCGAACCGCAGAAGAGACAGATACGTGCGTGGATCGCCAACTCGTGCAGGAACGGTTCATGAACGACGTCGTCGACATCGTCGTCGGCGTCGGTCGAGACGCCAGCATCGGACCGCAACCGACCGAGCCGCGTGTCGCCGAGTTCGAGGTCGTACTGCGCCCGCTCCTCGGGATCAGAGAGCACCCGATACGCCTCATTGAGCAGGGCAGCGTGCCAAACATCACCGCCCCGATCGGGATGAGCTTCCAGTTCGCGCATCATCGCCCGGTAGCTCGACCTGACCACGGCGTGCGGTGCATCGTGCTGGACGTGAAGTAACCGGTAGTGGTTCCGACGTTCGTTCCCAGCGGTCATCATCAAGGACCGTACTGAACGCGCCCGGCGGCGCCGAGATTCCCTGCTTCCTCTGACGGTTCGCTGTCAGCCGGGGTGGTGGATCGCCATTTGGGTGACGGGGTCGAAGAAGTGCAACCGATGTGGCGGCACGGCGAGATCGAGCACCGTGGACACTCGCGGTGGTCGGCCCGGCGTGACGAATGCGATCGGGTGGCCACCGGACTCGGCATGCACCATCGTCTGGTAGCCGACGCCTTCGGCCGACATGACCGTCACCTCGACGCTCTCGGTCGCAGGCGCGCCCGGGACCAGGTCCTCCGGGCGCACACCGACGAGGACCTCGCCGCCGTCGTATGCGTCGATCGCGGTCGTCTCGATGGGCACCGGGTGCCCGAGCACGAACACCCGCCGCCCGACACTGCTCGCCTCGACACGCGACCGGATGATGTTCATCGGCGGCTCTCCGAAGAACTCGGCCACCGCGACCGTCGCCGGCCTGTCGTAGACGTCGTTCGGTGTGCCGAACTGCTCCAAGCACCCGTCGATCAGCACGGCGATCCGATCACACATCGCCATCGCATCACCCTGTGACGCCGTCGCCATCATCGACGTCAGCCCACGGTCCTCGTGCACGTCGACGATCTCGCCCCGCAATCGCAAGCGCACCTGGTCCTCGAGGTTCGCCAACGGCTCGTCGAGGACCAAAGCCACCGGAGCGCCGATCACCGCACGAGCCAGTTGCACCCGTCGACGTTGTCCCTCTGACAGCTTCTCCGGATGGTGGTCGAGC
>JBGCFW010000271.1:0-3820 GCA_045107155.1 Ilumatobacter sp. | reverse complement strand
ATCAGCGATTGATCGACCTCGCCCGATCGGATGCGCCGCGGGTGTTGTCGATGCTCGCGACGAGGTTTCGAGATCTCGACCTGGCCGACGACGCAGTTCAGGAAGCGCTCGTGCGAGCTGCCACCTCCTGGCCTGCCCGGGGAGTGCCCGATGAACCAGCGGCCTGGCTCCACACCGTTGCCAGGCGCGTCGCGCTCGACATGCTCCGGCGCCGTGCATCGGCGCAACGCCGGCTCGAACGTTCGGCGCCCGAGCTCGCTCAGGCATCCGGATCGCAGGCATCGCAACTCGAGTCCTCGAACGACATGACGTCTGACTTGCTCGACGACGAGGGCGATGATCCGGGAGACGAACGCTTACGACTGCTCGTCTTGTGCTGTCACCCCGCCCTCGGCGTCGAGGTGCAGGTGGCATTGACGCTGCGCCTCGTGGGCGGACTCACGACCGACGAGATCGCTGCGGCCTTTCTCGTCCCGAGTTCGACGCTCGGCCAGCGGATCTCGCGGGCCAAGAACAAGATTCGGACTGCTGGAATCCCCATGTCGCTTCCCGAAGACATCGGTGAACGCCTTCCTGCCGTGCTCGGCGTGCTCTACCTCACGTTCAACGAGGGGTACCTGAGTCGCGCGGACCACGACACCGCCATGCGCGTCGACCTGGCCGAGGAGGCGATCCGCCTCTGCCAGCTCGTGTGCGACCTGGTGCCCGACGAACCCGAACCGCTCGGCTTGTTGGCGATGATGCGTTTCGCACACGCCCGGCGCGACGCACGCTTCGACGAGGGTCTCGTGCTGCTCCACGAACAGGATCGAAGCCGTTGGCGCCTCGACGAGATCGGGGCGGGCAACGCTGCGCTTCAGCGGGCGATGGGGATGATGAAACCCGGACCGTTCCAGCTGCAGGCCGTGATCGCATCTCATCATGCGAACGCCCGGACTGCCGAGGACACCGATTGGCCGAGGATCGTTGCGCTCTACGATCAGCTCGAAGCGATCCAGCCGTCGCCGGTCGTGCAGCTCAACCGTGCCGTCGCCCTGGCGATGGCCGATGGCCCGCTCGTGGGGCTCGACGCCCTCGACCAGATCGACGGTCTCGACAGCTATCACCTCGCGAACGCAGCCCGAGGCGAACTTCTCCAACGCCTCGGTCGGCACACCGAGGCTGCGGTCGAGTTCGAGCGTGCCCGCGAGCTCACGTCCAACCCGGCCGAGCTCGATCACTTGGCGGGTCTGATCAGCCGGCCGTACAATGGCTGACATGCTCGGAGCGATCATCCTCATCGTCGTCATGATCCTGATCCCCGTCGCCATTCTGATGACTGGAGCCGTCGCGTCGGCGATCCTCGGCGAGGCGTATCGGCGCAACGGTGTGCGCACCGCCTCCAGCCCCGAGCTCCTCGACATCCCCGACTGACGGGCCGTCGCTCCCGCGCTGTCGGACAGGACTCGTCGACCGAGGGCTGCGGAGGTCGCCCGCATCGACCGATCGGCACTGTCGAGCTGTCGTGACGCCGAGTAGTTTCGGTGGATGGCGGATGACACCCACGACCTCGTCGTCGCGAACGCTCGATGTGTGGCGACGGTGGACGATGAGCGGCGAGAGATCACCGGGGGCTGGGTCGCTGTCGACGACGGACTGATCACGGCGGTCGGGAGCGGAGATGCACCCGCGGCGACCGAGACGATCGACGCGACCGACTGCCTGGTGACGCCGGGACTCATCAACACGCATCATCACCTCTACCAGAACCTCACCCGAGCGCTCCCGGCGATGACCGACAAGCCACTCTTCGGGTGGCTGCAGTCGCTGTATCCGCTCTGGCAGGCGCTCGACACCGAGTCGGCGTACGTGTCGGCCTGGGTCGGCCTCGCCGAACTCGCGCTCTCCGGGTGCACCACGTCGTCGGACCACCTCTACCTACATCCGAGCGGGGCCGGCGATCTGCTCACCGCCGAGATCGAGGCAGCGCGCGACCTCGGCATCCGGTTCCACCCGACGCGCGGATCGATGTCGCTGTCTGAGAAGGACGGAGGGCTCCCGCCCGATGACGTGGTCGCCGATGACGACGAGATTCTCGCCGCCTGTGAGGAGGCGGTCGGCCGCCATCACGACCGCTCGTTCGGTGCGATGACACGTGTCGCGCTCGCGCCGTGTTCGCCCTTCTCCGTGACCGAAGACCTGATGGTGCGGACGGCCGAGCTGGCCGAGCGCCTCGACGTGCGGCTGCACACTCACTTCGCCGAGAACGCCGAAGACGACGAGTTCAGCATCGCCACGTTCGGATGTCGCCCGACCGAATACCTCGAAAGAACCGGATGGTGCACCGACCGAACCTGGGTCGCGCACTGCGTGATGCCCGAGCCGGACGAGGTGGCCCGTCTGGGAGCTGCTGGGGTAGGCGCCGCCCACTGCCCGTCGAGCAACATGATTCTGGCGTCGGGGATCTCTCCGGTCGTCGACCTCCGCGCCGCTGGGGTCAAAGTGGGGCTCGGCGTCGACGGATCTTCCTCAGCGGACTCGGCATCACTGTGGCTCGAAGCTCGACAGGCGATGTTGCTCGCGAAGCTGCGCGACGGTGCCGATGCGGGCACTGCACGCATGGCGCTCGAGATCGCGACGCGAGGAGGCGCTGGGTGCCTCGGGCGGGAGGGTGAGATCGGCGTGATTCAGCCCGGCGCCGTTGCGGACCTGGCGGTGTGGGCGCTCAGCGGCCCGGTGTTCGCCGGCGCAGTCGCGGACCCGATCGAAGGTTGGCTGCGGTGTGGGCCGACTGGCGCCCGCGACACGATCGTCGCAGGACGAGCCCTCGTTCGCGACGGCAATCTGAGCGCGACGCGACTCGGCGAGATGCTTCTCGCCCACGATCGCCTGTCTCGACGCATGCAACGTCTCTGACGGCCGCCTGTCGAATCGTCGGTCGAGGTGACCACGGTCTCGAGAGGATGACACCGTTCGGTGCGACTGCGTCGCCAGACTGTTCGCCGTGGTGTCGCACTGTCGCCCTCTCGCCGCCGTCGCAGTGGCCGCATCGATCGTGCTCAGCGCGTGCGCGTCCGGGAGCCGCCCCACACTCGGCGAACCGATCGCACCGGTTCCACCGACGATCGCGCTCGACGAAGAGCTCGGACGGTTCCGCGACACCACCGAGATCACGGTGATCGACGCCGGCGTCGTCGAGTCGGTCGTGATGGTCGGCGACTCCATCACCGTCGGTGCCCAGTTGGTGATCGAGGAGCAACTCGCAGCGCTCGGCTTCGCCGACGTCGCGGTCGAGGCACAGGAGCTGAAGCGGATCGGAGTGTCCTTCGGTGAGAACTCGAGCGGCGTCGACATTGTCAACGCGCTCGCCAGCGCCGACGACCGTGACAGCGAGCGGCTCTGGGTCATCGCGCTCGGTACGAACGACATCGGCCAGTACGCATCGACCGACGACGTGCGTGAGCAGGTCGACGCAGTGCTCGACGCGATCCCCGACGAAGCACCTGTCGTGTGGATCAACACGTACTTCTCCGATCGACCCGACGAGACCGATCAGGTCAATGCGGCGATCGAGGAGGCGATTCGCGATCGCGGCAATGGCGTCGTCGGGGCGTGGGACGACGTGGCACCCACCGACGGCGTGCTCCGAAGCGACGGCGTCCACCCTGATGCGGATGGAGCGGTCGTGTTCGCGTCGCTCGTGTCGTCGACCGTGGCCGGCTTCGTTCGACGCTGAGACGGGGCGTCAGCTCCGGAACTCAGCCCTCCCAGCGAGACTGGCCGAACCGATACCCGACCGAACGCACGGTCTGGATGAGGTTCGCATGCTCTTCGCCGAGCT
>JBGCFW010000270.1:0-2827 GCA_045107155.1 Ilumatobacter sp. | reverse complement strand
GCGACCACCCACGCCCGCTACTTCCTCGACAACGTCGCCAAGTGGATCCTCGAGCTCGACCGCGGCCGCGGCATCCCCTTCGAGGGGAACTACACCGGATTTCTCGAGCAGAAGCAGGAACGCCTCGAGCGTGAGGAGCGGTCCAACGAGACGCGCAAGCGCACGCTGGCCCGCGAGCTCGAATGGGTGCGGATGGGAACGAAGGCCCGACAGGCGAAGGGCAAGGCCCGCCTCAACGCGTACGAGCAGCTGCACGAAGAAGCCAAGGCAGCCCAGCAACGCGAGTCGGAGCTCCAGATCAGCATTCCGCCGGGACGTCGTCTCGGCGACAAGGTCATCGAGGTGAAGACTCTGTCGAAGGGATTCGGCTATCGCCTGCTCAGCGACGATCTGTCGTTCTCGCTGCCGCCTGCTGGCATCGTCGGCATCATCGGCCCGAACGGCGCTGGTAAGTCGACGTTGTTCAAGATGCTCGCAGGCCGCGAGGATCCGGACTCGGGCGAGATCGGGATCGGCGACACGGTCGATCTCTCCTACGTCGATCAGGATCGTGACGACCTCGATGCCGACGCCACCGTGTACGACGAGATCACAGGCGGGGGCGAGGTGCTCGACGTCGGTGGACGAGAAATCCACGGACGCGCCTACGTGTCGAGCTTCAACTTCAAGGGCACCGACCACGGCAAGCGGGTCGGCGACCTCTCCGGTGGGGAACGCAACCGCGTTCACCTCGCGAAGCTGTTGAAATCGGGCGGCAACGTGCTGCTCCTCGACGAACCCACCAACGACCTCGACGTCGACACGCTCCGTGCGCTCGAGGCCGGCCTCGAATCGTTCCCAGGGTGCGCCGTGGTCATCTCGCACGACCGTTGGTTCCTCGACCGCATCGCGACCCACGTGCTCGCATTCGAAGGCGACAGCCAGGTGCGCTGGTTCGAGGGCAACTTCAGCGAGTACGAAGAGCGACGCAAGCAAGAGCTCGGCGGCGCCGCTGACACTCCGACACGCATCAAGTACAAGAAGATCGGGTGAACGAGGGCGCCCTCGACGAACCCGACGCCGTCGGACGATCCGTCGGCGGCGTCATCATCACCGTGGCCAGGGCGGTCGCGGTGGTGTTCGTCGTCGGCCTCGCCCTGGCGGCGCTCGTTCGCGCGACCGACTCCCCCGACACCGACATCGTTCGGTTCGCCCTTGGGTTCACGGTCGCTGTTGCGATCGTCGCCGGCGCCGCGCGACTCGGCTTCACCATCGCCGCATGGCTGATGCGCCGCGGTGTGCTCTTCCACGTCGTGGGAGCCGGGCTCGTGTTGGGCGGCCTCACGCTGGCGGTGATCATCCCCATCGTCGGAAATCGGGACACCGACGACCTGTCGACGGGCGACATCGCTGCCTACGTTGCGCTCGGCGTGCCGATTGTCGTGTTGGGTGTTGCGATGGTCATCGCCGCACGACGGCGCTGACGCTTCCGCAACGTCAGACGCACGTCGCTGAACGCTCGCCGCCGAATCTCACGACCGACTGCCGACCACTCGGACCGCGCTCGACACCGTCCCGGCGATGGGCTCGGAGGGTGCTGCCTTCGGCGGCTCGGGTGTTCGCTCGGCGGCGAGGCGGTCGAGCAGCTCGGCCTCGGGCACCGGTCGTGCGTAGTGGTAGCCCTGCAGCAGGTCGAAGCCGATGGAGGCCATCCGGTGCGCGAGCGCCTCGTCCTCGACCCCCTCGGCGACCGCGGTGAGGCCGAGGCGGTGCGCGAGCTCACACACCGACACGACGATCGCTTCGCTCGCGGAGGAGTCGAGCGCATCGCGCACGAACTGCTGGTCGACCTTCAGCTCGTCGAGCGGCAGGTGCGGGAGGACCGCGAGCGATGTGTACCCGGTTCCGAAGTCATCGATCGAGATCTTCACGCCGATCTCGCGGAGCGGACCGAGGCGTTCGACGGCCTCGGGGATGTCGAACGCGACCGACTCGGTGACCTCGAGCATAAGCACGTTCGGCGGGAGCTCGCGACGAGCCAACGCAGACCGGACCCGATCGCCGAAGTCGACCGATCGAAGAGAGAGCGGCGACACGTTGACCGACACCGTGATCTCGAAGCCCGCGTCTCGCCAACGCAACTGCGCATCGAGTGCCTCGCCCACGACCCAATCGGTCAGGCGGTCGACGAGACCGGTCTGCTCGGCGAGCGGGATGAAACGTCCCGGCGGGATGTGGCCGTGCACCGGGCTCGACCAACGCAAGAGGGCCTCGACTGCCAGCGTCCGGCCGTCGATCGGCGAGACCTGCGGCTGGTATGCGACCCACAACTCGCCCTGGTCCTCCGCCGTTCTCAACTCTGCAAGCAGTTCGAGGTCCTCGGCGGTGAGTGTGGTGGACCCGCCGTCCCAGTGGTCGACGAGCCGACCGTGGTCTTGCGCCGACCGTGCGGCCAGCGCGGATTTCCGAAGGATGTCCCCCGCGTCTTCGTCCCCTGGGGTGGCCAGTGCGATACCCACGTGCGTCGAGAGGGTGACCTCGATCGCTCCCACCAGGTACCGACCCGAGCCGATCGCCGCGGCGATCTGCTCGACCGTCGTCTCGCCGAGCCGTTCGGTGCTGATCGAGCGCGCGGGATCGTGTCCGATCACGACCACGACATCGTCTCCGGCGCCACGACCGATGTCAGCACGCGCCGGCAACACCCGACCGAGATCCTCGATCGCACGCCGGACGAGTTCAGTGCCGGCACCGGAGCCGAGCGCGTCACGGACCTCGGCGACGCCACCCAGGCGCACGGTCGCCACTACCTCTTCGGCCGTTGGATTTCGCACCCGCAAACGATCCC
>JBGCFW010000027.1:0-5220 GCA_045107155.1 Ilumatobacter sp. | reverse complement strand
TCGCGTTTCTGAATCAGTGTCGGATCGAGCGGGTAAGTTCGCCCGCGTGTCGCTGACCTCGGACCAAGACGCTCAGGCCATCTCGCTCATTCGCGGAATGTCCATGGACGGCCCGCTTGCCGCGAACAGCGGCCACCAGGGCACGGGCATGGCGCTCGCACCACTCGCCCACACGCTCTACAGCCGGGTGATGAAGTACGACCCCGCCGATCCGCAGTGGCACGACCGAGACCGCTTCGTGCTGTCGGTCGGCCACGTGTCGATCATGCAGTACGCCATGCTGTTCCTGGCCGGTCACGGACTGGAGCTCGACGACCTGAAGAACTTTCGCCAGTGGGACTCGGCAACACCGGGCCACCCCGAGGTCGGCCATACCGCGGGTGTCGAAGTCACCACCGGCCCGCTCGGACAGGGTTTTGCGAACGCCGTCGGGCTCGCGGTCGCCGAGGCCAACCAGCGGGCCCGGTTCGGTTCCGATGTGGTCGACCATCACACCTACGTGATCGTCGGCGACGGTTGCATGATGGAAGGCATCAGCCACGAAGCCGCCGATCTCGCCGGACACCTCGGCTTGGGACACCTGATCTGCATCTTCGACGACAACTCGATCACGATCGATGGACGTACCGACATCACCACCAGCGTGGACATGGCAGCACGCATGCGCGCGTACGGTTGGGACGTCGTCGAGCTCGGCGACATCGCCAACGACGTCGACGCCCTCGAATCGGCGCTCGATGCCGCGAAGGGCACCGAACAGCCGTCGTTCCTGATGCTGACGACCAAGGTCGGCTACCCCTCCCCCGCCTGGACCGACAGTCACAAGGCCCACGGGAACCCGTTCTCCGCCGACGACGTGTCAGCCACCAAGGAGGTCATGGGGATCCCCGACGAGCCGTTCTGGGCGCCCGACGAGCTCGTCTCGGCCTACCGTGCGAACGCTGCCGAGCGCGCCGCAGCGGCCAAGGCCGGTCGCACCGAACCGTCAGGACCCGAGTGGGCAGCGGCTTGGGCATCGACCGGACTCGACGGCTGGAACACCGACCTCCCGGTCTACGACCAGGGCGAGTCGGTCGCGACCCGCAAAGCGATCCAGAAGGCACTCGATGCCACCGACGCCAATCTGCCAGGCCTCATGAGCGGCTCCGCCGACCTCAAGGGCTCGAACGGCGTGGCCCTCGACGGGTCACACCCGTTCACCGCCGCCGCACCCGACGGCCGGTATGTCCACTACGGCATCCGTGAGCACGCGATGGGCGCCATCGCCGTGGGCCTCGCACTCCACGGAGGAGTTCTGCCGGTGACCGCCACGTTCTTCGTGTTCGCTGACTACATGCGTCCCGCCATCCGCCTGGCCGCGCTCTCGAAGGCCAAGGTCGTCTTCGTGTTCACGCACGACTCGGTCGGCGTCGGCGAAGACGGCCCGACCCACCAGCCGGTCGAACAACTCGCCTCGCTCCGAGCCATCCCGGGCCTCCATGTCGTTCGCCCAGCCGACGGCAACGAGACGATCCAGGCCTGGGCCGATGCCGTCCTGCACGACGGCCCGACTGCGCTCGTGTTGAGCCGCCAGAACATCACCGTCACCACTGATGGCGAAGCCGTGTGCCGAGGCGCTGACGTGGTGCGGGCCGCCGATGACCCGAAGGTCGTGCTCGTCGGGACCGGCAGCGAGGTCTCGCTGTGCGTCGAGGCCGCCGGGGCGTTGGCCGCCGATGGCCTCGACGCCCAGGTGGTGTCGATGCCCAGCTGGGATCGATTCGACGAGCAGGACGCCGACCACTGGTCCAACTGTTTCCCTGCCGACGTCCCAGTCCTCGCCGTCGAAGCCGGTGTCTCGATGGGCTGGTCGAAGTACGCCGACGACTCGGTGTCGATCGACCGTTTCGGCGCCAGCGCCCCCGGCGGCCTCGTGTTGAAGAATCTCGGGATGAACGTCGACAACGTCGTCGCCCACGCCACCGCCCTCATCGACTGAACGACGCGACCGGGGCCCAGACCTCGTTCGCCCCACGACCAACAGGAGCACACCATGAGTGACCGCTTGCACGATCTCTACGCAGCACAGGGCCAGAGTGCCTGGCTCGACAATCTCCGTCGTGACTACATCACGTCGGGCAAGCTCGTCGGCATCCGTGACAGCGGCGCGCGCGGCCTCACGTCGAACCCGTCGATCTTCCAGAAGGCGATCCAAGGCTCCGCCGACTACGACGAGCAGTTCCGTGAGCTGATCGCGGACAACGAGGGCGACGCGACGGAGAACGTGATCGCCGACTACTGGTCGATGGTCATCCAGGACATCCACGGTGCATGCGACGTGTTCTCGAAGGTCTACGACCAGTCGAACGGAGTCGACGGCTACGTGAGCGTGGAAGTCGCCCCGAACCTGGCGCATGACGGCCCCGGCACCGAGGCCGCTGCCCGAGACCTTCACGAGCGGATCAACCGTCGCAACCTGATGGTGAAGATCCCGGGCACCGAGGAAGGCATCGCACCGATCCAACAGATGATCGCCGAGGGTCGATCGATCAACGTCACCTTGATCTTCTCGCTCCCCCGCTACGCCAAGGTGATGGAGGCGTACATCTCGGGCCTGGAGCAACTCGCCGAGGACCCCGACGCCGACCTGTCACAGGTGGCGAGCGTGGCGAGTTTCTTCATCTCTCGGGTCGACGTCGAGGTCGACAAACGCTTGGAAGCGAACGGTTCCGACGAAGCGCTCGCGCTACGCGGCAGGGCTGCCGTCGCCCAGGGCAAGCTCGCCTACAAGCTGTTCACCGAAACGTTCTCGGGCCAGCGCTGGGAGCAGCTGGCGGCACGCGGCGCTCGTGTACAGCGTCCGTTGTGGGCCTCGACGGGCGCGAAGAACCCCGAGTACTCCGATGTGCTCTACGTCGACGAACTCATCGGACCCGACACGGTCAACACGCTGCCCGACGCCACGCTCGACGCGTTCGTCGACCACGGCACCGTTGCCCGACGTGTCGATGCCGACGTCACCGAGGCCGAGGCCGTGTGGGCGAAGCTCCCCGAGGTAGGCGTCGACATGGACGACGTCGCTGATCAGCTCGAACGCGAAGGCGTCGCGAGCTTCGCCGGCGCGTTCGACGAGCTCATCGCGGCACTCGAGGAGAAGGCCGCCGACATCGCGTCGTGACCACGCTGCTCGAGGCACTTGCATCCAATCTGGCTCCGACACCATCGGGCCTTGGTGTGCGCGCACCAGTCTCGAGTGATACCGGGATCCGCACGGACGTCGCCGTGCTGCTCGGCGCAATCGCCGTCGCCACCGTGGTGATGATCAGCCGCGTGTTCAAGGTGCGTCGCCTGTTGTCCCCCGACGACGAGCCAGACGACGCCTAGCCCGGACGCGGCACCGTGACTCCCAGCCGATACGGAACGATGGACTCGCTCCCGGAGATCACGTCAGTTCACGTCGATCGAGATGCGGTGATATCCCTGGGCGCCGTCGGGAGCGACCGATCGTGGCTCCTCGGGCTGAGGCTCGCCCGTGCCGTCGAGTGCTCTGGCCTCGACAGTGTGGGAGCCGGTGATTCCCGAGGTGTCCCATCGGTACACCCACTGAACCCAGGTGTCGGCCGACGGCACAGCACCGAGTTCGGCGTCGAGCCACTCCCCCTCATCGATTCGGATCTGAACCGCCGAGATCCCACGGTGCACCGCCCAGGCGACGCCGCCGATCGCGACCTCACCGTCACGTGACGCACCACTGCGAGGCGTGTCGATCCGGGCCATCGTCTTGACCGGGCCGCGCTTCGACCACCCTCTGGGCACCCAGTAGGCGTCGAAGTCGTCCCAACGGGTGAGGGCGATGTCGGTCACCCACTTCGTGGCGGACACGTAGCCGAACAGACCGGGCACGACGATACGAACCGGGAAGCCGTGCTGCGCCGGCAGGGGCTCGCCGTTCATGCCGAACGCCAGCATGGCGTCGCGGCCGTCCATGATCGACTCGATCGGTGAACCGCAGGTCCACCCGTCGATCGAGCGACTCACGAGCTGCTCCGCTCCGGTCTGCAGGCCCGCTTCTTCGAGGAGCGGCTTGAGCAGCACTCCCTGCCAGAGCGCATTA
This sequence comes from Ilumatobacter sp., assembly GCA_045107155.1. GTDB lineage: Bacteria > Actinomycetota > Acidimicrobiia > Acidimicrobiales > Ilumatobacteraceae > Ilumatobacter_A. Next base: position 1,127 of record JBGCFW010000027.1, on the reverse strand, counting down.
CCCACGAGCTCGCCGCCAACCGGGTTCGAGACACACGAGAGCGTGATGTAGCGCTCGACCTGCGGCCGCGAGAGCAGTTCGTCGAAGTCGATGGAGAACGGGTTGTCGACGAGACCTGAGATGCTGAGGCTCCACGAATCGGCGGGCACCTGCGGCACCGTCAGCGCCGTGTCGATCCGGTAGAAGTCCGTGTTCGGAACGACGAACGACTCGATGCCGTCGATGCCAAGTTCGGCCCCATCGATCGGGGGAGCCCGATCGAGCTCGACATCGACGGGCACGACGTCGGCAATGGTGGTCGCCGGCCCGTCGCCCGCCGCCCCGGGGACGGTGGAAGGGCTCGGCTGGCCGGGGAGCACGAAGTCGTTGTCGACTTCGAAGCGCGGCTGCAGCAGCCTTCCCACTCCGCCGGCGATCGCAGCGATCGACCCGATGCCGACAGCGCCCTGGACGAACTGGCGACGATCCGGCCCGACGAGCACTCGGTTGCCGTCAGCAGTGACCTGCGAGCGGGGCGCGAGCCACCAGATGATCGAGATCGACACCGCAGTTCCCACGATCGTCGGCATGAACTTGCCGAGCGTAGGCTCCGGACGAAGCGCGACCGCCCATGCGCCCATCACGCCGACAGCGGCGCTCAAGGCGTACGCCGCGCCTTTGGCACCTCGGACCGCGAAGATTCCCACGATCGAGCCGAGGCCCAGCACGACCACGAGTGCCCCGGCAACGAGAACCGCCTTGTCGTTCGTGCCGAACTGCTCGATCGCCCACTCCTTCAACCACGACGGGGTGACGTCGATGAACTCCTGCCCGACCGGCACGACGGGCGATGACGAACCGCGAACGAGTCCCACCACGAGCTCGGCGACGCCCAACCCGGCGCCGGTGGCGAGCAGACCCAGCACGATGCCGCGCCAAATCGAGGGGCGGTTGTTGTCGGAGACGAACCAGCGGCGCGGATCGCGGCTCGGTTGGTCACCGCCGTCCGGAGTGGACGACGCGGGCGGCGGCAGAGGTTCCCCATGCGTCGGCGCAGCGTCCGCCTCCGTCGCGTCGTAGAGTCCGCTTGTCATGGAACCAGGTGTACCCGATTCCGCCGCCGAACGGGTTCAGGTCGGGCTCCAGAA
>JBGCFW010000269.1:0-2918 GCA_045107155.1 Ilumatobacter sp. | reverse complement strand
GCGCTCAACCACTTCGAATCGCTGCCACGCAAGGGTGAAGAGTCGCTCGCCGACGACACCAACTATCCCGTGTTCGGCAAGAGCTGAACGAGGCGCTCGTCAGCGGGCAGACGTTTGGCGGCCCGGAGTTCGTGACGCCCGACCGCCCTTTTCCGATCGTGTGAAAGGCTTGTCCACCGTGCGCATCTTCTCGAGTCGGAACCGCTCTGTGGCGGCTGGTCCGCTCCCGACCGAACGGTTGCCTCGGCGATCGCCCAGCTCAGCACCGACGGCGACGCTCCCGCTGCCGCCGCGACCCCAGCCGGTGCAGCAGCCTGGACCTCAGTGCTACACGACCGTCCTCGACCCGATCGTCGAGGTGTTCTCGCGGGCTCGAGTGGCGCCCGTCTCGGGCGGGGTCGCCCCGATGCCGTCGGTCCGAGCGGCGGCCGACAACCTCAAGGGCTACTGCTACTTCCTCGACGCCGACGTCGTCGGGATCTGCGAGATGCCATCCGAGGCGTGGACGCATGAACCGATCGACGCGCACACCCACGCAATCGTCATCCTGGTGGGACACCGCCGTCCGGTCGACGAAGGCGAGCCCGGCTTCGATTGGATCGCCGGCGCCGAGCAGACCGCTTCTGACGTTCGGGCCATGGAGATCGCTACCGTCGTCGGGCGCTACCTCGGCACGCTCGGCCATGCGGCGACAGCGCACACGTACGCCATCAGTGATGTCGACGTCGAGCGGGTTGCGCTCGAGGCCGGAGTGGTCGAGGCCCGCAACGGCACGTTGACCAATCCGCTGATCCGCGCCGGTTACGGGCTCGCGGTCATCACCACGAGCTGTGCCGACCTGCCGGTCGACCAACCGCTCGCCGTGCGGTCCACGCTCGAGGCGGCCCGGATCCGGGCTGTTCGGGCCGTCGGGTTCGGTGGGACCCGGCCTGGGCTGCGTCGGCTCGACGGCCAGAACCGCCCGTGGCACCTCGGCCGGTATCCGATGGAGAAGCTGGATCGGGTCGACGAACCGACCACGCTGATCATCGACGACGAGGTGCAACGTGTGCCGGCCCGCCACAACTTCTTCGTTCGCGCCCGCGCCGGTGACCTCGGCGACCGCCCGAAAGCCGAGGTGGCCCGGTTCATTCCGAAGGCGCCTCACGGCATGGCGTCGGGTCAGATGCTGGGCCAACTGGTTCCGCTTCAGGACGGGCCAGTGGCCGACACCGTGGCGCCAGGCACCGATGACCCCGACACAAATGCCCGTGCCTTGAAGGCGCTCGGTCATTTTCTCGGGGCGGACATGACCGGTGTGTGTCGCGCCCCCGAGTACGCCTGGTACTCACACCGACCCGACGGGACCGAGATCGATCCGGAACACGACAATGCCATCGTGTTCGTGTTGGACCAGGGCTTCGAGACGATGGAAGGCGCCTCGGGTGACGATTGGATCAGCGGCGCCCAGTCGATGCGTGCGTACCTTCGGGCCTCGCTCATCGCCTGCACCATGGCCGCCCACATCCGAGCGCTGGGCTGGGAGGCGAGGGCTCACACCGCCGCACTCGACGACGTCACCCACATCCCGCTCTTGCTCGCCGCCGGCATCGGTGAGCTCTCCAGAATCGGCGAGTTGGTGTTGAACCCCTTCGTCGGACCCCGCTTCAAATCGGGGGTCGTCACCACGAACATGCCGATCACGTCGGACAAGCCAATCGACTTCGGCCTCCAGGACTTCTGCGGCTCGTGTACGAAGTGCGCTCGGGAGTGCCCGTGCGGAGCGATCCGGTCTGAGGGAACCGTCATGTTCAACGGCTACGAAATGTGGAAGCCCGACGTCGACCGGTGCGCCCGGTATCGAATCACGAACATGCGCGGTTCGGCGTGTGGGCGGTGCATGAAGGCCTGCCCCTACAACACCGAAGGGGTGATGGCGGAGCGGCCCTTCCAGTGGGCCGCCATCAAACTGCCGTGGACTCGTCGGCACCTGGCCACGCTTGACGACCGACTCGCTCGTGGTTCGATCAACCCGATCAAGAAGTGGTGGGTCGACATCGAGATGATCGACGGAACGCCGGTCGAGCCGCCCAAGGGTTCGAACGCTCGGCAGCTCGATCTCGAGAAGAAGACTCGAGACACCGCAGGGTTCGCCATGTTCCCGCCGGACATGGCGCCACCGGGTGCGGACGGGATGACACCGTTCCCGCTCGACCGCCGAGCCGGCGTCGAGGCTTCACGCTCAGCGGAGCATCCCGCCGATGCCCGGCGCCGTCGCTGAACAGGGCGGCCGCGCCGTCAGGCGAACGTGCCGTGTTTGACTGCGACATTCTTGATGTCGCAGAAGAAGTCGAAGCTCCAGGTTCCGCCTTCGCGGCCCACGCCTGATTCGCGGCTGCCGCCGAAGGGTGCGGCGAGGTCGCGAACGAAGAAGCAGTTGGTCCACACCGTGCCAGCCACCACCTGCGAAGCAATCCGCTCGGCTTTGGTCGCATCGGTGGTGAACACCATCGCGGCCAACCCGTAGACGGTGTCGTTGGCCATCTCGATCATCTCGTCTTCGTCGGTCCACGTCTGCAGGGTGAGTACCGGGCCGAACACCTCGGTCTGCACGATCTCGGAATCCTGTTCGACGTCGGTGAGGATCGTCGGCTGAAAGTAGAGGTCGCCCTGCGGGTGCGGCCCGCCACCGATCACCGGGCGCGCTCCTGCCTCGATGGCGCGTTCGACCAATCCGCGAACCTTGGCTGCATGGGTCGGATGGATGAGTGGCCCCACACGAGTCCCTTTCTCGCGGGGGCCGCCGACGACCACCTTGTTCACGGCGACCACGACCTCTTCCATCAGGTCGTCGAGGATCGATTCCTCCACGAGGAGACGCGTGCCAGCCAAACAGATCTGCCCGGCGTTCATGAATTGCACGCTGATCGTTCGAGCAG
>JBGCFW010000268.1:0-5745 GCA_045107155.1 Ilumatobacter sp. | reverse complement strand
GCCATCCGGTCGCCTGTGTAGAGGTCTCGAGCGGTCGCAGCCCTCAGCACCGACGGTGCCGACGCGCCCAACGCCCACACGAAGCGGGCGACGAGCAGGACAACGAGACCGGGCGACGGCGCACTCGCGACGGCGCCGAGGCCGTACACGACCAACCCGCCCACCAGGACGGCCCGCCTGCCGAACCTGTCAGCGAGCACACCGCAGCCCAGCTGGCCGACCGCCATCCCGGCGAAGTAGCTGGTCCCGGTCACCGCCGGACTGATACCTCGCTCATCGAGATCAAACGATTCGGTGAGCTGATCGAACGCGGGAAGCGCTGCGTCGATACCGAACGCCATCAACACGCCCACGAACGCGAGAAACGCGATGACGTCTCGATCGCTGCGAGGAGGCACCGGGGGCACGGTAGCGACACGCAGCCGCCCGGGTCCCGAGGAACGGATCGAACGCGTCACACGCCAGCGAGGCACCCCTCCACACGGTGCACCCGTGAGCGTGGCGAGTCGTGTTCGACTCGCGTGTGCGTCTACGGTCCAGGGCATGGATGCTGCTGCAGGAGCTGTACTCGAGAGCCCGCCGATCGTTCCCAACGACCAGCTCGGCGAGTTGATCGGCTGGACCCTGAAGCCCGAAGGGCTCTGTCGTGAGGACCGCTGCGTACTGGTGCCCGATCGAGCATCGGTCGAGTCGAACCATGGCGTCGATCTCCGAGCGGTCGCTGCTCTGCTCGACCGGCCCATCGTCGTCGATGACGCAGCCGGGCTCGTGGCGATCGGCACCGAGCGGGCCCAACGCCGCGGCGCGCTCCACGATGCGAAGGCTCCCGACTTCTCCCTGCCGGACCTGTCCGGCGACTGGCACTCGCTGGCCGACCACCGATCGAAGAAGCGGCTCCTCGTCGCGTTCTCGAGTTGGTGAGGCTGTCTCCTCGATCTGCCAGGTTGGCAGACACTCCAGAACGAACTCTCCGACCATGACTTCCAGGTGATCGCCGTGGCGATCGACGAAGCGGTCGACACGATCTCGAACTACATCGAGAACGACACCGACGGCATCGACTATCCAGTGCTCATCGACGCCGACCACGTGGTTTCGGAGCTGTATGCGATCTCGAACGTCCCGACGGTCGTGTTGATCGACGAAGACGACACCATCGCTCACCCGAACTGGAACGCCTACTCGACGAACACGTTCACCGATTTTCACGGCATCGACTCCGCTGCCCAGCTCGAGGCGATCCGTCGTTGGGTACGGACCGGCGAGACCATGCTCGACGCGAGCGAGGTCCGTGGCGCCGTCGACGACCTCACCGACGAGGAGGAACGGGCGAAGCTCCACTTCCGGCTAGCAACACATCTGCGTCACGCCGGCGACGAGGCCGGGGCCGAGCGCCACTTCGAGATCGCCGGGACGCTCGCGCCCCACGACTGGACGATTCGGCGGGCGTCGATGCCACTGCGCGGCGGCAACCCGTTCGGCGAGGAGTTCTTCGAGCTCGTCGCCGAGTACACGGCGGCGGGCCAGCCCTACCACGGCGTGAACCATCCCGGCGCCACCACGACCTGACGACGCGTTGCTCGTTCGGTCGACAGACCTCGGCGACGTCGCGTACCGCTCCACCGGCGGCAGCTAGCTTCGCCACCATGAGCGACGTGTTCCACCTCGGTCTGACCCGCCAGCAACTCGGCGGCGCCCGACTCGCGATCATTCCGGGCGACCCGGCCCGCGTGGCACGCATCGCTGAACTACTGGACGACCCGACGCCCCTGGCTTCGACGCGGGAGTTCACCTCGATGCTCGGGCGCCTCGACGGGGCCGCCGTCGTCGTGTGCTCCACTGGGATCGGTGGGCCTTCGACGTCGATCGCCGTCGAGGAACTCGCACAACTGGGCGTGACGACGTTCTTGAGGGTGGGAACGACGGGCGCGATACAACCCGACGTGGAGCCCGGCGATGTGATCGTCACGACCGGGGCCGTGCGCCTCGACGGCGCCAGCGGCCACTTCGCGCCGATGGAGTATCCGGCCGTCGCGGACTTCGACGTCACTGCAGCGCTCGTCGACGCCGCCCGATCGACCACGACCGAGAACGGCGCCGCCGTTCACGTCGGCATCACCGCATCGTCCGACACCTTCTACCCAGGTCAGGAGCGATACGACACGGTCAGCGGCCGCGTCGTGTCACACTTTCGCGGCAGCATGAACGAGTGGCGTGCGCTCGGCGTCCTGAACTACGAGATGGAGTCGGCGACGCTGTTCACGATGTGCTCGGCGAACGGCTGGCGCGCCGGCTGTGTGGCTGGCGTGCTCGTGAATCGGACCCGCGAAGAGATCCCGAGCAGTGAGGCCGCGCACGAGGTCGAGGCGACCTCGGTCGGGGTGGTCGTGGCCGCGGCTCGTCACCTCGTCACGAACGGCTGACCGGTCACCGCTCGCGACGTGTCCGAGCTCAACCGCACACGTCGCGGCCGATGTCATCGGTCGACGCGGTGAACTGGCGGACGTAGGCACCGACTTCAGAGAAGTCCGCTGCGACAGCGCAAGCCTCCGCAGCCGAGTCGTAGGGCCCGAAGACGATGCCGTAGATGTCGTCGCCACCGTCGGTCGCAGTCCGGATGGACGGGCAGAGGCCACCCCAGAGGTACCCCGAGCCAGGGAAGTCGCCGAGGCCAGTCGAGACCTGTTCCGGGTAGGGCACCGCCCCGCCCACAACACCTCGGACGAACGTGATGTAGTCGCCCGTACACGGCCAATCGAGGATCGGTTGCGCGAGACCCAGATCGCCCGGGCCGCGCCCTGCGATGACCGTGGTGGGCGGAGCCGTGGTGGGCGGAGCGGTCGTCGGCGGCGCTGTCGTGGAGGGTGGGAGGCTCGTCGGGGGCACGATCGTGGTTTCCACCGGCCCGACCGGCAACGAGGTCTCGGGAAGACTCGTCGTCGGCAGCGTCGAGACCGGCACGCTCGACGGCGAAGGCGGTGGCTCGGTCGTCGGAGGGGTCGCGGCCCCGTCGAGCGTCGTCGAAGACGCGAGCGACGTGGGTGCCGTAGCGTCGGGGTCGGTGCGGATCGCATCGTCGCCATCGCTGCCGGCGGCGAAGAGGATGATCACACCACCGATGATCACGACCGCGGCGATCGCGAGCGCTGCGATCATCACGCTCGCACCGCGAGTCTCTGCGGTCGCCACCGTCGACTCGGCGGGTGGCGGGCCTCCGAGCCCGCCCGACCCCAGAGGCGGAGAGCCGACGGCGGGGATGGCGGTGGTGGCCGTCATGGCCGCGGCGCCCGTCACAGCCGCGGCGCCGGCAACCGAACCGCTGCCAACGCCATCGGAGACGTCCGGGCCCGACGATGCGTTCGACGATCCAGCGGCCGCGACGCCCGCTGCGGCCGCCGCTGCTGCGACTCCGGCTGCACCCAGCACCGGCGCGCCCGTCTCACCGAAGGCCGGCGGTTCGACTCGGCTGGAAGGCGACCCAGCCGACGGCATAGGCGCAAGCACGCCGGTCGCCACCGCCTCGTCGACATCGTCGTCGCGCTCAGCCCCTTCGTCATCTGCCGAGGTCTCGAGGTCTGGTTCGGCGTCGCCGAGCGTCGAATCGCCCGGTGCGGCAACTGTCGCCGGTGCGACGCGGGTGGTTCTGTTCTCGACGTCGTCGCTGTCCGACGCGGCGTCGCTGTCGCGTGCGCCGATCGTCACCGACGCCCCGCACACCCCGCAGAACTTCGCGTCGGGGCGATGAGGTGCGCCGCACTGATCACACGTGGTCATTCGACGAGTCCTCCCTCATGCGCGAGTCGAATGGTGGCAGCGTTGCAGATCTCCATCGCCTGGTGGCGTCGCGAAGATCAGCCTGCCGCCAACGCCATGATCGAGCACGACCGGCGTCCGGCGTGAGTCGGACGGGCCGGCGGTGGTGTCATGAGGACTCGACCCGGAGCACGGCGACGGTGAGGTCGTCGTTCACGATGCGACCTTCGGTCCGCTCATCGACCAGGTGACGCGCGAGGTCGTCGACGGAGAGCGCATCGAAGATCGTGAATCTGGTGCGGTCGGCGAGCAGCCACTCCCCGACGGCGTCGGTCGTCGCGACGATGAGATCGTCGGTCACGAGGGGCACCGAGGCCCACAACGGATCATCGTGCGGTCGCCCCGACTGCGATCTCAGCAACGATGGGTGGGACCCGAACTGCGACGCATCGTCGTAGGGAATGGCTCGCCGGATCTGGCGGTCGCCGATCGCACCGGTCAGCACGAACGCACACGAGTCACCGAGGCACATGATCGTCGCGACGCGATCGACGCCGTCGACGCCGATCGCCACACCCGTGATGGTGGCGAAGGCTCCGTGCCGCACACCCTGTTCGCTCCACCACCCGTTGGGGTCGTCGTCGTCGGCCGCGTCAGGAACAGCGGTGTGTCGGCGCGCATCGTCGAGCCACCGCGAGAACGCTGCCACCGAAAGCGGCTTGGGCGGGCCCTGGACGAACCGCCCAACGAGCGCGCGGGCCCACTGTTGGGCATCGAACGACGAGGACGCACCGTCGGCCACGGCGAGCACTCCGCGGGTCGGGTCCACGGCGACCGCGTCTTCGCACTCCTCGATCGCACTGCCGTGCTTCGCGACTCGGAGCGAGAACGCGTTCGAGCTCGGCGAGGTCTTCGTCTCGACGCTGTCGCGACGGAACTCGCCAGGATCGAGGCGCGCCGAGATCCGGGCCGGCGGTGGCGGTGGCGGTGGCGGTGGCGGCAGATCGGCGCCCGCGCCCTCGTCGCCGATCGACGCACCGGTCATCGCAACAGGTGCCCGACCGAAGTTCCGATGTTGAGGAACGACACGACGGCACGGAAGTCGGCATTCATCGACATTCCCCTGGCGCCCGGTTCGGCGCGGTACCCCTGTCGCACCGCAGCGCTCCGCATGAACTCCGGCAGTTCACTCGACATGGAGAACAGGTCGCGGGCGAACGAGTCCGGCAGTTGATCGGCATCGTTCGGGAACATCGCCGGACTGAGTTCGGAGCCGGTCGCGAGCATGATGTTGAACAGGAGCAGTGGTCCGTCCTCTGACGCGAGCTGGCGGAGGCGATCGGCCCACGTTCCAGCGTCGCCGTCAGTGGACTCGCCATCGGTGAGATTGATGATGATCGGCGGGAAGCTCTGCGGGTAGGTCTGGATCCACGCGTGAGCGATCCGCCCCGCACGGTCCATGGCCGCACACATCGGCGTCCCGCCCTCGTTGAGCGGCTCGACCCAGATCGGCATCCGATAGGTCAGCGGTCCGTCACTCGTCTGGCGCGTTCGCTGCTCGATGCGCAACGGCTGCTGCGCGAGGTCGGTGGTCCAGGCGAGGTCGCCCTCCTGGCCTGGCACGTCGATGCACGACTCGATGATCGCATTGCCGGCCTGATCCGTTCGGTAGCCGATGACGGCGACCGCGAAATACGGGCGAGGCGGCTCCGTGTGCGACTTCGAACAGCGCTGGATCAACTCCATCACCGTTGCATTGAGCTGTTCGGCGACCACGACCGACTTCGGCGTGTCGGTGCCGGCCATCGGGTCGTACATCGACGCCGACTGGTCGACCATGAAGATCAGGCAGCTCGGCGTGGCTCGATCGACTCGTTGGGTGTACATCAGTGACCTCCTGGAGGTTCGAGGCGCGGCGCGACGCCGACCGGGCGTACGCCGATGGAGAAATCCGTCATGTCAGCCCACCTGTTCGCCCGACGACGAGACGAA
>JBGCFW010000267.1:0-3747 GCA_045107155.1 Ilumatobacter sp. | reverse complement strand
CGTGTCGAGCGTCCACACCTCCTCGCTGACGCGGTCATCGCCGACGACGCGACCGACGTCCTCCTGCTCGACGTCACCGCGTTCGGGTCCGTCTACCCGGAGCCCTTGAACTCCCTGGAGTCGGCCGGCGTCGGATTCCTCCAGCGCGTCAGCGCACGTGAGACGCTGCTCGGGCTCCGCTCGGTGCGCGAAATCGGTGGCATGCCCTTCGTCGCACTGCGTTCTCACACCGTGCCGGCACACAAAGTACGACTGAAGCGCCTGTTCGACCTGCTGGTCACCATCGCGTTCGCGCCGTTGTGGATCCCTGTCATGGCCGCCGTTGCACTGTGGGTCCGAGTTCGAGCCGGTGGGCCCGTGCTCTACCGCCAGACCCGTGTGGGCCGCGATGGCGCCCACTTCGAGTGCATCAAGTTCCGAACGATGGTGCACAACGCCGAGGAAGACGGCCGAGCCCGCCTGGCAACGCTCGACGATGATCGCATCGTCCCGGCACTTGCGTGGATGCGCGCAATGCGAGCTGACGAACTGCCGCAGCTGTGGAACATCCTGCGCGGTGAGATGTCGCTCGTCGGGCCGCGACCCGAGCGCCCGGAACTCGTCGCCGAGATCCAGGCCCGCGTCCCCGGCTACGTGCGACGAAGCGAGCTCCCGCCAGGGCTCACCGGATTGGCACAGGTGCAGGGGAGGTACACGACAGATGCGGAGTTCAAGCTCGGCTACGACATCCAGTACCTCGTCAACTGGTCGCTCGTGACCGACGTGGCGCTGTTGCTCCGCACGGTATGGGTCGTGCTCTCGCGTCGTGTCTGATTGGCGGCGCGACGACGCCTGGCCCGACGTGGACGTCGTGATGCCCGTCTTGAACGAGGCTGATCACCTGGAGACCGCAGTCGGATCGATTCGTGCTCAGGCCTACGCGGGCACCCTCCGGATCTTCCTCGGTGTCGGGCCGAGCACCGACGGCACCGAGGTGATCGCGGCACGTCTCGCGGCCGATTCCGACGACGTTGTCGTGGTGCCGAATCCATCGGGTCGGACGCCTGCCGCACTGAACCGCGCGATCGAATGCGGAGCAGCCCCGGTGGTCGTGCGCGTCGACGGGCACTCCGAGCTCTCGGCGGGCTACGTGCGGCGCGCGGTCAGCCTGCTGCGAACGACGGGAGCGGCGAACGTCGGGGGTCTGCAACGACCGACCCCTACCACTCCGTTCGAGGAGGCTGTCGCCGACGCGACGACGTCGTGGCTCGGAACGGGCGGAGCGTCGTACCGCACCGGTGCCGACGCGGGGCCGGTCGACACCGTGTACCTCGGGGTGTTCGATCGAGCGGCGATCGAAGCGGTCGGGTTGTTCGACGAACGGCTCATCCGCAACCAGGACTACGAGCTCAACATCCGTCTCCGCGAGTCGGGGCAAGAGGTGTGGTTCGACCCGACGCTGTCGGTGGGTTACCGGCCGAGGCCGACCTGGCGTCGCTTCGCTCGGCAGTACTTCGAATACGGCTGGTGGAAAGCGGTGGTGCTTCGAAAGCACCCGGGTTCACTCAAGCTCCGTCAGTTCGTTCCGCCGGTCGCGATCGGTGCCGTGGTGGCCTCGTCGTTCGTCGGACTGAGGTGGCGCCCGGCGCTCGCCGTGCCGGTCGCCTATCTGGCCACGGTCGTGGCCGCTTCGGGTCGCCGACCTCGCACCGCTGTCGCGCTGGTGACGTTGCACGGCGCATGGTCGCTGGGAATCGCCGCCTCGTTCATGCGTCGCCCAGCCCCACCGACCTGATGCCAACGGATCGGGTCAACCAGCGGCGTCGGGCTTGATCTCGGACGGGAAGATCCGCTCGGCGAGCAAGCGCGCTTCCGCGATCTCCCACTGCTGTCCGAGGAACTCGTCGACCTTCGGATCCCACACTTCGGGCGGGCCGGGGTGCGGAGAGACCTCGCCGAACACGGTGCCTCGATCGGTGTCATACAGGTCGAGGCGGATGAACGGAACGGCCAACGAGGTCGCCAGGCGCTCGGCGGCGGCGAGCACCGAATCGCCACCGGCTGGTCGTTCCAGGTCGGAGCTGTAGCGGTCGGGGTACTTGACCGGACCCATGTCGGACCAGTCCGAAGTCCACACCTTGAATCGCCAGAGTTGACGGTCCTGCTGGCCGAAGGTCCGACGCTGCATGATGACGACGGGACGGTCGTAGAAGCAGTACACCTTGAGGTCGTCGGGGATGTCGATCTTCGACCGGAGCTCGGGCCGTGGTGCAAGCAGCTCCTCCACGGCGAAGCGCGCCGAGATCTGCTGACGTTCGACGAAGCCCGCGTACTCCTCCAACACCGCAGCGACGCTGAGCACCCGCCCGGCGAGCAGCTCGTCGTAGTCGCCATCTTCGCGGCGTGCCAGGAGGAACACGCCTCGATTGGCCGCGCCGTTGTGGGGCTTGATCGCGAATCGATCGGGCGCTGACGCCCAGTCGAAGTCGGCCATCGAGGTCGATCGGGCGATCGTCTCCGGCGACGAGATCCCATGATCTGCCGCGAACCGATATCCGGCCAGCTTGTCGTTGAACGCCCACACGCGCTGGCGGTGACCCATCATCGGCAGGAGGTGCCGCCGTCGCTTCGACTCGTGGAGTTTGTACGTGTAGCTCGACGCGACACCGTACCGCTCGGTCCACACCGCCTCGGGCAGCTCATCGGGGTCGACCCGGCGCGAGCGCATCGCGGGCGGAGCATCGACCCCGGAATCGCCGATCGCCACGGGACGCGGATCCGCGGGCGCCACGTCAGCCTCGATCGGCGCGAACTCGACGTCACCCGTCCGTGCCCGTGGCTTCTCGCTCTGACGCGTGCGATCGCCGCGCGCAGCGCGAAGTTCCGCCTCCAAGGTCGTGACCGACGTCGCGAGCTGGTCGAGCTTCGCCGCGCTCACGTGGTTCGCCTGCCGGAAGTCGCGCAGCGGGTCGACCCGCTTCTGCACGGTGTCGAGCGCTGTGCGGGTCTGACCAGCGGCGATCGCCGATCGCCGCCGCTCGGACACGCTCACGGCGTACGCACCGCCGCCGGCAATCACCAACCCGGCGAGCGCCACCGAGCCGATCGCGATCGCCCAGCGGACTTCGTCGGCCAGCGCCGTTCCGAATGCGCCGAGCGAACCGAGTCCGGCCACGATGAGTCCGGCGACGATCAACAGGTCTGCTACTGCACGCTTGCTCACGGTGACACGGACACTCTCATGTTGCGACCCGGTCGTTCCGAGACGGCAGCACGATAGCTCCGCTTCATCGGCCAACCAGGCCGTGGCGGCTACAGGATCGGCGGGCGCCGCAGGCGACAGAGCCGCCATACGGTCTTCCAGGACATCGGCGAGCGCATGTCGCTCTCGCTCCACCCGGTGCGGATTCCGCTCAGGAATGCACGGCGTGCGTCGCTCGCTGGTGCTCGAATGCCGCCGAGCACCACCCAGCTCGCAACGTGTACGACGTGGAGCGGCGACGGCAGGTTCCGGCGCGCTACCAGGCTCCGGTTGCGCCCGGTACGGAACCAGCCTTCGGCGTGGCGGGCGATGTCGGTTCGTGGATGGAACACGGTGGATTCCGCGTCGTAGTAGATCGTTCCGCCGCACGCGAGCATCCGCCACGACAGGTCCAGCTCTTCGTGGCCGTACCTCAGTTCCGGCCAGTAGCCGCCGGCGTCGACGTACGTCGACCGGCGCACGACCGACGCTCCCCCGAGGAAGGTCGCGACCGGGCCCGACCGGTC
>JBGCFW010000266.1:0-17554 GCA_045107155.1 Ilumatobacter sp. | reverse complement strand
TCAGCACCTGCCGGACGTCGGCCTCGGCCGTTGCCAACGTCGCTCGTGCAGCCGACCGCTTTCGTTCGACCAGCTTGTGTTCGTCGAGCAGTTGGCCGGCGGTCGTGAGCACCTCCTGGGCAGCGGCGTGCAGTCCGTCCGCCTCGTCGTCGACGAACCACAAGTGCTGGTCCATCGCTCGCCGCGTCGCTGCGGCCAGGCCCTCCCATGTGCGGGCATTCGGTCGATCGTCCCGACTGAGTCGGACCACGTCGTACAGGTCGCCGAGGCCAGCGACGAGGGCGGCGTTGCCGACGCGCTGCATCCATGGGTGCTCGCCCGAGACATCCGGGACGTGGTCGGCGTCGGCGAATGGCGTGCGCCACCACTGGATCGGATGGATCTTGGCCGGATCGGTATCGGTCGCCTGGTCGCGGAACAGCACCATGGAGCCGTTGCCGAAGGTGGCGAAACCATGGCAGGCGATCACTTGAGCCACCTCGCGACGAACGAGGTTGTAGGGCATCAAGAGGTACTCGCCGTTGGAGCGACGGTGGAAGACGTAGAGCACGTCTTCGCCGTTCGGCGCGGCGATCAGCTCCTCGAACTGCAGGTCGTCGACGTCGACATCGAAGACGCGAGTGCCCGAGGAGGTCAGATGGAATCCCCCGGGGAAGATGATGCCCTCGCCGCCAGGGAGCAGGCGGGACGCGACACCGGCGGCGTCGACCCGCTGCCCACTGCGGCTCCGTCTCGAGAACACGTAGGTGCGTGCTGCTTCCTCGTACAGGCTGACCCGGATGAGGAGGATGTCGCCGACCGTCAGGTGATCGACCGCGATGTCGGCGAGGGATTGGCCCGAGTTCTCGACGGGCTCGTCGATCTCGGGATGCGATCCGCCCTCGCCGGTCTCGACGCGAAGCTGGAGTCGTCCGTTCCGGAATCCGACGAACACCTCGTCATGGATCGAGACGACCGGATACGCGCCCGCGCGTTGGTCGTCGCGTGTCGCGGTCGTCCAGGTCTGGTCGTGCGCGTCGGGCCAGGTGTAGTCCCGGTCGCCGCGCGCATCGACGAAGCTCGCTCTTCGTTCCGCCCTCTCGCCGGTGAGGGCCCACCGAAAGACGCGTACGTCGTCGATTCGGTCGCCGACCTGGAACACGGCCAGCAGTTGATTCTGCGTGGTTCGCAGGTCGGCGAATCTGGTCTTGCCGAAGAAGCGGACGAGCTTGTCGAACTCGTCCCGGAACTCGGCGTCCGCGAGGAAATTGCGCGGGTCGTCGGTGGCGACCGGGGAGAGGATCGGCTGGTCGCGCGACACGTCGCTGGCCTCGTACAGCGCGAACACCTGCTCGGGATGCTGGACGCTCAGCTCGACGTCGATGTTGAAGCCGAGCAGCAACAGGTCGCCGACTCGGGCGATGTCTCGCGGCATGCATGCCATGTCGGTCGCGAGCCGGTCAGCACCGGTGAGGGCGAGCCCGACCGTGCCGAATGCGGCGACGCGCACATCGTCGATCGATTGTGCGACGCGTTCGAGCTCGCCGGCCTGGCCCGCGAGACGACGGCGCAGCAGGTCGTATGACCCGCCGCGCAGCGTCTCGTCGTTCTCGGCGCCGTCGGGATCGGTCGTGGAGGTGTCAGTCATCAGCGTGAGAGCTCGAACGAAGCCAGACCTCGTTCGTGTCCGGTCAGTCGACGTCGATGACCTCGGCGACCGACTGGCCGGCGACGCCAGCGGACTCGACCGCGGAGGTGAGCTGATCGATCAGGGCGGACCCGCCGTCGGCACCGCCGAGGCGGCCGCCGAGGCGAGCGACGAACTCAGCGACCGTGAGGTCGCGGATGCCGGCTGCCCCGACGCCTCCGATACCGGCGGCGACGTCTTGCACCAGGTTGGCGTCTCCTTCGAGATACGGGTCGAGGAGCCGGCGAGCGCTGTCGCTGTTGCTCACGAACCCGTCGATCGCCTGGCCGTGCCCGGCTGCTGAGAGGATCCGCTCAACGATGCCTTCGTCGGACACGATCTTCATGTCGGCGTTCGACATCGCTTCGCCCAGCGCTGCCGCGGCGGACTTCGCGACATCGGCCTTTGCGTTGACTCCGGCAAGTGCGACTTCCTTGTCGGTCTCGAGACGGAGACGGAACTCCTCGTGATCCTGTCCGGCCGAAGTCATCGCCCCGACGCCCTTCGCCTTCTCTGCGAGACCTTCGCCCTCGCCCGCAAGCTTCGCCTTGGTGGCCTCGCCTTCGGCTTGGCCGAGCTCCTGAACGGCTTCGGCGTCGGCGCGCTTGACCTCAACTTCAGCCAATCCGAGAGCTCGGATCGCGTCCGCACGTTCGCGCTCGACCTGAACTTCGGCCAGACCGCTGGCGGCCGCTTCGGCTTTCGCTCCCTCGGCGCGACGCTGGGACGCCAGCGAGTCCTGCTGCGCCGCGTCGGCGTTGGCTCTCGCCAGGATCGTCGCCCGCTCGGCCTCGGAGGTTGCGGCCTGGCGTGATGCCTCGGCCTCCTTCACCGTGCCAACGAACAGAGCCTGCGCTGTGCCCTCGGCGGTGCGGATCTCGGCGTCGGCTTGGCGCTGGGCGTCTTCGACGACGCGCAGCGTCTCGATCGCTTCTTCCTTCTCGGCCACGCCGAGGTCGGCCTCGACCCGCCCGCGCGCGATGTCGGCGAGCTCGCGTGCTCGCTCCTCCTTCTCCTTGTTGGCTTCGGCGACAGCGGTCTCGCGTCCGGTCACGGCGAGCAACCGATCGCGCTCGATGTTCTCCGCTTCGACCTTGACCACGCGCTCGCGGTTGAGCCCGGCGATCGAGACCTCGCGGTCTTTGTTCTCGTTGGCGACGCCGATTCCCTGCTCGGCTTGGAGGCGGGCTTCTTCGGCCTTCTTGCGCTCGGCCTCTTCGACGAGCTTGGCCTCGGCGTCGGCCTGAGCCTGCACCGTTCGGATCTCCTGTTGTTGGCGCGCTTCGGCCTCGGCCCGGTCGCGCTCCATCTCGAAGACGGCCTTGTCGGCGTCGACGGTGCGGCGCGTGGTCTCCTCCCGCTCGAGCTGTTCGGCCTTGTTGGTCTCGATGTGCTGCGTTGCGGTCCGTTCGGTGATCTTGCGGATGCCGTCGGCATCGAGGATGTTGTCCGGGTCGAAATCGGCCAGCGGTGTCTGCTCGAGGTAGTCGATCGCGACATCTTCGAGGACGTAGCCGTTGAGGTCCTTGCCGATGATCTCGACGATCTCGTCACGGAAAGCGTCGCGGTCGGTGTACAGCGACTCGAACTCGAACTTCTTGCCGACGGTCTTGAGCGCTTCGGAGAACTTCGCCGCGAAGAGCGTGTGGAGCGTGGCGATGTCCGAAGCGCGCTCACAGCCGATCGACTGGGCGACCTTCTTGACGGCTTGTTCTGTCGGGTCGACCTTGACGAAGAACTCGACTGCGATGTCGGCGCGAATGTTGTCCTTGCAGATCAAGCCGTTGCCCTTGCCTCGCCGCTCGGTCTGGATGTTCTTCACCGAGATGTCCATGATCTCGGCCTTGTGGATCACGGGCACGACGAACTGACCGGTGAAGGTGACCACGACCGATCGCCACTTCGAGACCACGAGGGCCTGGCCCTGTGGAACCTTGCGGAACAGTCGCGAGACGAGCAGCGCCACCACACCGATGACGACGACGACGACCACGACCACGATTGCGGCGGCGGCGAGAACACTTTCCATGTCGTTGGGACACTTTCTTTCGGGGTGTGGTCTCCGGGGGCTCCGAACGGAGCCGCTGGATGGCCACGGGGATGAGTTGGCGTCGACCTCTGGGGTCGTGGGGGCGTCGTGGACGAACGGTGGAGGAGCTCCACCATGTCACAGAGTTGACCGAACGCGCTGCACGAAAGCCACGTTCACTCGGCGAGCTCTGCGGGGACCCGATCGACGATGAAATCGTCGGTCCGCTCGTTCCAGTCGACGATGAGCGCTCGGTCGCCGCGTTTGAGTTCGCCGGGTGAGATCCCTGAACCGGACGTGGTTCGGAGGTCGACCGTCGAGACGGTGCCGTCGGGCCACGTTGCCTCGCCGCGTCCGGACTTCTCGGTCACCGTGGCGGAGCGGACTTCGGCGATCCGCCCGAGGAGCTCACGTTTCGACGGCGCCTGGCGGGTGACGAACACGAGCGCGAGCTTCGGCGCGAGCCAGGTGACCACGAGCAACGCGGCGACCGCTGCGCCGACGCCCGTCGCGAGTGACCAGGCTGCGAGCGCGGCGCCCGAACGATCGTCGAGCAGGAACACGCTTGCCAGCACGCTGACGAACCAGCCCGCCAGGCCGAACACCGTGAGCAGGATCGTGGCGGGCACTTCCGCGAGCTGGAGGGCATCGTCGCCGACTCCTTCGAGGGCATCGATGTCGGTGTCGACAACGCCGACCAGCGACAGCGCCCACAGCAACCCGGCGATCGCGAGGACCGCGGTGAACACGATCGTCGGGAGTTCAACCGATGCACGAAGTACGTCAGCCATGACCTCTAATGTGCCACGCCTGCCACGATTCTGTACCTCTTGTCACATCGAAAACACCGAGCTGTCATGTTGAGTCGAAGGTGCTCAGCATTTGCTGGCCGGCCCCGTCGATGCTCAGTTCGGTGTGAGCGACGCTCCGTACTCCTGGCCGATCACCGGTGTCGCATCGTCGATCGGCATCGGTCTCGCCATCAGGAAACCTTGTGCCCGATCGCATCCGAGCGCTGTCAGATGGCGCAGTTGCTGCCCGGTTTCGATCCCCTCGGCGACGATCGACAAGCCGAGCGCCTGCCCCACCGTGACGAGCGCGTCGATCACGGTCGTGTCCGAGGACTCATCGACGATCGGCGCGATGAAACTCTGATCGATCTTGAGTGTGTCGATCGGCAGTTCGCGCAAGTAGGCCATCGACGAATAGCCCGTGCCGAAGTCGTCGATCGCGATGGTGACACCTCGCCGACGAAGCTCGGCGAGGATCTCGTTGGCGCGTCCGTAGTCCTCCATCAGCTGTGACTCGGTGAGTTCGAGCTCGAGCATCGACGGATCGGCGCCGGTGAGCGCGAGCGTCGCATCGACGTCGGCGAGCAGATCCCCGTCGAGCAGGTGCGAACCAGCGATGTTGACAGCGATGCGTGCGGTGGTGGTCGGGTCATCGAGGCGCCACTCGGTGAGGACGCGGCAGGCTTCTTGGAGGACCCAACGACCGATGTCTTCGATGAGTGCCGACTTCTCGGCGATTGGAATGAACTCGCCGGGAGGGACCAGTCCCAGGCCGGGACGGTTCCAGCGCACGAGCGCTTCAGCCGACGCGAACGTTCCGGTGCCGAGGTCGAGCACCGGTTGCAGGTGGAGTTCGAGTTCGTGGTCGCGGATCGCGCTGCGCAGGGAGTGTTCGATCTCGGCATCGCGTGTGAGCCGCTGCTCGAGATCGAAGTCGTAGACCTCGACGTGGCCGCGCCCTCTGGCCTTCGCGGCGTACACCGCGCCGTCGGCGCGGCGGATCGCGTCGAGCGGTGTGAGTCGTTCCTCGCCGAGCCCGGCGGGGAACGTTGCGACCCCCACGCTTGCCGACAGCGTGAACGTGGAGCCCTCGTAGGCGTAGGGCTGTTCGAGTTCGGCGACGAGGCGATGCGCGAATTCGAGGACGTCGTCGTCGCTTTCGACCTTGTTCATCACCATCACGAATTCGTCGCCACCGATCCGGCCGACGACGTCTTGACGGCGAACGTGGCGGCGCAGCCGATTGCCGACGTCGGTGAGGACGTGGTCTCCGACGAGGTGACCCTGCATGTCGTTCACCGACTTGAATCCGTCGAGGTCTGCGAAGAGCACAGCGATCGGTGCATCGGGATCGGCTTTGTCGAGCGCATCGAGGACCGCGACGCGGTTCGGGAGCCCCGTGAGAGCGTCGTGGCGTGCCTGATGAGCGAGGCGTTCTTGGAACTCGCGTCGCTCGGAGACGTCGTGCGCCATCACCGCGGTGACGTTGCTTTCGTCGCCCTCGATGACGCTGTTGGAGACGACCACGTGGGCGTTCGACCCGGCAGTGTTCATCAGGGTCGTCTCGCCGTCGAATCGCCTGAGGTGGTCGGACAGCCGACGTCCGATTTGGTGCTCGGAGGAGATGCCGAGGAGCACGGCGCTCGTATCGTTCGCTGAGAGAATCCGACCGTCGTCGTCGATGGTCCAGATCGCGTCGGCTGCCTTCGCGACGATCGCCGAGGCCAACATCTCGCTGGCGTGGAGTCGACTCATCATCGACTCCAGTCGGCTGAACGATCGGTCGATCGACTCGCCGATGGCGCCCGGCAGTTGGATCTCGTTGTCGTTGTCGAAGTCGCCTTTGGCGAGGCGTTCGATCTCGCAATCGACGCCAGCGAGAGTCTCGGCCATCGCGTTCACCGTGGTGATGAGCGTTCGGACGTCGCTCGGCCCGGCGATGGCCAGCGGCTCGGCGTCGAAGTCTCCGCCACCGATCAGCTCGGCACGTCGCGTGAGGCGCTGGAGCGGCCGGAGCGTGGCCCACGCGATGACGAGCACGAGAACGAGGCTGAGCGCGATCGTGGTCAGCACGAGAACGCGTGTGCGGTTGCTGGCCTGCTCGGCATCATCGGCACGCGCTTCGAGGTCAGTCACGACTTCGTTGTTGATGACGGCGGAGTAGCCCTGCAACAGCTCGAGGTACTCGAGCTGGTTCAAAACCGCGCCGGCCGACTCCTGGATGTAGTCGGCATCGAAGTACTCACCGATCGTGGTGCCTCTCGGGTCGCCCACGGACCCAGGGAGCGGCCCGAGTTGCGACATCAACTCGTCGTGGCGTGCGACTTCGTCAGGGTCGGCGAGAAGGAGCCGGAGTTGATCGGCAGCGAGTTCCACCTGGGCGGCCGCTGTGACGGACGCGTTCGAGCTGTCGGTCGAGGTGCCGAGAAGCCCGTTCAGCAGCGAGCGTCCGCGATCGCCGGCTGTTCGCATCAGCAGTGTCACCGCCGCCAGCTTTCGCTCGCCAGGGTCGACATCGCGGTTGGTCGGAGTGAGGCCGGCGACCTCGACGGTCTCGTCGAGCAGTTCGGCGAGCTCGCCGAACACGCTCCGGATGTCGGACTGCTTCGCGGTGAAGTTGTCCGAGAGGCGCCGCTGCTCGTCCAGCGACGCTTGGAACGAGGCGAGCTCGCTGGCCAGTGAGGACCCGTCGGGTAGCTCGATGTCTCCGTGCTGCGATGCGAGCTGCTCGACCGCGATGTCGAGCGCGTCCGCATTCTCGGTGTAGATCGCGAAGTCGACGCCTGCCAGAGCCACCACGAGTTCACGCGGCACACGGAGCTCGTCGACCGATGCGAGACCTTCGAGCGCGATCTGCTCCAACTGAGCCGGGACGACCACGGCGGACACGGCCTGCTCGAGGCGCGCTTCGTCGACCAGCACTCGGGCTGCTTCGGCCTCCTGTCCTTCGCGCTCGATGCGCTGAAGAGCGAGAATGCTGAGACCGAGAAGTGGAACCACGATCAGCGCGAAGAGTCGCAACGCGAACGAGTTCGCGCCTGTCGAGATCCGATTCACGGTGTCGTCATCGGCAGGGTGTTGGAGGAACTTGATCGCATGCTGGTTAGAGCGGAGAAGCGGGCGGAAATCGTCGAGCCGGGTCCTGACCGTAGAACGAACGGAGCTCTTCGTAGAGATCGGGTTCGTGGTGACGGAGCTCGATGGGGAGGTTGAAGAACATCTCGGTCGCCACGGCGAAGAACTCCGCCGGGTTGGTCGCCGCATAGTTCCGCAGCACCGAGTCGCCTGCGCGGACTCGCTCGAACGCATCGGTACACACCGCACGCCAACGTTCTGCCGCCTCGCTGCTCCCGAGCGGGGGTGTGCCGTCGGTGATGCCATCGAGCATGTCGAGGCGATGGGCGAATTCGTGGTACACGACGTTCTGGCCGCCTTCGGGTCGCGTTGCACCGCGGCGAACCGCGTTCCAGGCGAGCACGACGGGACCCTTCGGCGTCGCCTGGCCCGCGAGATGTTGGACACCTCTCGTTACGGTGCCGGCCGCGCCACGATGCTCCCCACGTAGTCGAACCGTGCTTCGGTGGACGATGATCGACGTGACGTCGTAGTACTCATCGATGTCGAGCCCGAGCAGGAGCATGGATGCCTGGGCGGAGATGATCACCTTCGCCTCGTCGGTCAGGTCCATGCCCCGAGCGGCTTCCCACCGGTTGCCGTGGAAGAAGGCGGCGACGAGGGTTCGCATGCGGGCCAGTTCGGGCTCGTCGAGCACGCTCCAGTGTTCGAAGTTCTCGACGAGCACCGCTTCCCAGAGCGCGTCGAATTGGGGCGCTGCGCCGAACAGTCGCCGAGCGAGCCTGTGGAGCACGCTCAGCGGGGCGACACGAGGGTGTCGCCGGCATGAAGCGTGGCCGGAGAGGCGCTCGGACCCGCTTTGACCGCTTCGGGAATTCGGTCGTCGCCGCCGAAGTACTCGGCGAGGCGACGATCCGCCTCGCCTGCGCCGAACAGGATCTCGGCGACCTCGCGCAGGCCTTCCGACGCTTCGATGTCCGCGTCCGGCACGACGAGTTCGATCTTGGAGCGCCGTCTCATGAAGTCTTCGAGCTTGGTGACCATTTCCGAGCGAGCCGCTTCGTGGAGTTCGATGCGGAGGTAGTCGGCCGAACCCATGATGTCCTCGGCCATCGCAGGTTCTTCGCGGATCGCATCGAGCATGGCGAACGCTCGTCGGCCGTAGCGGCGCCACAGCCGGTCGGACAGCGGCTCCACTTCGGGCTTGTCGCGCAGGTCATCGAGCTTCATCAGTCGCGCCTGACGGAAGAACTCCTTCTTCGTCGCCTTCGCAGGTTCGCCGTACCAGTTGTGCAGATCGGCCTCGAGGGGCACACCGAGTGTCTCGATCTCGGCGGCGACCTCCTCGCCGACGTTGAGGCAGTCGGTCAGCTTGCCGCCGAAGATCGTGACCACCCGTTGACGATGGTCGGTCTCGACCGCGTGCTTGCGTGAGAGCTTGGTCCAGTCGACGTCGTCGTGGTCGGCCCCGTCGGTCTTGACGACGAGAGGGCGCACTCCACAGCGATCGGCGATGATGTCGGCGCGGGTGAGTGGCGAGTCGAGATCCATGCGTGCGTTGATCTGGGTGAGCAAGAAGTCGATGTCGTCGTCGGTGACCTCGGTGAACGGGGTGTCGACGCGCGTGTCGGTGGTGCCGATGACCGAGCGTCTCCCCATCGGGATCACGTAGAAGAGGCGCTCGTCGTCGTCATAGAACGCAAGCACCTTGTCATGGCGCTTCGTCGTGAGCCGCGGGACTACCAGATGGATGCCCTTCGAGTAGACGATGCGATGCTCCGTCTCCATGCCCCAACCGCGGTTGGTCGCGTCGACGAAGGGTCCGGCTGCGTTGACGATGGTTTTCGCCGTCGTCTGGAACTCGAGACCCGTGTCGACATCGCGAAGCTGCGCGATCCAGCGATCCCCGTCGCGTTCGGCCGAGACGAGTTCGACGTAGTTCGCTGCGGCAGCGCCGGCCTCGATGGCCGATCGCACGAAGCTGAACACGAAGCGGGCATCGTTGTCGATCAAGATGCCGTCGCGGTACTCGATGCCGCCCGCGACGGTGTCGGTCGTGATGGCGGGCTCTTCCTGCTCGATCGTCTCGGTCGAGAGGTATCTCGGCGGCTTGGTGCCGAACTGGCCGATCAACCAGTAGCCAAATGCTCCGAGCGCAGCGAACCAGGGCTTGTACGGCTTGTCCTGGAGGGCGGCGTAGAAGCCGATCTCCTTGATGTTGGCGCGGTAGGCGCGCATCAGCCGGTTGCGAGACTGGCAGAGCTTGAAGACGAGCCAGAGCTCGTAGTTCTCGAGGTACTTGAATCCGCCCCACACGAGGTTCGACGACGCCTGGCTGGTGAAGTGGGCGAAGTCACCACGGTCGATCAGCGCAACGCTCGCGCCGCGGCCGGCCAGCGAGGCGGCCGTGACGGCACCGTTGATGCCGCCCCCGATGACCAAGGTGTCGAACGAGCCGTCACGAATGCGGTCGATGTGCGTGTCGCGCAGCGCCATCAACTCATGCTACGAGCGCCGCGTCCGACGGCCACGGCGGTCGTGGGTCAGCCGACGAAGACGATCGAGAGCGCGATCGAGGCCGCACCGACCGCGACCGGCGTGGCGATGCGGCTCCAGTCGGGAAAGCCCTTGTACCCGGGCGCGAGCATCACGAATCCGCAGATCGCTCCGGCGATCAGCCCCCCGACATGGCCGCCGATGGAGATCCCGCTGACGAAGAACGTGAGGCCGAGGTTGATCATCAGCAGCGTGCCGATCTGGGTGCGCAACGGGTTGATCCCGTTCTGGTACATCCCGACAGCGGTGGCACCGAGGAGGCCGAACACGGCACCCGACGCCCCAGCGGTGAAGCCGCCTTGGTCGATCGCGAGGACACCGGCTGATCCGCCGAGCAGGGACGCGAAGTACAGCGCAACGAACCGAACCCGCCCGAGCTGGGGTTCCATCTGTCCACCGAGGATGTAGAGGAAGTACATGTTGAACGCCAGGTGGATGAGCCCGAAGTGAAGGAACCCCGAGGTCACGACGCGATACCACTCGTTGCCTTCGGTGAAGATCACTTCGCGACCGAGGTCGATCGCCTTCGGGTCACCGTCGAGGAAGATCGGCGACAATGCGTAGTTCACGTGTGCGTCGGTGATGCTGCCCGACAGCATTCCGGCGAGGTCGTACCACAGGCCGAGCCCGATGAACACGGCCAGGTTGATCGCGATCAGCGCGTAGGTCACGAACGCCGGTTGCTTTGCGGACCAGTACTTGGCGCGCGTGGCCATGTCCGGACGCGCGGCCTTCACGCAGTCGAGGCAATGGCTCCCCACGCTGGCCGACTGGAGACACTCGCCGCACGCTGGCTTGCCGCATCGCGTGCAGCGACGTCCCACGGCGCGGTCGGGATGGCGATAGCAGACAGCGCTCGTGGCGCCGCCGACGGCGGCACTCGGCGGTGGGGGCGGGAGCGGGCTGCGACGATCGCCGTCGCCGGCATCGGAGGGAGGCTGCGGAAGCGGCACCATCCCGACGATATCGACGGTGTGATGACGGGATTCGAAACACCTGTCGGTGCCCAGGTCAGCGAGTGACGTCGGCGGACACGGTCACGGTGGCGAACGACACCGACTCGATCACCTCGAGCACCTGCGCCGCCGGCGTCCCGAATCCTGACTCGACCTGCTGGCCGACCGCATAGAGCGTCAGTGCGTAGAGGTTCGTGTCGCCGAGATCGGGGCACGGCCCTGTGTAGCCCTCCTCGCCGAAGAAGTTGAGCGCCACGAAAGCTCCGGGTGGAATCTCGCCAGACGCAAGGCCGGGCAGTGATGCATCGATCCCGGCGACGACCCAGTGAACGACCGGTCGACCGTTGCTGATCCTCGACTCGTCGACGAGTGCCACCGCCAACTCCGCAGTGCCATCGGGAACCCCGGACCAGGAGACAGCGGGGGCGACGCTGATGCCATCGCAGGTGTACTGCTCGTCGATCGTGCCACCGTCATCCCACGGGGCGGCGAGCGCGAAGCCCTCGACATCGCCGGGCAGTTCGGGCAGCGGCTCCTGTGGTGCGTCCTCGACGACGCCGGCCCCCGGGTCGTCCAGCGGCACGGACGGCAGGGGCGTCGTGTCGGGCGGCAGCGTCGTGGTGGGCGCCGTCGGCGTCTGCAGCGTCGTCCCGTCGCCGGTGTCGCACGCAGCGACGCCGAACATGGCGATCACCGCGGCGAGTGCGGTCGCGAGTCGTGCGGGAGGACGTGCCACGGGCCGTGAGCGTAGGTGACGCCGTGGCGTGGCCGGCGGCACGACGCCAGCAACTCGATCGCGCGATGCTGTCGAGGCGGCCGACGTCGCTCGGTAGCCTCCCCGGCGTGCCTGAGACGACCGACATCCACGATGAACAGCTCACGTTGCTGACCGTCCACGCGCATCCCGACGACGAGGCGTCAAAAGGGGCGCCGACGCTGGCGAAGTACCACGCCGAGGGCGTGCGGACCGTGTTGGTCTGCTGCACCGGCGGCGAAGAGGGTGACCTCCAGAACCCGTCGTTGCGCGAAGAGGGCCAGCCTTTTCATGGCATGACGCCCGAGGAGGAGAAGGCACTCGTCGCGTCGATGCGAGCCCCCGAACTCGCTGCCTCAGCGGAGGTGATCGGCTTCGACGAGGTGACCATGCTCGGCTACCGGGATTCCGGGATGGCCGAGACCGAACCGAACGAGCATCCCGACTGCTTCCACCAGGCCGACCTCGACGAGGCGGTCGGCCGTCTGGTGGCGATCATCAGGCGAGTGCGGTCGCAGGTGATCATCACCTATGGCGACGATCAGAAGGGCTACCCGCACCCGGATCATCTCCGTGTGCACGACATCTCGGTGTTGGCGTTCGATCGTGCCGGTGATCCCGAGTGGTACCCGTGGGCCGGGCCGACGTTCCAGCCGACGAAGCTCTACTACTCCGTGTGGGCCAAGGCTCGGATCATGGCGGTGCACGAAGGCATGCTCGAGCACACCGGCGAATCCCCTTTCTCTGACGAGTGGCTCGAGCGTGAGGGTCAGGACCATCGGATCACGACCAAGATCGACGTCGCCGACTACCAGTGGGCACGCTCGGGTTCCCTGCGCGCTCACGCCACCCAGGTCGACCCCAATGCGGGGTGGTGGTTCGGGCTGACCGACGACCAGCTCGCAGTCACGTACCCGTGGGAGGATTGGATTCTCGCTCGCAACGAGGTCGGGCCCATCCCCGACACCGACGCTGAGCGCGATCTCTTCGCCGGAATCCGCGAGACTTCAGCGTCATGAGCGACGGGTCCGACAGCGTCCAGTACCGAGTGGTCGTCGCGAAGAAGGACGAGCGCACGAGCGGCCCCGCCGATGCCGAGATCGTGATCACGGTGCCGGTCGTCGACGCGGCCGCCGCAGGCTTCGACCCGACGGTCGCGTTCATGCGCGGCACGTTGAAGGGAAGTGGCGACACCGGCGAGATCCTCGACCTGCTGAAGTCGGGCGCGGCCGCCGCCGCAATCGCCGAACTCGTCGCTCAGGTCTGACCGTGCCGGAGTGGCTCTGAGCCGCTCCGACCTGCAGCACGATTACGACCGCATCAGGTCGCGGAGGTCGCGGAAGCCGATCATCGTGGCTCCGGCATCGGCGAGGCGCTCACGCAGTTCGTCGCCCAGGGTGAGTTCGAGGTCGGCGATCCAGCCGTCGGCGGCCGACCCGGCGAAGGCTCGGACTTCAGGCGTGTCGATCGCTGGCTGCACGTGGATCTCGGTGACGCCCGGCTCGAGGCTGTCGATCGAAGCGAAGACACGGTGCGCACTCCCGGCGTGCCAGTCATGATCGAAGTGGTCGGGGAACACGACCTGCTCGTCTGCTGCGAGTCGTCGGAACGGGAAGCCCGCTTGCTCGGCGGTGATCGTCGACGGCAGGCGGATCGGCAGCTGGTATTCGACGGCGAGTTCGATGTACACGTCGAAGAACTCCGGGCGCAGCGTGATCGCCGACAGGTGCGGAGCGAGGTGGGTCACGTCGACGCCCCAAACCATCGCTCGCTCGACCTGTGAGCGGAGCTCTCGGAGCACCTCTGCCGGATCGGCGTGCTCCCAGAGATCCTCGAGGGTGCGCGGGAAGCCGCCTTCGCCTGACTGCAACGACGGCGCGTGGGTGACCGGACCCCAGCGATAGCAGCCGTGCTCGGAGTTCAGCGTGAGGTGGACACCGATGTCGTCGTCGGGACCGACCTGATTCGCGGCGTGGCACGCCCAGGGAGCGGGGACCATGAGCGACGCGCTCGTTGCCACGCCGTCTCGCAGTGCAGCGAAGACGCCCTCGTTGGACGCATGACTCGCGCCCAGGTCGTCACATGACAGGATCACGAGCTTGGCGTCGGCCGAGTGGCCGAGCCGTTCAGCGAGGGACTCCACGGCAGCGACGCTACTGGCCGTCACCGGAGCATGCGCTCCACAGTCCGACGTCGTCCGCCTCGGCAGCTCGGGCTGCCTCGACGAACAAGGCAGCGTGGGTGTCGTTGGGTTCGATCGTCAGTGGCGTGGCGTAGCCCTGGCGGACCGTCTCGTAGTTCACGAACACGCCGTCTGCGGCGCGGTACACGTAGCCGAGAAGCCGGCCGAAGTCGTCTCGGCTGACGGTGTCGCGCTCCACTCGGATCGGCGTGCCGATCGGGAGCAACGACTCGACGAAGGCCGTCGCCTCGGGTCCGAAACACTCGATCGGGGTGTCTGGCCGCTTCGTTTCCGGCGTATCGATTCCGATGAGCCTGACGCGTTCCTCTCGGCCGTCGATCAGCGCGTCGATGGTGTCGCCGTCGACCACGAAGTCGACGACGGCATTCGCCTCGACCACGCCCGGCGAGACCGTCGTCGGCGCCGACTCGGCGCCCGCGTTGCAGGCTGTCGGGGCGATGGCGAGCGCGCAGACAGCGACGAGACGAAGTGACACGGCGTTGTTCTATCCGCCGCGGCTGGACCTCGTGCGCGGACCGAGCTGCACCTGACGGTTGGTCGCCAGCGGCCGTATTCTGCGGACCATGACGTTGCGGTACGGCCGACCACAGGTGGCGATTCCCGGGCCATCGGTCATCCCCGATCGGGTGCTGGCGGCGATGGCTCGTCCGATGCCCAACATCTACGAAGGCCCGCTCGTCGAGGTGTCGAACAGCTTGTTCGCCGACCTTCCGAAGGTGGCCCGGACCGCGGGAGAAGTGTTCATCGTCATCGGCAACGGCCACGCGGCTTGGCAGATGGCGGTCTCCAACACCATGCGTCGGGGTCAGAAGGTGCTCGTGCTGGAGTCCGGGACCTTCGCCAGGGTCTGGGGCGAGCAGGCCGCGCTCAGTGGTGTGATCGTCGAGACGCTTTCGGGTGTCGACGACGGACCGGTCGACCCCGACTCGGTCGAAGAGCGGCTTCGAGCCGACGCCGACGGTGAGATCGCTGCCGTGCTCGTGGTACTGACCGACACCGCGTCCAGCGCTCGCAACGACATCGCTGCCATTCGTCGGGCCATCGACGCGACGGGTCATCAGGCGTTGTTCATGGTCGATGCGATCGCGTCGCTCGCATGTGAACCGTTCGAGATGGACGAATGGGGCGTCGACATCACGGTCGCCGCCAGCCAGAAGGGGCTGATGACGCCTCCTGGCGTCGGATTCGTGTGGGCCAACGACAAAGCGCTGGCCGCCCACGAACACGCAGACATGCGGGTCGGTTACCTCGACTGGGCATCGCGGCGCGACGTCGATGCGCACTATCAGCTCTACAACGGCACTCCGCCGATCTCGCACCTGTACGCGTTGCGCGAAGCGCTCGACATCCTGTTCGAGGAGGGACTCGAGAACGTGTGGCATCGCCACGAGGTGCTGGCGCGATCGGTGTGGGCGGCAGTCGACGCATGGTCGGGCGATGCGTCCGATGACGGGATTCGGTGCAACGTTGCCGACCCGGCATCGCGGTCGCACGCCGTCACGACCATTCGGACGGGGTCGATCGACGCCGACCGGCTCCGAGCGATCACCGAGGATCAGGCAGGTCTCACCCTCGGTCTCGGCATCGGTGGCGAGCCCGGCAGCTTGTTCCGGATCGGCCACATGGGTCATCTGAATCCACCGATGCTGCTCGGCACGCTCGCGACCATCGAAGCGGCGCTCCACTCGATGAGCGTGCCGATCCGGAGCTCTGGAGTCGGCGCCGCAACGCGCGTCATCGGCGATGCCTTCACGACCTGAGTCGCCCGGGCGAGGCTCACCGCGCCCACGGTGAGGGCTCGGTCAGATCCGTTCGAGCAGCGTGCCGGTACCGAGCCCGCCACCACAGCACATCGACACGAGCGCACGCTGCGCGTCGATGCGCTCGAGCTCATAGAGCGCTTTGGTGACGAGGAACGCGCCGGTGCCACCGAGCGGGTGACCCAGCGCGATGGCGCCGCCGTTCGGGTTGGTCTTGCCGAGATCTGCGCCGACCTCCTTCGCCCAGGCGAGCACCACAGACGCGAAAGCCTCGTTGATCTCGAAGACGTCGATGTCGTCGATCGACAGGTCGTTGCGTGACAGCAGGCGCTGGGTGGCGTCGATCGGGCCGGTGAGCATCAGCTCAGGATCGGTGCCGACGAGACAGGTGTCGACGATACGGGCCCGGGGCGTCAGCCCGAGGGCGGCTGCCTTCTCTTCGGTCATCAGAAGGACCGCGGCTGCGCCGTCAGAGATCTGCGACGCGTTGCCGGCGGTGTGGACGCCGTTCTCGCGAGCGACCGGCTTGAGGGTCGCCAGCTTCTCCCGGCTGGTCTCGCGGAGTCCTTCGTCGCGAGTGACCAGGTGCGTCGAGTCGGTGGGCTTGCCGTCCTCGTCGAGATCGGGTGCCTCGACCGAAATGTACTGCCCGGCGAACCGGTCCTCTTCCCAGGCTCGGATCGCTCGTTGCTGAGACGTCAGCCCGAAGGCGTCGGCATCATCGCGGGTGATCTCCCACTTGTCGGCGATCCGCTCGGCGCCTTCGAACTGTGAGGTCATCTCGTACTGGTCGAAGTAGGGCGACGGGATCGGGCCGCCGAGGCCGAGCTTCTTGCTGCTGTTCGACCCGATCGGCACGCGGCTCATCGCCTCGACGCCACACGCGATGGCGACGTCGACCACGCCGGAGCCGACGAGCGACGTCGCGAGGCCGGTGGCCTGCTGGCTCGAACCGCACTGGGTGTCGACCGTGGTCGCGGCCGTCGTGAGCGGCAGGCCTGCCGCGAGCCACGCAGTGCGGGTGATGTTGAACGACTGCTCGCCGACCTGGCTCACGCAGCCGCCGACCACCTGCTCGACTTCGGACGGATCGATCCCGGTTCGATCGATGAGCGCCTTCTGGACGAGCCCGAGGGTCTCACTCGGGTGCATGCTGGCGAGGCCGCCGTTGCGCTTCCCGATCGGGGTCCGCACGGCATCGATGATCACGACGTTTGACATATCGGCGACGTTAGGCAACCCGCACGACAGCTCGCGAGTCGGACCGCGACGGTGTCGATCCGGTGTCGATCGACGACCTGCGCCCACCGGCGGAGGCGTTGCGGCGAGAATCGTGACATGCGCGTGTCGCGTCGCTCGTCCTGGATTGCGCTTGCCGGAAGCCTCCTGATCGTCGCGTGCTCGTCGATGCCGTCGGCGGACAACGCGGTGGAGGTGAGCGACCGGTCGGCGTCCGACGGAGTCATCGGCGACACGGTCGAGCCGGTGGACGACCAGACCGCGACGACCACCTCCGAGCCGGGACCGGTCCTGCGGTCGGACGACCCGACTGGCGACACGGATGCGCTCGACGATGACGTGGCCGCCGCGGCGCCAGGGGGCGTCACGCTCGACGCTCCCTACGTCGGTGACTTCGGGAACACGGGGTACGACGTGGCGGCGTGCGAGCTCACGCTCGACGGGGATGCCGACGAGTTGCGGCTCGAAGGAGCCACGACGAGCGAGGCAACCGCCACCCAGGACCTCCCAGCGTTCGACACCGAA
>JBGCFW010000265.1:0-3482 GCA_045107155.1 Ilumatobacter sp. | reverse complement strand
CACCGAGGGGTAGTAGTTGACGGTGAGATTCGGGATGTGGTCGTCGATCTTGTCGTCGAAGTACTCCTCGTCGAGATCGAGGCCGAGCGCGAACAGGCGCATCAGGTGCGCCGAGAGCGTCTCGAGCACGGTGTAGTACTCCCACCAGGTCGCCTTGAATTCGGCCACCTCGGTCGGCCAAACGTTCGGCTTCGACCACGTGTCGAAGTCGCGTTCACCCAGCGACTCGACCGTGGCGACGCCAGGTTCACCGAGTCGACACACGGTGTACAGCTGACACAGGTCGGGCGCGGTCTCGACATCGTTGGACGCCGCCACGTACGACGGGGTGCCGTAGAAGCCACGAATGGTCACGTCACCCGAGGCGACCGCGTACTGCTCCTTCACGTCCGACGGCAACGCGAAGAACTCCAGGCACACGCGCTCCATTCGTTCGACGAGGTCGGCAGAAACCCCGTGGCCAGTGATGACGAAGAAGCCCGACGCCGCGCACGCATCGGCGATCGCCGCAGCAACGGCCTGCCGCCGTGGCAGATCGCCTCCCAGAGACGACGAGATGTCGATGACCGGCACGTACCCGTCAACGAGTACGACCTCAGCGGCGTGGGTGCTCGGTGACGATGTCACGACGACCCGCCGCTCGGGATCAACAGCGCATCGCGGCGGTCAGCGGTGGTTTGTGCGGTGTCGGCCGGCTTCTTGTCACGACTGCTCAGGATCTTCTGGCGGAGGTGATCGCCCGCACTGATCGGCGCATACTTCGCGGGAACGTCGTCGCTGACACAGCAGGCGAGCGGCTCGATCATCGCGTCGGGGTCGGCCTCGTGGAAGTACGCCATCGAGCGACGGTGCATGGCTGCACCGGGCGCAGCGGGCACGACGCGATGCACGGTGGAGCGCCACTGGTCGTTCGTCCAGGCAGCCATCATGTCGCCGATGTTGATCACGTAGTGACCCGGCGTCGGGGTCACGTCGCGCCACACGTCATCGGACCCGAGCAACTGGAGCCCGGGCACCGGGTCGGCGTACAGCATCGTGCACATCCCGTAGTCGGTGTGCGCTCCGAGTCGGAGCTGACCGGGCTCGAGCGGCGGAGAGTCGGCATCACTTCGGTAGTCGAGGGCGCGCAGCACATCAGGTGCCTGCGCGGCCTTCGACGCGAAGAAGTCGGGGTCGAGACCGAACGCGACGGCCATGATCCCCAGCATCCGTTGCCCGAGGTCGGCGACCGCAGCCATGTATTCCTCCCAGATGCCGCGCATCTCCGCGGGTGTGTCCGGCCACACGTTGGCCTGGTACAGCGATGCGTGGTGCTCCGGCCGCGTCGCTGGGTCGACCGTGTGGATCTGAGCGCCCGCATTGAACGCCTGGAACATGTCGGGCGGCGTCTCGAGGCCGAGCGAGTACGACAGCGCCTCCGCTCCCGGCGGCGTGTACCCGCGGTTCGCGTCGGCGGAGCGCATGTCGGCCATCTTCACGTCGAGCGCTTGGTCGAAGTACTCGGTCGTGACCGCTTGCATCGACGCGATCAGCCCGGGGTCGACACCGTGGCCGGTCACTTCGAGGAAGCCGATGGTGCGGTAGGCCTGATCGACCGCGCCGGCGATTTCGGTGCGACGCGTTGACGACGCCGCCTCGAACCCGGCGATGTCGACGATGGGCAGCGGGCCGAGGCCGGTCATCTCGCTCCTCGCAGATACGGCACACCGAGGTGGAGCGGCGAGTTGCTGCGCGACCTGTTCACGACGAGCGCCAAGATGGTCAACACGTACGGCATCGCGAGCAGCAGGTTCAGCGGCAGATCGCTGCCCTGGGCCTGCAGCGTGAGTTGGTACGCCTCGAGGAACCCGAAGAACAGTGACCCGATGAGGATTCGACCGGGCCGCCAGTTGCCGAAGATCACGATGGCCAGCGCGATCCAGCCGCGTCCGCCAGCGATCGCCGGGAAGAACTGGCCGGTCGAGAAGATGCTCAGGAACGAGCCGGCCAGGCCGGACATCAATCCCCCGAAGAGCAGTGCGAGGTATTGGATCTTCGCGATGCTCACACCGCGAAGGTCGGCGGCCTTCGGGTTGTCGCCCACACTGCGCAACTCGAGGCCGAAGCCGGTCCGGTTGAGTCCCCACCAAACGATCGGGAGCGACGCGAAGGCCACGTACGCGAGCCAGTGCTGCGAAAAGAAGATGTCACCGATCCACGGGATCGAAGACAGCAGTGGGATCTCGACGACGTCCCAGGTCTCGACCGACAGCACGTCGGTGCCGCCATCGTCGAAGATCGCCCGCAGCAGGTAGAACGCGAAGCCGATACCG
Organism: Ilumatobacter sp.; assembly: GCA_045107155.1. Taxonomy (GTDB): domain Bacteria; phylum Actinomycetota; class Acidimicrobiia; order Acidimicrobiales; family Ilumatobacteraceae; genus Ilumatobacter_A. Next base: position 1,170 of record JBGCFW010000265.1, on the reverse strand, counting down.
AGCAGGTTGAGCGCAAGACCCGCGACCACCTGCTCGACCTTGAACGTCACGGTGAGCACGGCCATCACGAGGCTCACCGCCATGCCCGAGAGCACACCGGCGACCACACCGAACACGAGCGAGCCGGTCTGCTCGACCGCCACGAACGCACCGAAGGCGCTGAACGTCAGGGTTCCTTCGATGCCGAGGTTCAGGATTCCGGAACGCTCGACGACCATCTCACCGATGGCAGCGAGAAGCAACGGGACGCCGATGCGGACGGCGCCGACGAGCACGCTCAGGGCGAAGAGGGCACTGATGTCATCAGCCATCGGTCTGCGGCCTCCTGAATCGGTAGTTGACCATCACGGCGGTGAGGAGCACGAACACGAGCGCCAACCCGGTGATCACGTCGACGAGGGCAGCGGGCACCCCCGTGGTGATCTGCATCGTGGTGGCGCCATTGGTGAGTGCGCCCGCCGCGATCGCGGTGACGATCACGCCGGCCGGGCGAAGCCGCGCGACGAGGGCGATGATGATGCCGGTGAAGCCGAACTCGTTCGAGATTCCCGGTTGCAGGCGCAACTGGGTCCCGAGCAGCTCGCTCGCCCCGGCGAGGCCTGCGATCGCACCGCTGATCAAGAGCGTTGCGATGATGATCCGGTTGCTCACGATGCCGCCGTACGCCGCCACTCTCGGGTTGGCGCCGATGCTGCGCACCTCGTAGCCGAACGAGGTACGGGCGAGGATGAACCACACGAGCGCTGCGGTCGCGAGCGCGATCACGAAGCCGAGATGAAGGCGGCCGAAGCTCAGCAGCTGCGGCAGCGCGAACGAGTCCGACATCCGATCGGTCTGGGCATAGAACGACGCCGGATCCTGCCAGGCGCCGTTGAGCAGGAAGTTCAACACGTTCAGCACAATGAAGTTGAGCATCACCGTGGTGATGATCTCGTTCACACCGAAGCGCGTGCGGAGCACTGCGGCGATACCCGCCCAACCCGCGCCCAACAGCATCGCCATCGCGAAACACGCCGGAATCAGCACGAAGCTCGGGAGCGAATCTTCGAGGACCCGCGACGCCCAGTACGCACCCAGCGCGCCGGCGAAAAGCTGACGCACGCCGCCGATGTTCCAGACCTTGGCCCGAGAGGCGAAGACCGCAGCGAGGCCGGGGAAGATCAGCGGTGT
>JBGCFW010000264.1:0-15683 GCA_045107155.1 Ilumatobacter sp. | reverse complement strand
CGAGACGGGCATCAAGGTCGTCGACCTGCTCACCCCGTATGTGGCCGGCGGCAAGATCGGCCTCTTCGGTGGTGCCGGCGTCGGCAAGACCGTGCTCATCACCGAGATGATCAACCGTGTCGCGTCGCAGCACGGTGGTGTGTCGGTGTTCGCCGGCGTGGGCGAGCGCACTCGTGAAGGCACCGACCTCCGCCTGGAGATGCAGGAGTCGGGCGTGTACGAGAAGGCCGCGCTGGTCTTCGGTCAGATGGACGAGCCGCCGGGGGTCCGCCTGCGCGTCGCCCTGTCGGCGCTGACGATGGCGGAGTACTTCCGCGATGTCGCCGGCCAGGACGTGCTCCTGTTCGTCGACAACATCTTCCGCTTCGTCCAGGCCGGCTCCGAAGTGTCGACGCTGCTCGGGCGCATGCCGTCGGCCGTGGGCTACCAGCCCACCCTCGCCGACGAGATGGGTCAGCTCCAGGAGCGAATCACGTCGACCAAGGGTCGTTCAATCACCTCGCTGCAAGCTGTCTACGTCCCCGCTGACGACTACACCGACCCGGCGCCGTTCACCACGTTCACCCACTTGGATGCCACCACGGAGCTGTCTCGTACGGTGGCCTCGCTCGGCATCTACCCTGCTGTGGACCCGCTGGCGTCGACTTCGACGATCCTCTCTCCCGAGGTCGTCGGAGATCACCACTACAACGTGGCTCGTCAGGTGCAGGAGACACTGCAGCGCTACAAGGAGCTCCAGGACATCATTGCGATCCTCGGTCTCGACGAGCTGTCCGAGGAGGACCGCCTCACGGTGTCTCGTGCCCGCAAGGTCGAGCGCTTTTTGTCGCAGCCGTTCTTCGTCGCGAAGGTCTTCACCGGCCTCGAAGGCGAGTACGTGCCGGTCGCCGAGACCGTCGAGTCGTTCGAGTCGATCATCAAGGGTGAACTCGACGATCTGCCCGAGCAGGCGTTCTTGAACGTCGGCAACATCGACCAGGTGCAGGCCAAGGCCAAGCAGCTGGCCGAGTCCTGAGTTCGCAGTCGAGAGGAGCCTGAGACATGGCAGACGCATTCCAGGTCGACGTGGTGTCACCCGAGAAGGTTCTCTTCTCCGGCGAGGCGAACATGGTCGTCACGCGCACCCTCGGTGGTGGTGAGATCGCCTTCCAGGCCGGCCACCAACCCTTCGTCGGCGCGCTCGTCGAGAACCACACGAAGATCTACCTCGTCGATGGCACCGTGCAAGACGTTGCGGTTCATCGCGGCTTCGTCGAGGTGAGCAGTGGCGAAGTCACCAAGGTCTCGGTCCTCACCGATGTCGCCGAGTTGTCGGCCGACATCGACGTCGAGCGTGCCAAGGCGGCGCTGGAGCGCCACGAGCGCACGCTGAAAGACGAAGAGATCGAGTCGAAGATCGCCGACGCCATCGCTGGCAAGGCGCGAGCACAAGCCCGTCTCAAGACCTCCGGCAACGGCTTCACTGCCTGACCCCGGCTCGGCGCACGTTCGCCGCAGACCGACATCGAAGCCCTCGTCACCGAACCGGTGGCGAGGGCTTCGTCGTTCTGCGACGGCCGCGCTTCAACTCGTGAGGAGGGCGGGTGGCGTCGTACGGTCGGGACTCAGACCTATCAAGGGGGCACATCATGAACACACGACGCGCACTGATCGCTGCGGGGGCAGCGACCGCATTCGTCGCAACATCACTCGTTGCGGGCGTTGCATCGCCGACGTCGGCCGAGGACCCGTGGTTCTACGATCCGGAACGGCTTGAGTTCGACGCGCTCGAGGGCGCAACGGCCTCATGGGGCGACATCGACGGCGCGGCCTACCGCGTCGAGATGCCTGACGACTGGAATGGGGACCTCGTCATGTGGGCCCACGGCTATCGCGGTGAAGGCCTCGAGCTCTCCGTGGACAACCCGCCGATCCGTGAACACTTGATCGAGCAGGGTTACGCCTGGGCGGCATCGAGCTATGGGCGCAACGGTTACGCCGTACGCCAGGGTGTCGACGACACCAAGGCACTGGCCGACTACGTGATCGCCGAGATGCTGCCGGAGGACCCGGACCTCGTCTATGTCTCCGGCTTCTCGATGGGTGGCCACATCACCGGTGTCGCGATCGAAGAGCACCACGCGCTCTATGACGGCGCGATGCCGATGTGTGGAGTGATGGGCGACTACGAGCTGTTCGACTTCTTCGTGGGCTGTGCGGTCGTCGGGGAACGGTTGGCGCTCCGCGAATCGCAATTCCCTTTTTATCCGTCCACGGCCTCCCCCGAGCCCGTCCCGGCGCTCAAGGCGGCGTTCGGGGCATTCGACGGCGCTTGGCCGTTCTTCTTGAACGAGAAGGGCCAGCAGTTCAAGAACCTGGTCGAGGAACAGTCGGGAGGTGAGCGGCCGAACTTCGATGAGGCGTGGCCGTTCTGGGCCGACTTCTTGTTCAACCAGGGCGGAGGCAACGGCGTGCTGCCGAACTCCGACGGTCGGTCCGTGGTCGAGAACGCCAGCAGCACCTACCAGCTCGACTTCAACTCGAATCAGACCGCGGCCGAGCGTGAGCTCAACCGCAACGTGGTCCGTGTCGACTTCGAGAAGGGCTCCCGCGGGAACGAGTCGATCACCGGCTTGCTCCGAGATCGGGTCCTCAGCCTGCACAACCTCGGCGATCTCTTCGTCACCTACGAGATGGAGATCGACTACGCACGTGACGTCGCGAAGCAGGGGCGCTCGAACCGTCTTGTGCAGCGTGCGATCAGGGGTGTCGGACACTGCGACTTCACGCAGTACGAGATGATCACCGCGTTCGATGATCTGGTCAACTGGGTCGAGACGGGCGAACGCCCGGCCGGTGACGAGGTGCTGCGCGACCGAGCGGTTGCCGCTGACGACTACGGCTGTCAGTTCACGGACCCGGCTCCCGGCGCACACCTCTTCGCGACACCGTGCGACTGATCGGTTGATGACGGTGCCGGTGCGCTCGTCGAGCGCACCGGCACCGTCGTCGCTACGCGTTGCTCGATCCTCCACCAGTCGGCGGTGCCGTCGTGGTGGGAGCGGGCTCCTCCGGATCAGGCGGCTCGTCGTCGCGCCGGATGTCGATCACCTGGAGATCACTCGAGGTCGGGCCGCGTTCGACGCGACCGAATCCGAGTCCCGCTGATCCACCAGCGAGCTCGATCACCTCGTTGATGCCGTGAAGACCTGCCAATTCGACCGTGAGGTCGTGCTGGTCAGAGGCGCCCGTCGTCGGGTCGATCATCGTCATCAGCAATGACGGGAGGTCGCGGTCAACGACCTCGTCGATCACCACCACGATGCCGTCGACGATGTGGAGGCCGCGCGACGCAGCGACCTCCACGCCACGGAGTGGTTCCGGACGTTGCGTCTGTTCCAGGCTCCACGAGATGCCATCGGGTGAGGTGTAGACGCGGTGCTGGAAGCTCGCGCCGAGACTCTGCTCGTGAGTGAGCATCCACCATTCGTCACCGACACGCTCGAGTTCGACCGCGGTCTGCGCCCCGCCGATGGCGGAGAACCGATCGATCTCTTGGCGACTCCAGCTGGCGCCGCCGTCGTCGGATCGCCAGAGAGCGATGTCTGACGGGAATGCCGTGGTCTCGGCGTCGAGTGCGAGTTCGTCTCCCTGCTGACCGGTATCGGTGATGGTCGTCGAGCCGACCGCCAGCAGTGACCCGTCGATCGGGTCGATCTCGACGTCGTACACCTGGCTCCCGGCAATCGGCTGTCCGTCCTCGCCGCGGTCGGTCCGGACGACCCGGACCTCACCATCGTCGGTGATGATCCCCACGATCCCGCGGAATTCACCGGGGTCGTTCCAGCTTTCCGTACCTGCGATCGCGACCTGGTCACCGATCACGCTCGCGTTCTCGACGCTGGTCCCCGATGCGAGCTCAGAGGCCGCCCACGAGTCTCCGGCATCGATGCTTGCCCAGGCCAGGCTCGTCTCGACCTGCGGTGGTGTCGAGCCGACGTCGACGACGTTGCCGACGGCGAGCACGCTCCCGTTCGATGCGACGAGGTCACGGATGTCTTGCACGCCGGGAGCCCCGGCGATGCTGTCGTCGAGGCGCCGCCACTCGAGCCCGCCCTCACTGCGCCACATCGTCGCGAACTCCGCGGGCCCCCCGTCGAAGCCGACGCCGAGGAGCGCTCCGTCGGAGAGCTCCACGGCCGTCTCGATGCCGTCACGCCCTCCAGCGGGAACCGGCGCGGTGGTCGGGAGCGCCGTCACCAGCACCGACACGTCGTCGAGGACGAATCGGACCGAAAGGGGTTCCTCAGGCGAGGTCTGCGGCGGTGTCGTGGTGGTGGTCTGCCCGGTTTCTTCAGGTTCCTCGGCGCTCGGAGGCGGTGCTGTGGGAGTACTCCGTCGCGACTCGCTCTCGACGTCGGCAGCAGGTGAGCAGGCGGCAGCGACCGCCATCGCCCCGCACAGCGTGAGCACAACGGTCGGCCGCACGATCGCAAGGTATCGGTGCGTCGGACTGTGGGCCACGCGGTGAATCGAGGTCAGGAGTCGAGCGTGAAGTCGGTGATGCACGCGATCCCGAGTCGCTCGAACGCGGCCGGGAGCACCGCGCCGTCGTCGGGGAACAGTTCTTCGAACACGCCGTTCGGGCCATCGAGGTTGCCGTTGTCGAACACTTCTTGCGACGCGGCGTTGTAGGTGTTCGGGCCGAAGAATCCATCGATCTCGCCGGGGTCGTAGCCGAGCTCGGTGAGCACGGTCTGATAGAGCGCGATTTCGCCGCGACGGCCCTCGGTGAAGAGATTGATCTCGCCGTCGACGCATCGAGCCAGCGGCGGGCTCGTCGTCGGTGGCGCCGTGGAAGGTGGGGCCGTGGTCGGCGGTGTCGTGCTCGTGGTGGTCGTGCTCGTGGTGGTGGTTGTCGTCGTGGTTGTCGTCGATGCGTTGGTCGTCGCCGCGGCCGTCGATGTGGGGTCCGGGACGACGGTCGTCGTGGTGGGGTCTTGGATCTCGCTTTCGACAGGAGTTGCCGCCGCGCCCCGAGAACCTGCTTGACCCGCCTCTCGCGTCGCCGTGCTGTCATCGCTGGGCGAGCCGCAGGCGGCGAGCATCAGCGCGACGATGATGGCGAGAGGTCGGGGGCGAGACATGGTCTTCGGAACGTATCGACTGGGAGGGGCGACGGGCGCGGATTTCGCCGTGGGGCTCAGTCGGGCGGATCGAGGCGGCGACGCAGGTCCCAGCCCTCCTGGCTCGGGCCGTGTGCTTCGAGGTGGCGTAACCGTCGGACAGCGTCCTCGAGGGTGGGGATCTCACCTGCGGGGATCCACCACAGGACGTTGATCAGCCCGTCTGGGCGCTCGAACCACTCCGAACGACGACGCAGGTAGCTCGAGTGCCCGGACTTGTACATGAAGTGCTGGAGTGCCTCAAAGCTCTCCCAGACGCTCATGTTCGGTGCCCACAGCTCGCTGTCGAGGCCGGGTACCGCCACGTTCGACGATGAGCCGCCGCTGTCGTCTTGCAGACGCCACACGAACCCCGGGGTGGCTTCGGCGATCGCGTTGACGGGTTCGAGCGCCAGACGGAACTCGCGCATCTCGTCGCTGTCGAGTGGCGCTCGAAAGAGTCCGAGGTTGAGCTGAGCGAGGTGATGCGATCTGCGCACGACTCAGTAGTCGATCGCGGCGAACTCCTGCAGCTTGCGGACGCGATGGCGGGCGTCGACGAAGCGCACCGTTCCGGAACGCGAACGCATCACCAGACTCTGGGTCCGTGCACCGCGAGCGTCGAAGCGAACGCCCCGCAGGAGTGCACCATCGGTGAGTCCGGTCGCAGCGAAGAAGCAGTTGTCACTTGTGATGAGATCGTCTTGGGTCATGACTCGATCGAGATCGAAGCCGCCTTCGATCATCGCGTTTCGCTCCGCATCGCTCTGCGGTGCGAACCTCGCCTGCATCTCACCGCCCATCGCCTTGAGCGCAGCTGCCGAGATGACGCCTTCGGGTGTGCCGCCGATACCGAACAGCACGTCGGCGCCTGCATCGGGCCAGGCGGTGGCGACCGAGCCGTACACGTCGCCGTCCGAGATGAGGCGGATGCGGCAGCCCGCCTCGCGCACTTCGGCGATGAGATCGGCGTGACGCGGCCGGTCGAGGATGACCGCTGTGAGATCGCGTACTTCGGCCTGCTTCGATTTCGCGACCCATCGGAGATTCTGCGTTGCGCTCGCCGTGATGTCGATCGACCCGACGGAGTCGGGGCCGACGGCGATCTTCTCCATGTAGAACGACGGTCCAGGATCGAGCATGGCGCCCCGATCGGCAACCGCGATCACCGACAGCGCGTTGGTCTTGCCGTCGGCGGTGAGGGTCGTGCCGTCGATCGGATCCACCGCCACGTCGACGTGCGGCTCGCCACCCGAGCCGACCTGCTCGCCGTTGAACAGCATCGGGGCGTCGTCCTTCTCGCCCTCGCCGATGATCACCGTGCCGGTCATCTGCACGGTCGACAACGAGAGCCGCATCGCCTCGACTGCGGCACCGTCGGCTTTCTCCTTCTCGCCGCGTCCCACCCAGCGGGCAGCCGCCAGGCATGCGGACTCGGTGGCCCGCACCAGCTCCATCGCCAGGTTCCGATCAGGGCGTTCTCGCGAACTCTCGCTCATGGCCTCGACCGTAGTGGGCGCTGCGTCGTGGTCCGAATGAAGAGATCGTGTCGTCGACATGTCCGTGGGACGCCGGCGGCCGCGCCGACCTAGGGTCCGGTCCGTGGCACCGATCCCGTTGTCGATGGTGAAGGCCGGTCGCGACATCACCGAGCCCCGGGTCTCGCCGGATGGCGAGCACGTGGCCTTCACACAGCGTGTCGGAGGTTCGGCGGGGATCAACGTGGTGTCGCTGCGCGGAGGTGAGCCCGAACGGCCCCTCTCGTTCGGCATCGATCCGTTGCCTGGTCGTGGCCTCGGCGGCGGCGCCTTCACCTGGGTCGTCGAAGCCCGGGGAGAACCGTCGATCGTCTATGTCGGGAGGGACGGCGAACTGTGGAGGCAGCGCGGTGTCGAGTCGGACCGACTCACCGCTCACGGCCGCGGGACGCGTGCTCCCGCCGTTGCCGATCGGCGGTCGACGCGACACCCGAATCTCGTGCTCGCCTATGTCGTCGACGAGGCGGAGGTCTGGGTGCTCGACCTCTCGACGGGCTCCACCGAGCGGCTCGACGACGGACGGCATGCGTTCTGTTTCGATCCGGCGGTTGCGCCCGGCGAGCACACCGTCAGCTGGCAGGCGTGGAGCCCGCCGTCGATGGCCTGGGACGCTTCGGTGCGTGTCGACGCCGACCTCGCGTCTCGGGTGGTGACCGAAACGGCGGTGGCGAACGGGGCGATTCAACAACCTCGATTCACTCCCGAGGGCATCGCCACACACGTGCACGATGGGGGCGGATGGCTGAACGTGCACGTCGATGGTGAGCCGATCGTCGCCGAGCCGTGCGAACACGCCGGCCCGACGTGGGGGATGGGCAACCGTTCGTACGCGTTCGACGACGACGGCGAACGCATGGCCTTCACTCGGAACGAAGCCGGCCATGGCGCGCTTTGGGTGGTTGACCTGAGCTCAGGGATCGTCGATCGTCTGGGTCGCGGTGTGCACGGTCATCTGTCGTGGGTCGGCGAGTCCCTCGTCGCGATTCGCTCGGGTGCGCGAACGCCCACGTGCGTCGTCGCGTACGACATGGCAACGCGGGAGCGTTCGACGCTCGCACACGCTCAGCCGACCGCGTGGTCGTGGGTCGACCTGCCCGAGCCCGAGCTGATCGAGATCGCCGACGGTGACGCGGTCCTCTACGCGCGCCGCTTCGTCGCGGGAGCGGGTCGGATGCTCGCCTGGGTGCACGGGGGTCCGACCGATCAGTGGCAGGTCGATTGGCGCCCGCGGATCTCGTACTGGTGGAGTCGCGGCTGGGATGTCCTCGTCGTCGACCCGCGGGGGACGACGGGACACGGCCGGGCGTATCAGCAGGCACTCCACGGAGCGTGGGGGCGTCTCGACGTCGATGACACCGCCGCGATGCTCCGGCATGCGCACCGGGCTGCCTGGGCGACTCCCGCGTCGACGGCGATCATAGGTGGCTCGTCCGGTGGCTTGACGGTGCTCGGTGTGCTCGCGGACCACGGTGAGCTGGTGGCTGGCGGCGTCGCGTCGTACCCGGTGAGCGATCTGCGCGCGCTCACCGAGGTCACCCACCGTTTCGAGGCGCACTACACCGACACGCTCGTCGCGCCGAACGACGGCTCGGCGGCGTCCGACGCCGCGTTCGAGCGGCTCTCCCCGCTCCATCGAGCCGAGCGAATCGACTCGCCGGTTCTGGTGTTCCACGGCGCCGAGGACGTGGTGGTGCCGATCTCGCAGAGCCGCGAACTGGTCCGCCGGATCGAGGCGGCTGGCGGTGACATCGAGTTCGTCGTGTTCGACGGCGAGGGGCACGGCTTCCGCGATGTCGGCAATGTCGAGGAGGAGTATCGCCGTACCGAGGACTTCTTGGATCGTCTGATCAGGCGTTCCGAATCCGACTGATCGAGGCTCGGCGGCCGAGTGTGCGCCTCGGTCGCGATGCGAGCGGCCCCGACCTCGTCCGACCATCGGCCGCCGGTAGCGTGCGGTCGTGGCATTCGTGAACAACCAGGGCGGTCAGCAGAAGCGCGAGGACCGCGCGGCGTCGGGTCAACCCATCGACTTCGACCCCAGTGACGAGTCGATCGTCAAGGTCCACTACGACTTGGGTGCGTGGTCGTTCGACGACCGCGGTGAACTCTCCGAAGCGCTCGCGAACTCTGAGATCCCGCACTACTGGGATGACGACGAGCTCGTCGTGCCCGAGGCGGTCGAAGGCAAGGTCGACGAGATGTTCGAGGAGCTGGAGCAGCAACTCGGCCCCTTCCCCGTGGCGCTCGAGGTCGACGACGCATCGGTCGAGTACGGGCTCGACGAATGGTCGGGCGACGACCGATCGACGCTCACCGATGCAATGGTCGAAGCGGAGATCCCGCATCGGTGGGAAGCGAGCACGCTGTTCGTGGCAGCCGCTGCCGAAGAGGCGGTCGACACACTTCTGGACGCGATCGAGGCCGGCGAGCTCGGCCCGCCGTCCGACGATGCAGGCAACGAACCCCCAGAGGGCGCGCTGAGCGACATCTTCCTCGCCGCCAACAAGCTGGCCAAGGATCCGTTCGACGCGAAGTCGCGTCGCCAGCTCATCGAGCTCGATGACGTGCTCGACTCGAAGCATCCGCCGTACGCTCTTCCGCCACGAGTGTGGGTGCAGGCAACGCGCGCCGTGAGCGCGATCGTCGAGCGGATCAACGCCGACGCCGATGGTGGTGATGTCGTCGACGTCGAGGTCGACGATGCCGGCCGGCACGAGGAGTCGTCCGATGTGATCGGCCTCGCACAGCAGCTGCGTGGCGTGGTTCGCGAGTTCGTCTGAGTCTGAGCTCCGTCGGACTGAACGCAAATCCGACTGGGTAGGTTCGCCGACGTGCTGTTGGCCGAACTGGAGATCTTCCATAGCCGACCGGTCCAACCGACCCGCAGAATCGCGCTCGGCCACATGGCGTTGCCTGTCGACCCGGCCCCCGGATTCGGCGGCCTGCTGCTCGGCGCGATCGTCGCTCAGCACCTCGACGGTGTCCACGATGATCACGTGCCCGACATCCACCGGCTGATCGACGAGGTCACCGCTGGTCGTCGGATCGTGCAGCCCCGACTTCGGCACCGGTTCCAGCTCGATCGACATGGGCTGTCGCACAGTTCGCACCGGCTGATCGGCGACGGTGACGACATCTCGTTCGACTTCGCGACCACGGGCACCGACCTTGCGCAGGTGCTCGGTGCGGTCTACGCCGTGGAGCGGCTCGCCCCCGAGCACCGCCGCCTCATCGCTCCCTTGCTGCAGAAGGCGGCGCGTTGGCGCGGCCCGATCGGCGCGTCGATGATCGCGTACCTCGCCGGTTCACAATCGACGACGCTCGAAGCGCTCGCCGACCCGAGTGGATGGGCGATGCAACTCCTCGGCTTCGAGCTGGGAGGCGAGAAGCCGTCGAAGCGCCAGGTCACGAAGGCCTTTCGGTCGAAGATGCGCGACGTGCATCCCGACCACGGCGGCGCCGAGCTCGACGCCGCCAAGTCGATGTCCGATCTGGCCGAAGCCCGTCGGATCCTGTCGGTCTGAGCGCGCCGTGGCGAAGCCGACGATCGTCCTGTACCCGGGTGCCGGGACCGCCTGCGACCACCCGAGCCTCGTGCACATCGAGGCCACCATGACTCCGAGCGCGCACGTCGAGCGTCGGGACTTCCCGTACCGCCGAGAGGGGCGTCGGGCACCCGACCGTGCGCCGAAGCTCATGGCATCGATGCGTGACGACCTCGCAGCATTCGGCCGACGGCGCGGCCCCGTGGTGCTGGGCGGCCGCTCGATGGGAGGACGGATGTGCTCGATGCTCGCGGCGGACGTCGACGGTGAGGGACCCGTTCGCCGCCTCGCGGGGCTCGTGTTGATTTGCTACCCGCTGCACCCACCGAAGAAACCGGACAAGCTCCGCGTCGAGCATCTTCCCGGCATCGAGGTGCCGTGCCTGTTCGTGTCGGGAACCCGCGATCCGTTCGGGACACCCGATGAACTCGAACGGTGGACGTCGACCATTCCCGCACGGGTCGAACACGAGTGGATCGACGGAGCCCGGCACGACCTGAAGGGCCACGACGAACGGATCGCCGAGCGCGTGGCCCATTTCGTCGCGTCACTCACCTGAGCGCTGCTCCGGCGCGAACCGGCGCAACCTCGTTCAGGCAAGTTCGGAGCGTTGGACCGGTGTCGTGGCCGGATCGGCATCCTCGGGGTTGAGCGTCTCGAGCTCCTGGTGAGCGGTTTCGGGATAGGCCGCCACCACGAGCACGGTCACCACCAGTTGTCCGACCGCCATGAGCGCCATGGTCGACGAGTACGACCAACCGTCGTCGAGGAGTCGACCGGTGAGGCTGAGGCCTCCGATGCCGCCGACGAGTGCCGACGCGGTCACGAGACCGGCGGCGCGGGTCCGGTTCGCGGTCGGGAACAGCTCGGTCCGGTACACCGCCATGGCCGGATACACCGCGGAGCCGAGGACGCCACCGAGGAAGGAGAACGCCCAGAGGCCGAGGCCGCCCACCGAGAACGCCGCCACGATCGACAGGGTCGAGAGTGGGAGCGCGATCGAGATCAAGCGGCGCCGCCCGCGGCGATCGGCAAAACGACCGCCCAAGATCAGCCCGATGCCGGCCGGTGTGCCGACGAGGATCGAGAACAGTCCGATGTCGCCCCCGCTGAAGTTCCGCACGTCTTCCAGGTAGGTGTTCTGAAAGAAGCTGGCGGGGGCGATGAAGATGTTGCCGGCGAATGCCACCGTCGCCAGAAGCGCAAAGCGTCGCCGGTCGAGCCGCGGGCGAACTTCGTGCGCTTCGTCTCGAGCGACTTGGGCGGCGAATCGGCGGGTCTCCGGCAGCCGACGGCCCACGTCGATGGCCACCGCCAACCAGATGATCGCGACCAGGTAGGTGTATCTCCATCCGCCGTCACCGATGTCGGCCAGGCGGAGCGACATGACTGCGATACCGGCGCCGAGCCCAGCCGCCATCGCCAGCACACTCACCGCATACGCACGGCTGTTGCGGGGTACCTCCTCGGCGGCGATCACGCCGATGACGAAGGCCAGAGCGATTCCCATCGGGCGCGCGATGGTCTGGGACGCCACCAGCGCCCAGAAGCTGGGGGCGAACGCTCCGAGCACGGTCAGAAGTGGCGCCAGCCAGGCCACCACGATGAGGACTCGTCGGCGCCCGATCCGGTCGGCGACGACCGCTGCCGGGAGCGCGAAGACGATGCCGGCGCGGACGATCGACCCGGCGTCGCCCTTTGCGGTCTCGTCGATCCCGAAGTCGTCGGCGGCGAAGCCGACCGTCTGGGTGAAGATCGTGTTGACGAAGGCGGCCGCCATCGAAGCGGCCCCGAGGAGACCGATGACTCGGACTTGTGTGGCGTCGAGATTGTCGGGCGGAGACCACCAGCTCTGCGCCCGGATCCGGCGGGCGAGGACCATTCGCACTGCCAGGCTGAACAACCACCCGAACCATGGAATGGTGAGTCGGTACGTGGTGCGTTCCGCGATCGAGATCGTCGGGTCGTCGTACAGATCGAGCGTGCGTTCGTACGCCAGAAATGGCCCGGTGTCCTGCACGAAACGTACCCGGACTCCACCGTGGATGGTGGTCCGCTCGGCTTCTCGCTCGGTGAGCAACTGCTGGCGGGGGCGAGACAGGCGGTCCTGCTGTTCGGGTGCGTTCGGCCAGCTCCGAGAGACCATGCGCCCGTCGACCGCCACGGCGGGAGCATACTGGTGTGCTGTGAGCTCCTTCGGTGCCGACGCTGCGCGTTCCTCGAGTGTTTCCGCTGTTCCGCCCGCCTCCGGCGACACGATCGTCGTACGCGGTTCCGGCTCGCTGTCGGGACGCGTGGTGGTCCCTGGTGCGAAGAACTCCGTGCTCAAACTGATGGCGACGACGATCCTCTGCGACGGCCGTCACGAGCTCACGAACGTGCCCGACATCGCAGATGTCGCAATCATGGGCGACCTGCTCGCGGCCATCGGCGTCCACATGAGTCGTCCGAGCGAGGGGTGTCTTCTCCTCGACAACCGCGGTGACATCACGCCCGTGGCGCCGTACGAGCTGGTCGAGCGGATTCGCGCCTCGATCAACGTGCTCGGACCACTCCTCGCCCGGTGCGGTGAGGTGCGGCTGTCGATGCCGGGTGGCGACGACTTCGGGGCTCGACCGATCGACATGCACATCGCTGGTCTCGAAGCGATGGGTGCTGAGTTCAAGTTCAGCCACGGGTACCTCGAAGCGCGCGCCGATCGACTGCACGGAGCCGAGATCAAGCTCGAGTTCCCGAGCGTCGGTGCCACCGAGAACCTGATGACCGCAGCGGTGTTGGCGGACGGGGTCACCACGATCGACAACTGTGCTCGCGAGCCGGAGATCAACGACCTGTGTGAGTTTCTCGTCGCGATGGGCGCACAGATCGACGGCATCGGCTCGTCGATGCTCACCATCACGGGTGTGTCGCCCGAGTCGCTTCACCCGGTCAGCCACCGGACCGTCCCGGATCGCATCCAGGCCGCCACCTACCTCGCGGCGTGCGCCGTTGCGGGCGGCGAGCTCGACGTCATCGGCGCTCGTGCCGACCACATGACGATGCTGCTCGACCGGTTCGGCGAGATGGGCCTCGGGCTCACGCCGACCGACGAGGGCATCAATGTCGTCTCGGTCGAACGGTGCCGTTCGATCGACATCGCCACGCTCCCGTATCCAGGCATCGCCACCGACTACAAGCCGCTCATCATCACGATGCTCGCAGTGGCCGACGGCGTCGGCATCGTCACCGAGAACCTCTATCCGGGCCGGTTCCGATACGTCGAGGAACTGCAGCGTTTGGGAGCTGATGTTCGCACCACTGGCCACCACGCCGTGGTGCGCGGCGTGCCGCGCCTCTCGGGCGCCCCGGTGAAGGCCCACGACATCAGGGCCGGTGCCGCGATGGTGGTGGCCGGTCTCGCCGCGGACGGCGAGACAACCATCTCGGGGGTCCACCACATCGACCGCGGTTACGACGACCTCGTCGGTCGACTGCGATCGGTCGGCGCCACCATCGAGCGTCGCTGATCGCTCCCCGTCGTCACGAGCACCTCGTCCGAAACGCCTCGTCATCTGAGGTGTGAAGCGGTCGAGCTCGTGTTCGTGGGCATCGCAGCCGGGCTGGCCGCGAGCACACCTCAGCGCGTCAGTTCGGCGAGGCCGGCTTCGTACTCGGCGGTCATCCGCTCGATGAGCGTGCGGGCCGGCACGATGTCGTCCACGGCGCCGATGCCCTGGCCGGCGCCCCAAATGTCCTTCCAGGCCTTTGCGTCAGAGTCGCCGCCCGAACCGAAGTTCATCGCGCTCGGGTCGGACCCCGGCAGGTCGTCGGGATCCAGGCCCGCAGCCGAGATGCTGCCACGCAGGTAGTTGCCGTGCACGCCGGTGAAGAGGTTGGTGTAAACGATGTCAGCCGCGCCGCTGTCGGCGATCATCTGCTTGTACTCGACCTCGTTGTTCGCCTCCTCCGCCGCGAGAAAGGCCGAACCCACGTAGGCGAAGTCGGCGCCGCACGCGCGTGCCGCGAGCACCGATCGACCGTGGGCGATCGCACCCGAGAGCAAGAGCGGACCGTCGAACCAGTCGCGGATCTCCTGAACCAGCGCGAAGGGCGACTGCGTGCCTGCGTGACCACCAGCGCCGGCGGCGACGGCGATCAAGCCGTCCGCGCCCTTGTCGACCGCCTTGCGGGCGAATTCGTCGTTGATGACGTCGTGAAGCACGATGCCGCCGTATGAGTGGATGGCGTCGTTGACTTCGGGCCGAGCGCCGAGCGACGTGATGATGATTGGGACCTCGTGCGCGACGCACGTCGCGAGGTCCTCCTCGAGTCGGTCGTTCGAGCGGTGCACGATCTGATTGACCGCGTAGGGCGCGACGGGAGCTTCAGGATGCGCGGCGCGGTACTGGTCGAGTTCACGCTCGATGCGGTCGATCCAGTCGTGGAGCGCCGCGGCCGGGCGTGCGTTGAGCGCCGGGAAGGAGCCGATCACACCTGCTTGGCACTGCGCAATCACCAGCTCGGGGCCCGAGCAGATGAACATCGGCGATGCGACGACGGGGAGCGCGAGCGGGGAACGGAGAACGTCAGGGAGCGTCGACATGGCAGCCTTCGAGTGGGGAGGGGTGGTGCGGCAGCGAGTCTCGCGCAGTGCCTCTCAGTCGGCCGGATCCGCCTCTGCAGCGAGTTCGGCAGCTGCGTCGACGCGCTTCTTCGCGAGGATCAGCAGCCCGGCGATCGCGGCGATCGGACCACCGATCAGGAGTGCTTCGTCCCACCCGCCCTGGTGGGCGACGAGAGCCGTTGCGACAGCGACGATCACCCCATGGATCGTACGGGGCCCGACGATTGAATGGTCGTCGAGATGCGTGCTCAGGTCGAAACCACCATCGAAGTGATCCGGCCGGCCCTCCAGGCCGACGGTGGCGACATCGTGTTGCACGCCGTCGACGAAGACACCGGCGTGGTCGAGGTCGAGCTGACCGGCGCATGCGCTGGATGCCCGTCGTCGAATCAAACCTTGAAGGTCGGCATCGAGCGGATCATGCGTGACCGTGTCGACGGAGTCACCGAGGTGATCGATATCGCCGCCAACACGCTCGACGCTCCGCCCTGCGACGTTCCGCCGACCAGCCCATTCGTCTGACCCGGTTGGTCGGTCCGCACTCAATCGGGGAGACTTGACGCTCATGCCTCGTACGCGCCTTCCGGCTCCCGAATTGTTCCAGGCCGCCGTCGATGGCGACCGCGCTGCTCTGGCACGCTTGCTCTCCCTGATCGAGCGTGGTGACGACGAGGCGCGTCAGATCGGGCGCCTCGCGTAGCCGTTGTCGGGTTCCGGCTACACGGTCGGGCTCACAGGTGCGCCGGGTGCCGGGAAGTCGACGCTCACATCTGCGTTGATCTCCCACCTGCGGGCGCGCGAACTCGAGATCGCCGTGCTCGCCATCGATCCGTCGTCACCGTTCACGGGTGGT
>JBGCFW010000263.1:0-17878 GCA_045107155.1 Ilumatobacter sp. | reverse complement strand
CACCGTCGACGTCGAACACGTCGTTGCCCTCGCGGCACACGAGGTGGTGGTGGTTGTCTCCGACGCGGTCCTCGTACCAGGCAGCCGAACCGACCGGCTGGATCCGTCGCAGGAGGTCGTTCTCCACGAGGACGGACAGCGTGTCGTAGACCGCCTGACGCGAGATCGAGCCGATGTCGGATCGAACGTCGTCGGCGACTTCGTCTGCAGTGATGTGAGGATGCGACGACACCGACCGCATGATGGCCAGGCGCTGCGCGGTGACGCGCATCCCCCGCTCGCGCAGTTGTCGGTCGAGCCCCTCACTCACAGACGCCAACACTACCGGTCCTTTCTGGACTCAGTCAATTCTTGGCAGACTCCCGTTCTTGACAGTTGTGCCGTCGGAACACGAGAGCGTTCAGCGGGCGGCGAAGGCCTCGAGGCAGTCGAGCGTCCGCCCCGACCCATCGGCCGAAGGAATCGGGACGGCGGTGAAGTCGGTGGCTCCCGCAGCGGCGATCGCTTCGAGCCCCGCCTGCACCTCGTCCTCCGGGCCGACCAACGACAGATCACCGAGGCCCTGCACGCCCTCGATGTCGAGCATCGCCCGGTACGACGGCAACTCGGCGTAGATCTTCAACATCTCGGCGATGAACGCCCGCGTCGGCGCCGGGTCGTCGGTGACGCACACCGGCAGCGAGCACACCTTGCGCGGCATCGGCCGTCCGGCCGAGTCGGCCGCCGCATTGATGATCGGCACGATCTGCTCTTCGAGCGTCTTCGGGCCGACACACCACAGAATCGTGCCGTCCGTGCGTTTGCCGGCCATGGTCAGCATCTGTTCGCCGAGCGCCGCGAGCATGACGAGGGGTTTGCCGACCGACTCGCCGGCAGCTCGCGGGGCGACTCCCTCGCGGCGGGCTGTCCAGATATCGCCGCTGACCGAGGACGTCCCGGTCTCCAGGAGCGAGTCGAGGATCGCCAGGTACTCCGACATGTGCTTCACGGGCCGCTCCCAGGTCATGCCCCAGTAGCCCTCGACCGCAGGCTGGTGCGACAGGCCGATGCCCACCACGATGCGGCCAGGCGCGGCGGCCTGCGCGGTGAGCGCGCCCGCCGCCATCGTCTCAGGGTGCCGTGTCCACGTCGGCACCACCGCAGTGCCCAGTTCGATCGATTCCGTTCGACCACCGACCACGGCGAGGGCGGTCATCGAGTCGACGAGACCGGTCTGCGCGAGCCACCAGCTCGTGAAGCCCTTGCGCTCGCTGCTCACCGCATCGTCGACCATCGTGGCCAGGTCGGGCGCTGCGAGGAGGTTGGATGCGTTGATGCCGATCTTCATGCTCCGCACCGTAGGTCGCAGGACGTGCTGGGCTCAGATCAAGCGGAGCTTCGCGAAGTCGACGCCGCGATCTGCGGGAACGGTCCGACTTCGACCCGAGCAACTCCGAGGTACCCGGTGGCCATACTCGGGGCATGGCAGACCTGGCGACCGATCCCCTGCTCGACGCCTTGCGCACGCTGACGGAGCGTGACGACGCCTCGTTCCGCGAGCATCAGCGCGACGCCGTCGAAGCGCTCGTGCAACGCCAGCGGGTATTGGTGGTCCAGCGCACCGGGTGGGGCAAGTCGGCCGTGTACTTCCTGGCTACTCACCTGCTCCGCGCCGACGGGATGGGCCCCACACTGCTGATCTCACCGCTCCTGGCACTGATGAGAAACCAGATCGAGGCGGCTTCGCGGCTCGGACTCCGATGTATGACCGTGAACTCGTCGTCGACGACCACGGTCGACGAACTCGCCGACGCGCTCAACACCGACGCTCTCGACCTCATCCTCGTGTCGCCCGAGCGCCTGGCGAATCCCGAGTTCGCGGCCAAGGTCATGCCGATGCTGGAAGAACGGCCCGGCATGATGGTGATCGACGAGGTCCACTGCATCTCGGACTGGGGCCATGACTTCCGCCCCGACTACCGCCGCATCGGGCGCATGCTCGACGAATACGGCCGCAGCTCCGGAACGTCGGTCCCGATCCTCGGATGCACGGCGACCGCGAACTCCCGCGTGGTCGATGACGTGGCCGAGCAACTCGGCGCCGAACTCACCACCTTCCGCGGAGCGCTCGGACGCTCCGGCCTGGGGTTGGGCGTGGTCGAGCTTCCCGCGCAACCCGAACGGCTCGTGTGGCTCGCCGAACGACTCGAGTCGATACCGGGTTCGGGCATCATCTACTGCCTGACGATCCGCGACACGCTGGCGGTGTCCGACTGGCTGCAGTCTCGGGGCCTCGATGTCGCCGCGTACTCGGGCGCCACCGAAGCCGACCAACGCGAAGCGTTGGAGCGCCGGCTCCGCGACAACGATGTGAAGGCCCTTGTCGCCACCAGCGCGCTCGGCATGGGCTACGACAAGCCCGACCTCGGTTTCGTCATCCACTTCCAGATGCCCGGCTCACCCATCGCGTACTACCAGCAGGTCGGCCGGGCAGGTCGAGCTCTCGATGCGTCCGCAGCGATCCTGCTCGTCGGCCAGGAAGACCGCCGCATCCAAGATCACTTCATCGACCGCGCGTTCCCGGAGCCGACGATGGTCGACGAAGTCCTCACCGTCGTCGACCGCGCCGGCGGGCCGATCGGCATGCGCGACATCACCGCCGAGGTCAACATCAAGTGGGGCGACCTCGAGGCGATTCTCAAACAGCTCGACGTCGAAGGCGTCGTCCGTCGCATCAAGGGCCAGTCATACGAACGGACCACCGCCGCATGGACATACCCGACCGAACGCGTCGAGGGCGTCACCCAGGCCCGCCGGTTCGAGCAGCAACTCATGACCGACTACGCCGAAACATCCGGGTGCCGCATGCAGTTCCTCACCGAACTGCTCGATGACCCGGCCCAGGAGCCGTGCGGCATCTGCGACAACTGCCGACGGGTGGGCCGCCTGCAGGCCGGCGCGTCGGCGATCGATGCGCTGACCGACTCGGGAGTCTTCGCGCCGTTCGAGCCCGAGCCGTCCGATCTCGAACGCGCTGCCCGCTTCCTCCGCAACCGCCCGATCGTTCTCCCACCGAAGAAGCAGGGCATCCCGACCGGCGAGCGCAGCGAGACGGGTCTCGCACTCGCCGTGTGGGGTGACGATGGCTGGGGGCGTGAGGTCGAGCGCGGGAAGTACCGCGATCGACACTTCGACGACGAGCTCGTCGGGGCCCTCGACGAACTCGTCGACACCTGGTCACCTTCGACACCGCCGACTTGGGTCACCGCCGTGCCGTCGGATCGGAGCGGCGAGCTCGTTCCGGGGGTCGCGGAACGACTTGCGGCGCGGCTCGGTCTCCCGTTCGTGGTCGCGCTCGCGCGTTCGGCAGATCGGCCTCCGCAAGAGGAGATGGCGAACAGTGCACACCAGCGCTCGAACGTCGAGGGAGCGTTCTCCGTCACCGGCGAGGTCCCGAACGGTGCAGCGCTGCTCGTCGACGATCTCATCGATTCGGGCTGGACACTCACCGAGACGGGTCGCGTGCTTCGCCGCGCCGGCTGCAGCGCGGTGTTGCCGCTTGCGCTGGCGACCACGCCGATCCGCAACTGACCGCGCGACCGGTGGCCGGAAACTCGTTCGACCGGCTCCGACGTCGAGCACTACCGTGTTTCGAACTGCTCGCAGAACGTCTGCGGGATCGGAAACGGGAGGAGGACGTGCAGATGAGTGTTGAGACCGCACCTCCCTCCCGTCGCGCCGTCTGACGCATCACGCTCCGGCGCGGCGACGACTCTTCGTCCCGATCCACACAGGAGCACATCGTGCGCACCCCACCTTCATGGCTCGTTGCCGAGCCGTGCACCGACGTCGACCTCGGCGTCATCAAGACCGGCAAGGAAGCCCAGGTCGACCTCATCGAACGAACCGGCGCTGACGGCCGGACCTGCCGTTTCGCCCGCAAGCGCTACCTCCCACGGGAGGTGAAGTACAAGGGACAACTCCAGGACCTCGGATTCCAACGCGTGTCGACGTTCACGAACGACGTGCAGTATCGGGAGGGACGCCAATTCCGCAAGACACGCGACCGCCGTGCGATCGAGCGGATGTCGACCTACGGGAAGCGACTCCTGCAAGATCGCTGGACCGGCCACGAACACGAGGTGATGACGCGACTCTGGCACGCCGGCATGACGGTCCCGTTCCCGATCGGATTCGGCGACGACGTGTTCGACCTCGAGTTCGTCGGCGACACCGAGGGCGCCGGCGCAGAAGCCGCCCCACAGCTCCAGGCCTGCCGGCTCGACCCAGGCGAACTCACCGACGCGTTCGATCAACTCATCGCAGGCTTGCGCATCCTGATGCGCGAGGGACTCGCGCACGGCGACCTGTCGGCGTACAACTTGCTCTGGTGGGAGGGCCGGCTGTGGTTCATCGACTTTCCCCAGGCCATCGACATCGCGGCGAACCTCGCAGGGCTCGACTTCGTGCATCGAGACGTCGTCAACGTGTGCACTTGGTTCCAACGCAAAGGGCTCGACGTCGATGCCGAGGAGGTGTTCGCCGACCTACTGTCGTTTCTCTGACGAGCGGACTTGACGTCACGGCACGCTGTTGTCGCAGACCTCACCAGCATGAACGGTGCGAACGTTGGAGATGGTCGTCTCGGCGATCGCCGTGAGCGCCTCGCGGGTGAGAAAGGCCTGGTGGGCCGTGATCAACACGTTCGGAAACGTGAGCAACCGGGCGAAAGTGTCGTCATCGATCACCTCATCGCTTCGGTCTTCGAAGAACAGATCACCCTCTTCTTCGTAGACGTCGAGTGCGACGGATCCGATGTGCCCGCTCTTGAGCGCGTCGATCAGCGCGTCGGTGTCGATCAGACCACCGCGACCGGTGTTGACCACCATCACGCCCTCACGCATCTTGGCAATCGCCGCAGCGTCGATGAGGTGGTGGGTGGCCTCGTTCAGCGGACAGTTCAGCGTGATCACGTCGGCAACGGCAAGCGCCTCGTCCAGCTCGACGTATCGGACGCCGAGACCAGCGAGATGATCGTCAGGCCCTGACGGATCGACGGCGATCACCTCACATCGAAGGTGCCACAGCAGTCTTGCCACGATCGCTCCGATGGTTCCCGTCCCGACGACCACGGCTGTCTTGTCGACCATGTCGAAGCCGACCAGGCCGTCGAGCGAGAAGTTTCCATCGCGCACCCGCTGATGCGCTCGGTGAATCTTCCGGTTGAGCCCGAGGATCAACGCGAGCGTGTGCTCGGCGACGGCGTTGGGTGAGTACGCGGGGACGCGCGCGACGGTGATCCCGAGGTCTCGTGCAGCATCGAGGTCGACGTTGTTGTAGCCGGCACAGCGCAGTGCGACGAGCCTCACGCCGAGGTCCGCGAGCCGCACGAGCGTGGGTCGCGAGACATCGTCGTTGACGAAGACACACACGGCGTCGGCCCCCTCGGCCAACGCAGCGGTGTGCTCGTCGAGGCGTGTGTCGTGAAAGCGAATCTCGAGTTCGTCGCCGACAGCGCGCTCGAAGCTCTCGCGGTCATAGGACTTCGCGGAGAACATCGTGAGCAGCACGGATCCAGCTTCGCGCGCCGTCTTCGGAGGCCGCGTCACGCGGCCACTCGGTTCAGCGGCCACACCGGCGCTCTGACGAGGAACCGGCAGGGGCCGACCGCACGAATACTGGCAGATCCGTCGCCACGAAAGCAGCTCACAGTCAGGCAGTGGTACCACACGCGCAATCTCCACCACCCACGGTGACAAACTGATGCGTTTTGGGCGAATACGTGCGCAGCGCGGTCGCGCGTTTCTCGATCGCGAGGAGCAAGGAGATCTCGCATTTCTTCCCTGTTACAACACTCGAAACGAAGCTTGAAAAGCAAATTAGCTGCCACCGAAATCGAACAATCGCGTGACTCCCAACGTTGTCTTGACTACCTTACGACAACGATCAGCAAGCAGATATCAACGGGACGGGTTGGAGATGCGAACGGAACGAACACGGCAGGTGGCTCTCGGCGCCATCGGGGCGACACTCCTCGCAGCGGTCGCGGTGCTTTCGGTCGGCGTTGGGCCGTCAGCCACCGCTGGCGCCGACGACCAGCGGGTCACACTCGCCTACTTGGCGGGCAGCACACCCATCCCCGGGCCCGACATCATCGTCGTCGATCGTCTTCGAGCATCGGGGTACCACGTCGTGACCGTCGATGACGATGACACGGCTGATGCGATCGACGGCGTGGATGCCGTCGTCATCTCCTCGTCGGTCGATCCGTCCATCGTCACCGACACACCGGCTGGGTGGGCTCTGCCCGTCCTCACGTGGGAGGGGTACCTTCACGACGACCTCGGACTCGCGACGCGGGGCGGCGAGACCTCCAAGCTGCGCAGGCTCGTGGTGTTCGAAGGTGACCACCCGCTCGCGGGCGGCCTGACGGGCCGACAGCTCATGACGAGCAGCGCACATCGGCTTTCCTTCGGTCTCGTCGGCCCCGGCGCACGTGTCGCAGCCACGGAACAGAACACTGGTCGCCCCGTGATCTTCGCGTACGAACGAGGCGCCGAGCTCGCCGACGGATCGCCAGCGGCTGGGCGACGCGTCGGGTTCCACTTCGACTACGACGCTCCTCGAACCGCGACAACCGCGGCCTGGGAGGCGTTCGACCGGGCCGTCGCTTGGGCAGTCGACGGGCTCGGGGGCGGAGCGTCGACGACCACCACCTCCACGACCAGCAGCAGCACCACGACCACGACCACGACCACGACCATTCCTGGTCCAGCAGGATCGAAGGTCGGATTCATCGGTGGCAAAGTCCGACCCGACGGGCTCCCTGTCGAGGATTCAGACCGGCTCATCTTCGACCACTTCGGTCGGCTCGGATTCGACTTCACCTTCCTTGACGACGACCTGTTCCTCGACCCTGATTGGAATGCCGCCGACGAGCTTGCAGCATTCGATTTGCTGATGTTGTCGTCGGGTGTCGAGGTCCACAAAGTCGGCGACGGGCTCCGCCACATCGGAGTCCCGTTGGTGACATGGGAGGGATATCTCCACGACGAGAACGGTCTGGCATCGCGAGGTGGTGAGTTCGCGTCGAGTCCCAGCATCCGGGTCCTCGGCGGTACGCCGTTCAGCAACGGGCTCTCCGGAGGCGTCGGCGTGCACACGCGGGCCGAGCGACTGTCCTACGGGATCGTGGGCGCCGACGCAATCGTCGGTGCAAACGTGCCGGGCAAGAGCAGGTTCGCGGTGATCTTCGGCTACCGCTCCGGCGATCAGTTGGTCGACGGCGGCACAGCGCCTGCCGCGCGAGTGGGTTTCTTCCTCGACTGGCAATCGGTGCGTACAGCGACCCCGGCGACATGGGCGTTGTTCGAGGCCGCCGTCGACTTCGCTCGCAGCTGATCGTGGGGCCGACACGCCGAACCCTCCTCGCAGCAGCGCTCGTCGCAGCGGCCGTTCTCCTCGCCGTCAAACCGGCACCGACTGCCGACGCCGCGACGCTCCCGATGGGATTCGTCGAGGAGCAGATCGTCGACGGACTCAGCCAACCCGTCGCGATGTCATGGCTGTCGGACGGCCGCTTCCTCGTCGCCGAAAAGGCTGGCGTTCTCAAGATCGTGGATCCGGCAACGGGCGATGCCGACGTGGTGTTGGACCTCCAGGCGTCCGTCAACAACCACAACGATCGCGGACTGATCGGCCTCGCTGTGCAGCCGGGTGACCGTGCTGAGCCCTGGGTGTATCTGGCGTACACCTATGACCCGCCCGAGACCGCGTCGGCCGCGCTGTACTGGGACGGCAACGGCTCCCATCGTCGCCAGTTGAGCTACGGCGGACCGGACGGGCAAGGACACCGCAACGCGCGTGTGGATCGGGTACGCCTCGATGCTGCAACCGACTGGACGTCGATCGTGGCCGGGAGCACCCGGACGGTCCTGGGAGCCAACTCGGTGTGGGCGAACCTCGGCGACCCCTTCACCTGGCAGACCGACGTCGACGCGCCCTGGACATGTGGCGTCGGCGATCCGGCGCCCTCACCGCAACCGATCGACGACTGCCTTCCGTCCGACGGTGGATCGCACAGCATCGGCGGTCTCCGATTCGCCGCCGATGGTTCCCTGTTCGTCAGCATCGGAGACGGAGCGAGCTACAACCGGGTCGATCCCCGCGCACTGCGTGCGCTGGACCCCGACTGGCTGTCCGGCAAGATCCTGCGCATCGACCCCGACACCGGAAACGGCGTCCCGAGCAATCCGTTCTTCGAAGACGACGGGTCGTCATCGAGATCCAAGGTGTACTTCAGCGGACTGCGCAACCCGTTCCGCTTCGCGCTCACGGCCGGTGACCGTCCGGTGACCGGTGACGTCGGGTGGGGCCAGTTCGAGGAAGTGAACACCGGCGCCGCTGGATCGTCGTTCGGGTGGCCCTGCTACGAGGGCGGGCTGTCCGACGAGCAACTGGCCGCTCGGATCCACCGAGGGCCCGGAATCAACCGCCGACAGGCCAGCTACGACGACCTGGCCGCCTGCGAACCGTACTTCGACGGCTCGCAACAACCGCCGACCTGGACCTGGTGCCACCACGCCGCACGCGCGTCGTGTTCGGATGCCGGGCACTCAGCGATGGCCGGCGTGGAGTACACCGGAACCGCCTACCCCGCCGAATACCGCGGGCTGTGGTTCGGTGATGTCCACGAGCAGTGGATCGGCGTGCTGCACCTCGACGACGCTGAACCGACGGTGACGCCCGTCAGCTCGGACGTGACCTTCGCGGTGGACATGTCACTGGGCCCGGACGGCAACGTCCACTACGTGAGCTACTTCGGGTCGGTCCATCGCATCCGCTACGTCGGAGGCGGCAACGTCCAACCGCAGGCGCACGCGACCTCGGACGTGACCGGCGGGCCCATTCCGCTGACGGTGAACTTCGACGGTGGTGCGAGCTTCGATCCCGACCTCGACGAGCTCGACTTCCGGTGGGACTTCGGCGATGGAGCCACCTCGACCGAACCGACACCGACGCATGTGTACGACCGGGCCGCCGACATCACCGCCACGCTCACCGTGACGGATCCGAGCGGAGCGTCGGACACGACCACGATCATGCTGACCCCGGGCAACACTGCGCCGGTGCCCACGATCAGCGCACCGATCGACGGTCAGGTCGTGCCGATCGACTCGATCGTGGACCTCGCCGGTTCCGCCATCGACGCCGAAGACGGCCCGCTGTCAGGCGACTCGCTCCGCTGGTCAGGCACGCTGCACCACAACGATCACGTCCACGACGACGAGTTCGTTCGCAGTGGCGCCGCGCCCGCCGGGTACCGCTTTGCTGACCACGACGACGACACCTCTCTCGAGGTGTGCCTCAGCGCTACCGACGCCAACGGCCTCACGGGCACGACCTGCGTCGACGTCTTCGTCCGGGAGATCGACCTCACCTTCACGAGTACTCCGCTCGGCTTCGACGTCACGTACAACGGCCGACAACAAGACACCCCGTTCACCGTGCGGGTTCCCGCAGGCGTCGAGCGCAACATCGACGCCCCGTCGCCACAACGCGACCACGTCTTCGCCGAGTGGAACATCGGCGGCGGTCGCACGCAGGTGATCACCACACCCGACGTCGACGCCGTCGTCTCCGCCGACTTCGATCCGGTGGCTTCGGAAATGCAACGGATTCTCTTCGTCGCAGGCACCGACGTGCCGCCGGCGCCTGATCGACCGATCGTCGCGAGGTGGCGCGACCAGGGCCACGACGTGACGGTGGTGGACGACGACGCCCTTCCCGATCCGGCATTCGTCGAGCGATTCGACCTGGTGTGGGTGTCGTCGACCGTCGTACCCGCGCGAGTCGGCGACCTCTACGCCGACATCGCGACGGCGCTGGCGACCCACGAAGCGTTCATCTACGTCGACAACGGGTTGGCGACATCGGCCGGTCAGAAGTCCGGCCAGACGCGCCTCCGAGATCCCGAGAGCGGCACCGCTGTGCGAGTGGTCAGTTCATCGAGAACGTTCTCCTGGGCGCGACCTGCGACCTCCGCCGAAGTGATCGCCGCGCAGGCCGGAGACCGAAGGCGCGCCATGGTCTTCACGTACCGGGAAGGTGACGTCCTCGCCGATGGCACACCTTCGCCCGCGTGCCGCGGCGGTTTCTTCGCTGGCCACGACACTCCACAGGCCATGAACGACGCCGGATGGAGGCACTTCGACGATCTGACCGACTTCCTGCTCGAGTGCGACAGCGACAACGGCATCAACCGGTCGCCGACCATCGAGCCAGTCGCCGACCGCGCCGACACCGAAGGCGACGAGATCGATGTCACCGTCGTCGCCGACGACCCCGATGGGGATGCACTGACCTTCGTCGCAGAAGGCCTGCCCGACGGGATCCAGGTCGACGATCGAACGGGTCGCATGTGGGGAACACCGATCGAGGGGTCGGTGGGAGCGAGCCCGCACGTCGTCACCCTCACGGTCTCCGATCCCAGCGGATCCACGGCTTCCACGTTGTTCACGTGGTTCATCAGCGCCCGGGAACAGGACGATGGCGACGGCAAGCCGACGATCCTCTTCATCGCCAGCACCGCTCCGGCTGCTGCGATCGACCAACCCATCATCGAACGGTGGTCATCACGGGGGTTCGACGTGACCGTGGCAGCCGACGAATCGGCGCCGACAGCCGACAGCGCCGCTGACTACGACCTCGTGTGGGTCTCCTCCACCGTCAAGCCATATCTGATCGCCGACCGCTACGCCGCCTTGCCCGCTCCGGTCGGGATCAGCGAGGCACTGCTGTTCGACGACAACGGTCTCGCGACGCGAGGGGGCGAGAAGACCGGCCAGCGATTCGTTCGCGACGCCGCGACAGGCGAACTCGTCGCCGTGACGACCGCCGGCCGATCGTTCTCGTGGGCAGTCGTCGGTTCCGATGCCCAGGTCTTCGCGCAGCAGTTCAATAGAGAGGAACGCGCCTCGGTGTTCGTCTACGACTCCGGCGACGAGTTGGCAGACGGAGCCGTGACCGCATCGTGCCGTGGCGGATTCCTGGCCGGCAACGACACGCCACCGGTGCTGGCGCCACCCGGGTGGGCGTACTTCGATGCGCTCACCGACGCGCTGCTCTCCTGCGCCGACTGAACTCGCTGCCCACTTGCGAACGGCTACTCGACCGGGTCGCACCGACATGAGCCGAGCGTCACAACGAGATCGCGTATCTGGGACCCTGCGTCAGCCTCCAGTCATGACGTGGTGGAACTTCTCGGATTCTGTGCGTCGGCTCTCATCATCGCGTCGGTCACGACGCGTTCGCTGGTGCGGCTGCGGCTCATCGGGCTCGCCGGCGGGCTCTCCTTCGTCATCTACGGACTGACACTCGGGGCCTGGCCGATCGTGATCACCAATGCCATGACGGCGTGCATCAACGTCTTCCATCTCGTCCAACTCGCACGCGACCGCACGACGGTCTGGATTCCGTCGCGGGACGATCGGTTGCTTGCAACGCCCAAAGGACGACTCGCCGCTCGAATCGCTGCTCAGACGGGTGCCGACGCAGGTGTGCGATCGCCAGCGTTTCGGTTCACGATCCACGCGAACCCCAATCCGGTCAAGAGCATCCAGACCCCGTAGAGACCCGGGATGATCGCGAGTTCGGCATCGTCGAGCACCGAGGCCGCGATCGTCGGCAACGAAGGCGTCAGCATCGCGCTCAGCGGCGATCAGAAGTGACGGCACGGAGGTCTCCTCCGGCAACTGACGCTCGGGGTGCCGAGCGACATACTGGTAGATCGAACCGTCACGCCGAGACCCGCCGATTGCCTGCTTCGCACGACGGCTGCGATCACTCCGACGCCGTCGTCAGCTCGATGCTCGCCCGATCGTTCGTCACATCGACGACGACCAATTGCAGCGACGGCACCTCGAACGCGATCTCGGCGCCTCCGCCCGGCTCACTCCTGAAGTGAGCACGGCCGCCGATGGCACCGACCCGGTCGCGCATGTTCTGAAGACCGACGCCATCGCCGACCTGATCGACCTCGAATCCCGGGCCATCGTCCGCGACGAGCGCGGTCATGCCGCGATCGGACAACCGGAGCGTCACAGTGGCCTCGACGTCGGCCCCACCGTGTTTGACGGCGTTGCCGATGGCCTCGACGCAACAGAAGTACAGCGCCGCTTCGATGTCGGCCGCCAGACGCGGGATCTTGTCGGCGCGCACCGTGACCGACGCCGGCGAGCGCCGCGCAACGCTCGTCAGCGCGGTCGACAGCCCACGTAGGCGCAGCATCGGCGGGTAGATCCCGTGCGCAAGGTCTCGCAGCTCGTCGATCGACGACTGGAGTTCGTCAGCCGCCTCAGCGACGCCGTCGTCATCGAGCCGACGCGCAGCGAGGCGAAGGTTGATCAGCACGGCGACGAGCCGCTGCTGCGCGCCGTCGTGGAGGTCACGCTCGATGCGACGACGCTCCACGTCAGCCGCTCCGACGAGCCGCCGACGGGAGCGCTCGAGTTCATCGGCAGTCTCCTGCAGCGCCACGTTGGCTGCCACCGCTTCTTCGTAGGCGCGAGCCTGCTGCCGATTCGTCCGCCAGAGGATGAGGCTGAGTGGCACGAAGTGGACGGCCAGCACGACCGCAGCAATCCACTGCCAGACCCACGCATCCACCGACTGCTCGTAGTCGAAGACGTTGGTCGTGTATCCGAGCACGGCGACCACCAGCGCGACCGCGACCGAGGTCGCACTCACGATGGCGAAGCGCCGACTGTCGAGATTCGTCGATGCCAGGGCCAACGGCATGATGAGATTGACCACGACGATCGGCAACGCGATCGGTAACAGAAAGACGAGGACGATCGAGATGGTCCACTTCCCGACGAGAAAGTAGGTCATCGCCCGATTCACGTCGCCGCGAGCGATTGCGGGGAACGCCCTGGCGCGAAGAGCGCTGAGTGCCACGATGAGCGCAGCGAAGACCAACAGTTCGACGCGTTGCAGCCAGATCCACAGGCCGACGGGCACGAGCGTCGCGACCCAGCTCGCTCGTTGCTCCATACGGATCGCCGCATCGAGCTGCCCCCGTGCGTGCTCCGCCAGCAGGTCGCTGATCGCTCCGTTTCGTGTAGTCACCGAGACACGTTAGGTGAGCCGCGCACCTCGACGAGAGCCCGAAGCGGGCGCTCGAACAACGGTCGAGTCCTCCTGTTTCAGGCGTCGGGAAGGCGGTACGCGTCCAGCGTCGGCTTCAGCGGGCGGGCGTACCAGAGCGGCCGACGCAGGCCGGAGTCATTCGTCGTTCCAGCCGGACGTGTCTTCGACATCCAGTCGAGATACGCCTCGCGCGACTTCGCGGTGTCGACCACGACGTCGCCGTACTCATCCCCCGCCTCAGCCGGTGTCACTCGCACCCGCTGATGCCAGCACTGCATGCCCGAGATCGGATCGGGCTGCACGCAGAACGTCGCGTTCTGGTGCACGCCGGTGTCGTGCCACCAGATCCGTCCGGTGTCGGGGTCGGTGGACTCGTAGGACTCGTTGCCCTTCTCACGCTTGAGCGTCCACACCGAGCCCGAGTTGTCGATCGTCGCCTTGCCAGCTGCCCATGATCGACCCTGCTCCTCGTCGAGACGCCAACGGCCCATGTGGTGCGACGCTGCCACGACACCGGGACGGATTCCCTCGGTACGCCACGCGACGATCACGAAGTGCCCGATGCGTGTCGTGATCCGCACGAGTCCCGACTCTTCGATGTTCAGTTTCTCGGCATCTTCCGGGTGGATCCAGAGCGGATGGCGATGGCTGATCTCGTTGAGCCACTTCGAGTTCGCCGAACGAGTGTGAATCAGCGTCGGGATCCGGAAGGTGGGGAGCAGGATCCGCTCGTTGCCGGCGATGTCCATGTCCTCCCAGTGCACGTGGCTCGGAATCCACTTCGGTGTGGAGTACTCGGGCCAGCCCCACTCCTTCAGCGTGGTCGAGAACAGCTCGAGCTTGCGCGACGGGGTCGGGAAGCCCTCCATGATCTCTCCGTCGACCTCGACCGCCGGTGACCCGTCACCGAGCTTCGCGAGTTCGGTCCGTGCCGCAGACTCTGGCGACCCGTCGTAGGTGCCGATGGTGCCCGGCTTCCGGAACACACCGCGCGCGTCCTTCTCGCAGTCGGCGACCGCGTCGGCGGCGACCGGCTTCTCGTACGGCGTGTACGGATCCGTCGGCACCGCGAAGGATCCGCGATCGCGCATGTAGTCGAGCGGACTCTGCCCGGCTTCGGCGGCGGCCTCGGCCAGACCGGGCACCTCCTCGGCGAAGATGTGGCCGTAGTACTCGTCGACGCCGATCGGTTCGCCTGGACGTTCGTCGGACTCGAACCAGGTGCGGATGCCGAGTTCCCCGTCGGGGTCGATCTTCCACGACAGGTCGATCCAGAACTCGTTCTCCTCCCACACCTCTCCGGGGTTGAACTCGTGGCTCCGCGAGTCCGGCGTGACCGGCTCGCCCTTGCCCTGCTCGGCGCGAATCTCGGCGTACCGGCGGAACACCGACTGGCGGAAGCCGATCCACTTTCCGGCGTGGGTCTCGTACGACGACGTGTCATGACGCTCGGCACCGACGCCCATCGGCAGCACGTAGTCGGCGAACCAGGCAGTCTCCGACCACGTTGGCGTGAGCGCGACATGACACTCGACCTTCTCGCGATCCTTCAGCGCCTCGAGCCAGGTGAACCCATCGGGGTTAGTCCAGATCGGGTTGTAGACGCGGGAAAAGTAGGTGTCGAGCTTGCCGCGACCTTCGTTGAGGAAGTGCGGCAGGAGAATCGACATCTCGTGGTAGCTGAGAGGAAACTCCTTGGGCCAGCACAGCTCGTTCCACCGCGGCATCGGCGGGGCGCCCTTGGTCTGGTGGGGCACGAACTTGTTCCAGCCGTTGCCCGAGGTCCCGCCGACCGTGCCGACGGATCCAGTGAGCACGTTGAGGAAGAACAGCGAGCGGGCGACCTGCCAGCCGCCGTAGTTGCCGGCCCCGGCGGCACGCCAGTTGTGACTCGAGAATTTCGTCGGATGCTTGCCGATGATCGTGGCGATCTCTCGGATCTGGGCGGCCGAGACGCCCGTGACACGTTCGGCTTCTTCGGGCGTGTACTCGGCGTAGTGGTCTTTCAGCGCAGCTTCGACCGACTCGAAGGTCTGTGGCATGTCGGGGTAGAGCTCGGCGAGGAATGTCTCCCAGTTGACCCAGCGGCGGACGAAGTCGCGCTCCCAGGTCCCGTTCTCGAGCAGTAGCCGTGCGATCGCGAGACACAGGAAGGCCTCGGTACCGGGCCAGGTGGGGAGCCAGTGGTCGGCTTTCGAACCCGTGTTGCTGAGACGCGGGTCGACGCAGATGACCGTGGCGCCGTTCCCCTGTGCCTCGATGATCCGCTGCGCATGCGGGTTGAAGTAGTGACCCGACTCGAGGTGGCTCGAGATGAGGAAGATCACCTCGGCGTTGGCGAAGTCGCTCGACGGGCGGTCGTGGCCCATCCAGCTCTGATAGCCGATGCGCGCGTTCGACGAGCAGATGTTGGTGTGGCTGTTGTGGCCGTCGGCGCCCCACGCTTTCAGCACGCGATCGGCGTAGCCGTCCTCGCCCGGACGGCCGACGTGGTACATCACTTCGTTGTGGCGGTCTTCGCGGAACGCGGTGCCGATGCGCGCCCCGATCTCGCTGAGCGCCTGGTCCCAGGAGATCCGTTCCCACTGGCCCGAACCGCGCTCACCGGTTTGCTTGAGCGGGTACAGGATTCGCTCTGCGTCATAGATCTGATTGAGCGTCGCGGGACCCTTGGCGCAGTTCCGACCCCGTGACGCGGGATGTTCGGGGTTGCCCTCGACCTTCGCGATGTCGCCGGTTTCGTTGTCGAAATAGCACAACAACCCGCACGCTGCTTCGCAGTTGAAGCACGTCGTCGGCACCAGCGTGTAGTTGCGCTCCTTGCGGTTCGGCCACGCCTTCGCGTCGAGTTCGGTCCAGTCCTTCCACTTCGAGAGCGGTGGGTACTTGTTCAGATCGGTCATCGGAGTTCCTCGAGTGCGAGTCGAACGTGTCGGAGTGGGTCTGACCCGCTCCGACACGGTTCAGGAGAGGGGGACGGACTGGCCAGCGCGGACGAAAGCTGTCTCGGAGAGCCACATGCCGCCGAGGGCGAGCACGCCGCCGAGGGCGGGGAGCCACGCACCGACATCGTCGACGGTGAGCGCGATCGCTGCGAGCCCTGCCGGTGCGACCACGCCGACGGCGAGGCCCCAGTTGAACCACACCGCCTGGTCACCTTTGGTCATCGATGCCATCGCGAGCTCGACGTGGCGGCTGCCGTGCGACTGCAGTTCGACCCATGTGAGGAAGCCGACCGCCGCCACGCCACCGAGCAGCGCCCACATGATCGCGTCGGCAGACGGCACGTCCATGAACAGGTCGAGCACGGCGTAGGCCGCCGCACCTGCCACCACTGCTCGAGCGAGCAACAACGGGAGGAGCAGCGGGGTCTGCCAGAGGTCACGGCCCTCACACTGCGCGAAGAGGAACGCCGTGTAGCCGGCCGTTGCCGCCCCGAGTGGGGCAGCGGCGATCGCGACGTATGCCAGCGCATCGCCGGCATCAGCAAGACCGACGATCCACCACACCGCGCATGCCGCAGCGAACGCGCCCAGCACATAGGCACCCTTGACCAGCCAGGAATCCATGTTGGACTTGGTGAGCAGGTAGTAGAAGCGGGCGGGCTGCTTGAGATCACCGATGAGGAGCGCTCCGGTGACCGCAAGGAACACGCCGGCCACCATCGGCGGCACGACGCCCACCGCAGCCTGCTCGTCGGCATGGCCGAGCACGAGCATCAGTGTGGCGATCAGCATCACGCCACCGGCGATCGCCTTGGTGACGAGGTAGCCGGACACCATGCGGTCCCAGGTGGTCGTGTGCGACGTGGTGTACGCCGTGCGGGCGACGACGCCGATGTCACCGTGACCGTGCGCATCGAGCTTCGGAAGCTTGCGATGTTGGTCAGTGGTGTCGGCCCAGATCATCCCATCGTCGTTGATCTTGGTGCGGGTCGGGTCGAGCGACGCCTGATCGGCACCCTTGTAGTACACCTTCGGTTTCGTGTTCTGTTCAGGTGCACGCACCGCCACGTCCTCGCGACCGATGAGCTTGGCGACCGGGTCCTCCGGGTTGTCGAAGTCGACGACCTTGATTGCCTCGGTCGGACACACGACGACACACGACGGCTCGAGGTTCTGCTCGATTCGGTGATTGCAGAAGTTGCACTTGTGTGCGGTGTTGGTGTCCGGATTGATGTATAGCGCGTCGTACGGGCACGCATTCATGCACGACTTGCAGCCGATGCAGTCGTCGTCCTGGAAGTCGACGACCCCGTTGTCGGCACGGAACAGCGCATTCGTGGGACAGATGGTCATGCACGGCGCGTCTTCGCACTGGTTGCACCGCATCACCGAGAAGTGGCGGCTGACGTTCGGGAACGAGCCGGTCTCGATGTACTTCACCCAGGTGCGGTTCACCCCGAGCGGCACGTCGTGCTCGCTCTTGCAGGCGATGGTGCATGCGTGGCACCCGATACACGAATCGCTGTCGAGCAAGAATCCCAGTCGGGTCATCGCGCCCCCATTTCTTCCACGTCGGCTGCGTCGGTGCAGCTCCCGACCAGTGTGTGTCAGCAATCCGGGTGCCGCCAGCCCTGATTGCTTTCCGGGTCATCGATCTGATCTATGGGTACTCATAGGTCGGATCTCTGTGACCGCTACGATCGGTCGATGCCACTACCACCCGGCGTGCCCGAGCTCACAGCGCTCGACCTGCTCCGCACGGTGATCGACACCGGCAGCGTTTCGCGAGCGGCGACGATCCACGG
>JBGCFW010000262.1:0-2707 GCA_045107155.1 Ilumatobacter sp. | reverse complement strand
ATCTGGACGCCGCACGTCGAGGTGGTCGACTTCACGCCCGTCGACGACCCCTCCGACGATGCTGTCGACCGCGGGTTCCTCGAGACGCGTTGGGGGCACCAGCTCCACGACGACCCGTACAGCAACCCGAACCTCCTGCCCGGCCGCGGTGACTGGGTCGAAGCGGGGCTCCGCTGATGTCGAGCAACGAGCGGCCGATCTCGCTCGCCCAGGCGATCGCCGAACGCGATGCCGCCCAGGCAGAACTCGACCGGTTGCGCAGCATTCCCGAACTCCGCGTCGGACAGCGACTTCGTCACGTCGCTCGCCGCCTCCGTCGTGGCGAACAACCGACGGATCCCACCGCCACCCCGAGCCCTGGCACCACCGCGACCACCGCGACCGAGGACTCGCGACTGGCGCCCGCCACTGCAACCGAGTCGAGCCCGGTCGAGCCGGATGATCCGCACGCATGGCTGTCGTACGTTCCGGCATGGGTCGACACACGATTCGATTCGCTCGCGGTGCAGGTCGTGCTGTTCGACAACGACGCCGACGAACAACTGCGTCTCGCTCGGGCGATCGCCGCAACCGTTCGGCACGCACGCTCCACGCTCGACCTTGGCCGGATCGTGCTGCGGTACGGCGACTGTTCACCTGAGCCGTGTCTCGACGAGACGATCCAGGAGGCGATCGAGGCGGTCGTTGCCGGGGTCGTCGACGACGTGACCTTCGAGCACTTCGGCGCCAACCTCGGGTCGAGCGGCGGATCGAATGCGCTCGCCGAGCGCGGTGACGAAGCGGTCATCTGGGTGTTGAACCCCGACACCTACCCGGCGCCCGACGCTGCGGCGCGCCTCCTGGTCGCTCTGTCGGTCGACGGTGTCGGCATCACCGAAGCCCGCCAGGTTCCGATCGAGCACCCCAAGGCGTACGACCCGATCACGGGGGAGACCTCGTGGGCAGTCGGGTACTCGCTGATGGCTCGTCGTTCGGTCTTCGACGGAGTGGGCGGGTTCGATCCACACTTCTTTCCGATGTACTGCGACGACGTCGATCTGTCGTGGCGGGTACGCCTTGCCGGTTCGAGCGTCGTCCACGTTCCAGCGGCCTGTGTCGTCCACGACAAGCCGATCTCGATGGGCGGCGCGGTCGTCTGGTCCGATGACGCCGCTCGATGGAGTCACCTGGCGCGGCTCTGGCTCGCGCACCGCTATGGGCGCGCCGACCTCGCTGCTGACTTCGTTGCGTCGGTCGATCCAGCCGTCGACCCGGTCGCGGCTGAGGCCATCGCGATCTACGAGCAGCGCGTCGCTGACGGCGACGTTCCGCCGGAGCTTGCCGATGCCGCCGACGTCGCTCACTTCACCGATGGGCGCCTGGAGCCCCGTCGCTTCGGGTACGCATGATGAGTAGCAACGCTGACGGGCTCAAGTACGACTTCGAGCTGTCCCCGACGTCGACGTATGCCCGAGCGGCTCGCCTGGTCAGCGACGGTCTGACGGCGGACGCCCCGAACGGTTGCGTCGTCGATCTCGGCGCCGGAGTCGGGGTGCTGGGCCAAGCCCTCGCCGCACACGGCGTCGACTACGTCGCCTGCGAGTACGAACCGGCGAGCGTCGACGAGATGCGTCGGCGTGGTGTCGACGCCCATGTTCTCGATCTGACTGCCGACGACGTCGTCGACCGAATCCTCCAACAGATCACGATCGATGCCGATCGGCCGATCGTCGCGGTCACCGCCCTCGACGTGGTCGAGCACCTGCCCGATCCGGAACGCAGTGCAGAAGTGCTCGCCGAACTCGTCGACCGGATCACCGCGGAACAGTCCGGCTTCGACAGCACACCCGAAGCGCCGATGCTCGTGCTGAGCATCCCTAACGTCGCTCACTTCGACCTCGGTGCCAAGCTGATGACGGGGCGATGGGACATCACCGACGCTGGGCTGCTCGACCGCACGCACATTTCGCTGTTCACCGAGCGTCGATTGGCCGAGGTCTTCGATGGCTACTTCGCCGAGATCGGTCGCGACGACGTCGAGTTCGCTGTCACCGAACAGCGATTCGAGCTCGATGACCCGATCTTCGCGCAGGCCGGTCTCGGTGCCTACCTGCGGCACCTGCGTGAGCGCAGCGACGACGCTGGCGAGCGGTACCAGTTCGTGCGGTCGTATCGGCGCCGGTCAGCTGCGGAGTCACAGACCATGCCGGCCCCGATCGACTCGGCGGCTGCCGATGAGGATCAGCCCTTCTGCTCGGTGGTCGTGCGCACGCAGGGCGAACGCATGTCGCTCGTCGACACGTTGACGACGTTGGCCGGGCAAACCGACTGCGACATCGAGGTCTTGCTGCTGGTGCACCATGCCGATGGGGAGGTCTTCGCTGGGATCGAGTCGCTCGTCGATCGGTTCGACCCCGACTTCGCCGGACGCGTCAACCTCGTTCACCTGACCGAGGGCGGCCGGAGTGCCCCACTCAACGCAGCGCTTGATCTCGCCCGGGGGCGATACCTGGCGGTCGTGGACGATGACGACGTGGTCACCTGCGACTGGATTGCAACGTTCCGAGCGCTTGCCGACCAGCACCCGGGTGCGGTCCTTCGAAGCGGGTGCGTCGTGCAGTCGATGGAGCGCCGACCGGGTGACCTGCTCGACTTCGAAGTGACCTCCGGGTTCTCGTCGCCGTACCCCGATGACATCGACATGTTCGACATGATCCGATCGAACCGG
>JBGCFW010000261.1:0-5649 GCA_045107155.1 Ilumatobacter sp. | reverse complement strand
GTTCCCTGGCGGCAAGCGTCGAAAGGCCACAGACCCCACCTCGGCACCGATTGCCGCCGTCCGCCAGACGGGCGGCGTGGCCTCCGGACCGAGCGAGGCGACCGATGCCTGACCTCGATGACGCTCCCGACGCGGCGCCAGATGCCGACGAGCCGACCGACGGCGCCGAGATCGGCGTGCGGCGACCCGGGAAGTTGGCGCCGTTCGTCGCGATGGCGGTCGCGATCGCGATGGTCGGACTCGTCGTGCTGCTGATCGGAGCCGATCCCGATGACGGGACACAGACCGCCGACACACCGTTGATGAACCAACCGGCACCCGAGGCGGTCGGCAACCTCGGCGACGGCACACCGTTCGACCTGTCGCGCCGCAAGGGGAGCTGGGTCGTGATCAACTTCTTCCAGTCCGACTGCATCCCCTGTCAGCGAGAACACCCCGAACTCATCCAGTTCACGGAGCAGCAGGCTGCGCTCGACGCGCAGCGCATCGCGAACGGGGAAGATCCGCTGAACGTCGAGTTCTACTCGGTGGTGGTCGGTGACACCCAGGAACGCGTCGAACGGTTCTTCGAGGAGAACGGTGGTGACTGGCCGGTGGTCTACTCCGACGGCGACAAGATGTCAGCGGCGTTCGGCGTGAACCTCGTGCCGGAGACATGGATCGTCGACCCGACCGGAATCGTCCGCTTCCGCGCGATCTCCGAGGTCACCTCCGAAGCATTGAGCGTCACGTTGCAGCAGCTCCGGCAGGTGCTGGGATGAGCAGTCCGCTCAATCGCCGGCTCAAGAGCTGGCCGGGGTGGGTGCTGATGGTGTTC
This sequence comes from Ilumatobacter sp., assembly GCA_045107155.1. GTDB lineage: Bacteria > Actinomycetota > Acidimicrobiia > Acidimicrobiales > Ilumatobacteraceae > Ilumatobacter_A. The sequence goes on along the minus strand of JBGCFW010000261.1, from coordinate 4,832 downwards.
GTGGTCGTCGCGTTCTTGGCCGTCGGAGCGACCAGAGGGTCAGGACCGCAGACCCAAGCCGATCGCGTCGACGAACTCACGAGACGGATCGCGTGTCCGGTGTGCGACGGCGAGAGCGTCTTCGAGTCGCAGAACAACGCGTCGCGTGCGCTCCGAAACCAGGTCACCGACCTGGTCCGGCAGAACGAGTTGAGTGACGCGGAGATCCTCAACCTCATCGACACGCGCAATCAAGGCGACCTCCTGCTCGTTCCGGAGACCTCGGGACTCGATGCGCTCGTGTGGGCGCTGCCTGCGACGGCGTTCGTCGTCGGTACCACGGGTCTCGCGCTGGCATTCCGGCGATGGCGGCTCGAAGCGGACGCCTTGTCCGACCCGACCGACGCCGATCGAGCACTCGTGGATGCCGCACTCGCCGACGACCTGTCACCGGACGCCGACGCGTGAGCGACGATGTGACCGACCGGATCCTCGAGGGTTCCCACGACGCGCCAGACGACGAGCCTCTCAAAGAACCGGGTCCGGCCGACGACGACTCCTCGAACGACACCGAACGCGATCGAGACGAGGGGCTCGTCGAGCGGCCTGGGTCGGCGCGTGGCACCGGGGCCCAACTCGATCGACTCGCGGAGCTGGAGGAAGAGCGGCGCTATCTGCTCGGGTCGCTCCACGACCTCGAGCGTGAGCGTGAGGCCGGCGACGTCGACGACGACGACTATCAGACGCTGAAGGATGGCTACACCGTTCGTGCGGCAGCCGTCCTCCGCCAGATCGAGTCGGGTCGACGCGCGCTCGCACCGAAGTCGACACGCAATTGGAAGCGGACCTTGGCGGTCTGGGCCGCCGCGGCCGTGATCGCTGCGGGCATCGGTGTCGCGCTCGCGAGCGCGTTCGGCGAGCGCGGAGTGAACGACGAGATCACGGGTCGCTCGCTGGGCGATGACGTGCGGACAACACTCGCCGAAGCCCGTGCCGCGCTCAACCGCGGTGACTTCGCGAGAGCGAACCAGCTCTACGTGCGCGCCGATCAAGAAGAGCGCGAGCGCGGCAACGACAACGCCGAAGCCATCACCTACGTCGGATGGACCTTTGCGTTGCTCGCCCGCGCGGAGTCCAGCAACGAGCAGCTCGCCGCCGATCGACTGTCGGTCGCGCTGCTCGCGCTCGAACAGGCGATCGCGATCGACCCGACCTATGCCGATCCGTACTGCTTCGCGGCGATCATCGAGTTCAACTTTCGTGACGATGCCGACGCAGCGTTGCCATTCGTCGAGACCTGTGAGTCGCTCGATCCACCGGCCGACATCTCGGGGTTGATCACCAGCTTCGCTGACGAGATCCGCGCCGCCGTGGCGGAGTGAACGGTTCCCTCAGCAGGGAGCCGGCCAGACCTTGCCGCGCGTGATCTTCGTGCCCTTGCGGTGCAGGACCCACACGCTCGACTTGCCCCAGTCGGGCGGACTGTCGATGTTCATCCCGCGCCGGTGGAGCGCCTGGATCGTCGCCGGGATGATGTCGCCGTGGCTGCACAGCACGGCACCCTTCTCGACCCGCCCGAGCAGGTCGAGGACCGGTTCGAACGGCTCGTACTCGAACAGGGTCGGCTCTTCTCGCACCTCGGTGCCGAGCAACCTCGCCAACGGCTCGAGCGTTTGCATGCAGCGGACGTAACCGCTCGAGTAGAGCGTTGTGGCGCCGTGCTTCTCCAGGCGCTTCGCAATCGCTTCGGATTGCCGCCATCCGCGCTTGCTGAGGGGGCGCGCTCGGTCGTCGCCCTCCCACACGCGTCGTTCGCCTGCCTTCGCATGGCGCACCAGGTAGACGAGATCGGGCTTGCCCATCAGGCGGCCTCCTCGCCGGTCATCGCCATGTGGCGGTCGGTGAGGCGCCGAGCGAAGACGATCCACGTGATCGCGGCGACTGCAGCGAGGCCGCCCGAGACCACCGTGAGCATGCCCGTCGACGCGAGTGACTCGGCGACGACTTGCGGGTCGCCGGCACCAGCGATCCCGTTGCTGAGTATCGAATCAACCGCATCGAACGCGACGACGGCGGTGATGACCGCCGGCACCAGGCCATAGACGACGAACCAGATCGAGAGAAGCGGCGACACCTTCCGATTCTTCCAGGCATCGGACCCGTGCTCGACCGTCGGGTCGCTCGCCGTCCACAGTTCTCGCAGGACGAGGAACGGCAAGACGTACAAGAACGGAGGCAGGATCCACGCGAACACCGACAAGAAGGGCGCGAACGTGGTGTCTCGGGCGAAGGCACGAAGGTTGGATGCGATTCGGTACATCCACACGATGGTGATCACGCCGGCGGCGATGCCGACGACGGACTGCACGGTCTGCACGAGTTGGACCGGCACGTAGGCGTCTTCGAACTCGCTCAGGTCGGCTCGACCGTCGATGACGTCGGAGGCGGTGCCGACGACCGGAAGCAGAAGGATCGCCGACAGCACGCCGGCGGCGCCCGCGACACCGACCAGCCAGGTGACCCACCGCCCGAGGCCACCAACTCGCGAGAGCGTGCCCGTGGTCGCGGGCTCGGGGCGATACGCGGCGTACGCGGTCGGCCGCGTCAGTTCGGACGGGGGAGGCGGCGGCAGTGGTGTGCCCGACGAAGGCGCCGAGGTGCCGGATGTGCCAGGCGACGACGGTGGGGGAAACGCGGCACCCATGGGTGTCGAAACCTACCCGCGCCGAGCGGTCGGCTGTCGCGAGAACCTGCGTCGGGGTTCTTGAGGGCCGATGTTCGACCGATCGTTCACTTGGCGTCTGACCAGCGCCGGATGCGGCTGGTGTCGCTCACGAATCGCACGGGCGTCGGACGTGGCGGACACCAGCGGAGCGCGGTCTCCTGCAGGCAGTCGTCGACCGCATGCGCCACCTCCTCGGCCGCAGGGCTCGGCGCGTGGACGACCAGTTCGTCGTGGAGGCACAACACCACCGCGGCGCCGTGCTCGGCGACACTGCGTCGAACGAGGATGGCCCAGGTCTTGAAGAACTCGGCGGCCGCCCCCTGGATCACGGCGTTGCGACCGAATCGTCCGCGAGCCGCTGCCCGCGAGCGGCCTTCGGCATCGTCGGTGGACGCTGCTCCCATCCGGATGCGGCGTCCGCCGAATGTGAACACGTCGTTGCCGCCCTGCGCTGCGCCGGCGGCTCGGTCGAGGAGCCCCATCGCCACGGGGTACTCCCGCTCGAGGCCGCGGAGCGCTTCGGCGCCCTTGCCCGTGGTCTGGCCGTACATCGCGCCGAGGACGGCGACTTTCGCGATGTCTCGTTCCACACCGAGCCTGCGGGCGACGGGCGCATACATGTCGTCGTCGTGGGTCGCCGCCGCGAGCCGCTCATCGCCGGACACCGCAGCGAGGATCCGCGGCTCGATCTGGCCGAGGGCGGCGCGAACGAACGCGAAGCCGGTGTCGGCGACGATCGCAGGGCGCATCTCGGCGGGCATGTTGTGCAGGCCCGCCGTCGCCGTCATGCGACCGGCCGCGCCGTCAGAGCTGCTCCACCGTCCGCGGAGTCGGTCATCGGGTCCGACGTGCTCGTCGAGCCACCCGTAGCCGAAGGTCGTCCGCACGCGTTCCGCCCGGCGCCAGGTGAGGAGGGCATCGACGACGGGGTGGGCGTCGCGGAGCGACTCGAGACGCCAGGCACGCGTGTCCGGGACTTCGATGCCGACGCGGCGTAGAAGTGACTTGACCTGGTCGGGGCTCCGGAGGTCGACCTGCATCCCGGGAGGGAGATGGCTGAGTACGGGGGCATCGAGCGCGGCGAGGGCAGCGGGCGTGTCTGCGGGGCGAGGACCGACGAAACCGGCCACGATCGCCTCGGCCTCGGCACGATCCACGGGGAGCCCGCAGTGTTCGAGCTCCGCGCACATCACTTCGGAGAGCGACTCGGCGAAGGCCGTGGTGCGGAGGTGTGCCAACGCGCCGACGTCGTCGCGCTCGGCCCGACGCTCGAGCTCGAGCTCCTGCGATCGACGGAGCTCATGGGCGGTGTGCAACCAGCGCTCCCGGCGGAGTGGACTCTCGGCCCACCCGCCCTCGACCCAGTCGGGACGGAGATGGCCGTCGGTGCCGACCGGATCCTCGACGTCGCCTCGATCGTCCGCCTGGGTGAAGAGGTCGACCGGGCGGGTGCTCGGGATCGACGCGGCGTCGAGGTTGCGGAGGTGCGCCCAGACGTCGGCAGGGCTGCTGTGCCACCCGCCAGCGAGGAGGCGATGGACGGCGCCGAGGTCCCAGCAGCGAGTCGGTCGGAGCCCGAGTGCGCCAGCTGCCCGAGCCGAGTCGCCGTTCCACCACAGCCAACGTGGGCGGGCTGCATCGAGTCGCATCAGCGCGGCGCGGGCCTCGGCGTCGCCGAAGTGTTCGACGCGTCCGTCCGGGTGGACAACCGTCGCCTCGCCGGTCGAGGTGACCGCGAGTGCGGTGCAATCCGCCATGGGCGCCAGCTCAGCCCCAGCCCAGCTCATGGAGGCGGTCGTCGTCGATACCTGCAGCGTGTGCGACTTCGTGGATCACGGTGACGTAGACCTCTTCTTCGAGCTCTTCGAGGTCCTCGCACATCGTGCAGAGCGCGACGCGATAGATCGACACCACGTCGGGGCCTTCCTGTCCGGTGCGTTCGGTGTGAGGGACGCCCTCGTAGAGCCCGAGCAGGTCGGGTTCGTCGTGGTTGCGATCGACGACTTGCACCACCACGTTGTCGAGGACGTGTTGGAGCTCGTCGGGGAGGGCGTCGAGCGCGGCAGCGACCATCTTGTCGAATCGGGACTTCGGGACGACGTCCATCAGCGGACACGCTACGCGCGCC
>JBGCFW010000260.1:0-8120 GCA_045107155.1 Ilumatobacter sp. | reverse complement strand
CCGGGGTGAGTGTGAGGGCGATGGTGATGGCGCGGGCGGCGGGTGCGTTGGTGGTTGCGGTGATGCCGCCGTGGGTTCCGGTGTCGACGGTGCGGTCGGCGACGAGTGTGGTGACGCGGCCTGCTTCGGTGCCGACCTGTGTGGAGAGGACGTCGACGCCTGTGGGGGCGGTCCATGTCGAGGTCGACGACGAGCGATCGGCCCAGTACGACACCTCGGTGCGAGCTGCGCCGGTGCTGGTGACCGCTGGTGTGGTGTGCGTGCTCGTGCCTTGGTCGGTGGTGATCGCGAGGTCGTCGATGCCGGTGGCGCCGCGGTAGGCGATCACGGTGAGGTCGCTGCGGAAGCGGCTGGGCAGGGTCATCGTGATGTCCTGGCCGGCTTCTGATCCGTCGGCGAGACGTGTGAACACCGACGTCGCGAGTGCTCCGTTGATGGTGCGGTTCTGCTCGGTCCATGGTCCGACGCCGTCGGGGCCGGTGCCCTGCGCGTTCTGGTTGGTGGAGAAGAAGAACAGCAGCAGGTCGCCCGACTGCACGGTGGCGGGCACCGTGACCGAAGGCGTCACGCTCCATTCGCGTGCAGCAGACACTCCCACCGCGTCCGGTGCGGCGATGTCGGCGACGGTGATGCCGTCGGTCGTGGTGTCGGTGAAGCCGTCGTCGTCGGTGACGGTGAGACTGACCGTGTAGGTGCCTTCGGCTGCGTAGGTGTGGCTGATGTTCTCGCCGCTGGCCGTCGTGCCGTCACCGAGATCCCAGTCCCACGAGACCACTGTGCCGTCAGGATCCGAGGACCCGGCACCCGACAGATCACAGGTCAACATGTCGCACGAAGTGCTGATCGCTGCCGTCGGTGTCGGTGCGGGGCCGGGTCCCACGAACAGGCTGTCCGACCGCCAGTCCATACCGTCGGTGGCGGGGCCGCTCACGAGCGTGCTCGGGCCTGACACGGTGTCGTCGGCGAAGGCGATGCTGTACAGCGATCCGTCGGCCAGGTCGACGAAGTAGAGCAAACCGGCGGCGGGGTCGAAGAAGATGTTGCCGACGCCCGCGACGTCGAAGCCGCTCACGGTCGTGGTGGCCTCGGCCATGATTCCGCTCTCGGGCGCGAAGTCGCGCACGAAGATCTGACCCGAGCCAGTGCGGGTCGAGTACAACCGGCTGTCCAGATAGGCGAGCCCGGTCAGCGTGTCAGTCTCGCCATAGAACGTCGGCTGGACGCCTCGGTACAGCGTGCGGCCCGCGTCCTTGTCGCTCCAGAACGGGTCGTTGTACGGGTCGATGACCTCGACCGGGCCGAATGCCTGGCCGTCGAAGGTGCGGCGGAGAAACTCGTTCGCAGAGGTCGCGTAGTAGAGGCTGTCGTCGACCATGAAGGCGCCGGTGACGGTGCTCCAGTCGATGTCGCCGGCGGCTGACGGTGCGAGGTCGCCGGGGTCGACGGTCGAGCCCTGGAACCAGATCCGGGAGAGGTCGGCCGGACCCCCGTCGGATCCGAGGTAGACGTTGGCGGGTAGGGCGGTCGCGGCTTCGGCGCCGCGGTCGGTGCCGCCTTCGACGGGGAAGAACGCGAGCCGCGGGCGGCGGAGTTGGAAGTAGCCGATGAAGTCGGTGTCGCTCCCGACCCAGAGACCGGCGTCGGTCACCTCGACGACTTCCGCGCCGACACCGCGCGGGTTGCGGCCGGGGTTCCACGAGAGCGGGACGCCATTCTCGGTGTCCATCGCACCGATACCGGGTCGCGGCACGGCGCCGGCGACAGCGCGGTCGCGCCCACCCGGGTTGTTCAGCCAACGCTGGTGGCCGCCCGTGTACACGGCGGAGCCGCTGCTGGCGATGCTGAGCAGCGTGTCGCCACCCGTGTCGTCGATCCACATGGGCTCGGCCTCGAGATCGACCTCGCTGATGTCCCACTGCGTCGCAGTGTCACAGAGCGTGCCGGGGTTCGGCCCGCCGGTCGTCGCGACGTGGACGTACTCACCGTCTGGAGAGAACGTGATATCGCGCATGTAGGTGTCGGTGCGACGGCTGCACGTCGGGTAGTACCGCAGCGTTCGCCAATCGGGGCGCACGACTGCGGGGTTCTGCGTGAGGTCGATCAGGACCATCTGACGGCGATCGAGGCCGTCCGCCTCGCGGAAGTTGCCGACCACGGCGAGGGTGGTGGCGGCAGGGTCGACGTCGATCGAGAACGCGCCGACCGGGGCCCGGCCGCTGTTGCTGCCGGGGGTCCAACTGTGGTTCTCGGTCAGGATCACGTTCAGCTTGGGGTCGATCGCTCCGGTGAGCGGATCGAGCGCGATGAGGCCGCCGTAGGGCAGGCCGGCCGCGATCGTGAAGGTGCCGCCGGCGTAGAGCGTGCCGTCGATGAGTACGAGGTCGTTGATCCGACCATTGAGGGGCGGATCGTCGAATCCGGGGACGAGTGTGCCGTCGCTGACGTTCACGAGGAAGACGCGACCGTTCTGGCCGTTGACGCCGCCAGCACCGCCGGCGATGTAGACGGTGCCGGGGATGGGCCCGGCCTCGACGGCGAGGATCTCGCCGCCCGCGCTCGGCGTGAACGTCGAGCTGATCGTGCCGTCGGTCGCATCGAAGGCGAAGACGTTGGGTTGCGGGATGATGGGCGAGCCCTGCGGCGGAGCGACCTGGGTGAAATCGCCGCCGACGACCATCAGGTCGCCGACCTGGGCGATGTCCTTGACGGCGCCGTCGAGAATGTGTGGGGTCCACGGCGCCGGGTCCGCCGAGACCACGACGTCATGCGACGGGTAGGTGGCAACCGGGGGCGGCACCTGCGCCTCGACCTGCGGGGCCACCGGAGCAGCGGCGAGACCGATCGTCGCAGCGGCGACGGCCATCGCAGCGGCGACGGCCAGCCGGACCAGATCGTGACGTCCGTGTGCTGGTCGTCGTGTGGGCGCCGACGCGGCGATCGCCATCTCCGGTGTGTGCTCGCGCGTGTTCATCGATCCGCCTCTTGAAGTGCTCGGGTTCGGACCGGCCTCGGCCCGATACGTCATCGGGATTCGACGAATCCCCGACATGACATTTCGTCACCCACAGTAGCGAACGATCACCGATGGCGCACATGAATTCGCCGTGAACCCGACGAGCAGTGCCGCTCAGGCCGTGTAGACGGCGACGCCGTAGATCACGAGCCAGCACAATCCTGCGACCTGTAGGACGCGATCCTGCGCGAAGACTTCCTCAGGTGCCGAGCCGTCCCCACGTTCGAGTACAAGGAGATAGCGGAGCAGCGCGACGAGCATCGGGACGATCGACAGCTCGTAGAAGGCCAGACCGTCGGTCGTTCCTTCTGCGGTGGCACTCGTCTCGAACGCCCACACGCAGTAGCTGATGAGCGCGCCTCCGAGGCTGACGGCCAACAGGATGTGCAGAAATCCGGGTGTGTAGGTCTCGAGCGTGGCGCGGGTGCCCGCGTCCGCACCGAGCTCTTGGAGTTCGGCGTAGCGCTTGCCGACCACGATGAACAGCGAGCCGAACATCACACACAGGACGAACCAGCGCGACATCGGTACGTCGACGGCGACGGCTCCAGCGGCCGCGCGCAGGACGAAACCTGCCGCGACGGCGACGATGTCGAGCACCGGTTCGCGCTTGAACCTGAACGTGTAGCTGAGTGTGACGATGAGGTAGACGGCTACGACCGCAACCGTCTGCCAGCGCCCGGTCGCTGCCGCAGTCGCGAGGCCGAGCGCAGGGAGCACGAGGCCGAGCGTTCGAGCTCGTGTCACGGCGAGGGCGCCGGACGCGATCGGACGATCCCGCTTGGTGGGGTGTGCGCGGTCGGCGTCGACGTCCACGAGGTCGTTCCAGAGGTAGATCCCGCTCGACGCGAAGCAGAAGGCGACGAAGGCGACGACCGTGCGTGCGAGGTCGCCGGGATCAGTCAAGACGCCTGCTGCGCCGGGTGCTGCGAATACCAGCACGTTCTTCGACCATTGACGGGGCCGAAGTGCTCGCAGAGTCGGGCTGCCCGTGGTCGTCGAGACGGTCGTGGTCAACGAGGGGCCCTGTCTCGGTTGACCCAGTGCGCATCATCGGCATCGGCGAGGAGCTCTCGGTCGCCGGCGGAATCGCCGTACGCGACCACGTGTGCGGCGTCGCGGCCCCCGAGCCCGGCATCGAGCCAGGTGTGGAGGCGCCGAACCTTCTCGGAGCCTCGGCAGTTCGGTCCGTCGAGATCCCCGGTGGCGACGCCGTCGACGTGCGCGAGGCGCGTCCCGAGGACGCTGTCGACACCGAGGAGGTCGGCGAGTGGTCGGAGATAGATCTCGAACGAGGCGGACACGAGAACGACGCGGTGATCCTTGCCGAGGTGCCCAGCGAGCACCTCGGTCGTGTCGTTGCGCATCCACGACGAGAAGACGTGCTGGGCGAAGTCAGATCCGGCGGACTCGAGGTCGTCGATGCGCTGCCCCGTGAACGCCGCGGCCGCGGCCAGTGCCTTCACGGCGTCGCGGTCGCGGCGTACCAGGCTCGGGATCAGGCGGTCCGGCCGGCGTGCGAGTCGAGCTGCCACGCGCCGTGTTCCGGCGATGTGGCGCATGAATGGAACGACGCAGTCGCGTGTGGTGAGGGTCCCATCCACGTCGAACGCGGCGACGGTGGTCGTCACGAGCGGCGCGCTGGAATCGTGTCCAGCGCGTTCCAGTAGTCGGGCCAGCTTTTCGACACGACAGTCGGGTCCTCGATCTCGATGCCGTCGACCACGAGTCCGAGGAGCCCGAACGCCATGGCGAGTCGGTGGTCGTGGTGGGTGCCGAGTCGGCCTCCGCCGAGGTGATCGGTCGGGATGATCGTGATCCCGTCAGGCTCGACTCGCACGTCGGCGCCGAGCGTGTTCAACTCGTCGGCCAGGTCGCCGAGGCGGTCGCTCTCCTTGCCGCGGATGAACCCGACACCGCTGATGGTGGTTGGCGTGGTTGCCTGCGTTGCGATCACGGCCATCGTGGGCACCAGATCGGAGATGTCGGCCATGTTGATGTCGACACCGCGAAGCGGGGTGTCGCGCCGGCGCATCACGACGGTGTCGGTCGGTCCGACGGTGACCAGACAGCCCATCTGCTCGAGCACGTCGCAGAACGTCGCGTCTCCCTGCATGGAATCACGTCCGAGCCCGCGAACGCTGACAGCCCCGCCGACCATGGCCGCAGCGGCGAGCGGGTAGCTGGCCGACGATGCGTCGGGCTCCACTCGATAGCCGGTGGGCGAGTAGCGGCCAGTCGCGACGCTGATGTGACGATCGCCGGTACTGCCGTCGTCGACGCCGAACGCAGACATCACGCGCTCGGTGATCTCGACGTACGGCCGAGAGACCAGCTCTGTGGACAATCCGAGGGAGATCCCACCGCTGATCAGCGGAGCGACGAGCATCAGCGCCGTGACGTATTGGCTGGACACGTCGCCTGGCATCACGACCGCGTTCGCCGCGCCGCCGAGTGGGCCCGACACGGTGACGGGGAGGTGTCCCCAGAGCTCACCCGGCTCCAGGTGTGCACCCAGCGCTCGGAGGGAATCGTGGAGCGGACCCATCGGGCGAGAACGAAGCGGTGGTTCGCCATCGATGACATAGGGGCCCGGACCCAGAGCGGCCACCGCCGTGATGAAGCGCGAGGTGGTGCCCGCGAGGCGCGTGTCGAGCGAGATCGGGCCGACGGGAAGGTGGCCGCCGGTTCCGATGACCGTGCCGATGAGGAGGCCATCGCGGTGTTCGACGCCAACCGGGATGCCGAGCGCACCGAGGCACTCGATCATTGCATTCGTGTCGTCGCCCGGAGCGAGGCCGACGATCTCGGATTCGCCGTCTGCCAGCGCGGCGCACACGAGCGCCCGGTTGGCGATGCTCTTGGATGGGGGCACCGCGACGTCCGCGATGACGGGCCCTTCGGCGCGTCGGACGCGGGCGACCTGGTCGGAGCTGCTCATGCGAGTGCCTGCACCGACGGTCGGAAACCACGAGCGATCAAGCCGCCGCGAAAGAGGTCGGCATGGGCCTGATCGACGAGCACGACGGCGACGCCCTGGTTGCGTTCGGCGACGTGAACCACCTCGAAGTTGGCGATGTTGACACTGAGGTCGGCCGCGAGCACGAAGAGTTCGGCAGCCGAGCCTTCCCGGTCGGGAATCGGTACCCGCACTTCCGCGAGGCTCTCGGGGTGGACCACCCGGCTGGGGAGGTTCGCTCGTGCCTCTCGGGCGTCGTTCAGCCGCTCGCGCAGTCGTTCTCGATCACCAGCGTCGATGGCGTGTCGCATCGCCGACAGTTCGTCGATGAGCTCGCCGAGGGCACCGGTGATCGCTGTGCGGTTCTCGACGCAGATGTCGAGCCACATATCCGGGCGCCCACTGGCCACGCGCGTCATGTCACGGAAACCGCCGGCTGCGAGTCGGAGCAGTGATGCGTGCTGGATCGAACGGTCAGCGGCCAAGCCCATCAGGGAGGCAGCGGTGAGGTGGGGCACGTGGCTCACCACGGCCACCAGCTCATCGTGACGGTCGGGGCTGATGGCGACCACCTCGGCGCCGAGCGACTTGATGATCCCCGTGAGCTTGGCGAACACCAGATCGTCGGCGTCGTCGTCGGGGGTGAGGACCCAGATGGCGCTCTCGAACAAGTTCGCATCGGCACCGTCGAGGCCGTCGCGTTCGCTCCCTGCCATGGGGTGGCCGCCGACGAAGCGGGGGTCGGTGATCGCTTCGCAGATCGGGCCCTTCACGCTGCCGACGTCGGTGACGATGCCGGAGGTGTCGCCAAGCGCTCGGCGAACGGCGTCGGTCCCCCCGAGCACGGGCACGGCCACGAATGTGATGTCGGCGTCGGCGTCGAGCCCGCCTGCATCGACGACGTTGCGAGAGACTGCGGCGGCTTCGAGATCGGGGCGATCGTCGGTACCGGTGACGTGCCATCCTCGTTCGCGGAGCCCGACAGCGATCGAACCGCCGATCAGCCCGAGTCCGATCACGTTCGCCCGCCTCGGCGCACCCGGGTGGGTGTCGGCGATGGTCGGGTCAGTCACGGCGGGCGATCGTAGTTGCGACCGCCGCGACCATCGCATTGCGTTCTTCGGTGGTCCACTCCCGCCAATCGCCGGGCTGCAGCGAGCGATCTTGCATCGGACCGATGCGGGTCCGGACCAGACGTGTGACCGGGTGGCCGATCGATTCGCACATTCGGCGCACCTGTCGGTTCTTGCCCTCGTGGATCGTGATCTTGAGCACTCCGGGGGACGGTTGGGAGACCTTTGCCGGTGCGGTACGGCCATCTTCGAGTTCGACGCCGTCACGCAGCTGGCGGAGCTTGCCCGGTGGCACTTCTCCCCCATCGACTTCGGCGAGGTACTCCTTGTCGACACCGTGGCTGGGGTGGGCGATTCGATTCGCGAGATCCCCGTCGTTGGTGATGAGCAGCAAGCCCTCGGTCTCGAGATCGAGTCGCCCGATCGAGAACACGCGCGGCTCGGCGGGGACGATGTCCATGACGGTACGGCGGCCGTGGGTGTCGGCGCTGGTGGTCACCACGTCACTCGGCTTGTTGAGTACGTAGTAGACGAGGCCGGGCTTGACGCCGATGGGCGCGCCGTCGACCTCGATCACGTCGTTCTCAGGATCCACGCGGCGCCCGAGGACGGCGAGTTCGCCGTTGACCGTCACGCGCTCGGCGGAGATGAGGTCTTCGCAGGTCCGCCGGCTTCCGAACCCCACAGCGGCCAACACCTTCTGCAGCCGCTCGCCCTGCGGGAGCTCCGCGCTGCGTTCGGCCATCTGTTCCCACAACGGCGGCTCGGGGATGCGTTCAGTCATCACTGGTCTCGGCGATCTCGTGGGCGTCGCCGGCTTGCGGCGTGCTGTCGTCAGGCTCACCGGCACCGGCGGCCGGTGCGGTCGGTGCGAAGTCGTCGGTCGAGTCATCGAGAGGCTCACCGTCGGAGGTGTCGCGGTCGGGCGCGCCGATCGAGATCTCGATCTCGGGGGTGACGCGCAGGCCGTGTTCCAGTGCTTCGACGACGTCAGCATCAGGAATGAACTCTGCGATCGGAGGAAGATCGTCGACCGTCTCCAGACCGAGTTTCTCGAGGAAGGAGTCGGTCGTGC
>JBGCFW010000026.1:0-7467 GCA_045107155.1 Ilumatobacter sp. | reverse complement strand
CGGCGCCGCCCCGTCCGCTCGCTGCTGGGAGAACCACTACATCGGCTGGGAGCACAGGTGCGTCGAGGGGTCGGCGACCAGCGTCCAGTGGACCGGGTCGAAGCTGTCCGACTTCCTTGAGGCCAAACAGCCCGACGAGGAGTGGGAGTACATCTCGATGCGCACGCCCGACGAGGACTACTACGTCGGCATCGACCGCTATACGGCCTTCCACGACCAGACGCTCCTCGCCTGGGCGTGGAACGGACAAGAGCTCACGCCCGAACGTGGGGCTCCGCTCCGACTCGTGACGCCGTTCAAGTACGGCATCAAGCAGCTCAAGCGGATCGGCATCATCGAGTTCACGAACGAACGCCCGACCGACTACTGGTTCGAGCGCGGATACGACTGGCACGCAGGCTTCTGACCTGCGCCTCGTCTCGGGTACTGTCACCTCGCCGGTCAGGGGAGATCGGCACGAAACGGGGGAAACATGACCAGGTTCACGCACAAGGCTGCTGCACTCGTTGCAGCGCTCGGGATCGTCGTTGCATCCTGCGGCAGTGACGATCCGGCTCCGGCCGCCGAGCCGGAGGCGACCGAAGCCCCGGCCCCTGTCGAGACCGACGCACCTGAAGAGACCGATCCTCCGGCGACGGACGCGCCGGCGTCGACCGAGGCGCCCGACGAGCCGTCGGCCACCGATGCGCCGGTCACGACCGAGGCCGGACCCGGAGCGGACGGCGTTCTCGAGGTCCCCGGAGAGTTCGAGACGATCCAGGGCGCTGTGGACGCGGCCGCCGCCGGGGACCTGGTGCTCATCTCGCCGGGTGTCTACAACGAAGCCGTCAACGTCGTCACCGACGAGATCGTCATTCGAGGTCTCGAACGCGAAGGCGTCGTCCTCGACGGACAGTTCGAACTCGACAACGGCATTCGTGTCCTCGGAGCGAAGGGCGTCGCTGTCGAGAACCTCACCACCCAGAACTACACCGACAACGGGGTGTTCTTCACCTCTGCCGACGGGTACCGCGCCTCCTACGTCACCGCGTATCGGATCGGGGACTACGGCATCTACGCCTTCGACTCGGTCAATGGTCAGATCGAGCACTCGTACGGCGCCGGCAGTCCCGACGCCGGCTTCTACATCGGGCAGTGCTTCCCGTGCAACGCGGTGGTCGACAACGTGATCGGCGAACACAACGGCCTCGGCTACTCGGGCACCAACGCCGGTGGCAATCTCGTCATCGCGAACTCGCGGTTCAACAACAACCGTGCTGGCATCGTCCCGAACTCGGGCTCGTACGAGCTGTGCTACCCGCAGCGCGAGACGCTGATCGTCGGGAACACGGTGTACGCGAACAACCAGCCCGACACTCCGGCCATCGACGTCGCGCTCTTGGCGATGGGCAACGGTGTCGTGGTCGCCGGGGGCATCGAGAACACCGTCGAACGCAACCTGATCTATGACCACGACAAGACGGGTATCGCGCTCGTGCCGTTCCTCGAAGAGGGTGTGAACGACGATCTGCCGACCCGCGACGAGTGGGAGATCGAGTGCTCGGAGGCTCGGCTCGAACCGCTCGCGGACGAGATCCCCGACTCGCTGCTGTGGGAGTCGTACCAGAACACCGTGCGAGCCAACACGATCCTCGACAGCCGAGTCGCCGACATCGGGGTGGAAGGTGTCAGCGAGGCGACGGGCACGCTCGAGAACTGCTTCGCCGGCAACCAGATCACGACGAGCGCACCGCTGAACATCGAAGCGTTGGCGAACTGTGATGGCGAACCCACTGCGGCCGACGACCCGGCCTGGACCGAGGGTGCGCTCAACGTGCTCGGGTGGATCCTGCAGGCCGAGAGTGCGCCTCCGTCGGTCGACTACGAGATTGCCGAGCTGCCGCCGATCCCAGACCTCGACGACATGCCCGACGCCGCAACGGCACCCGCAGAGCCGGCCACGGACATGCCTCGCACGATCGACACCGACGCGATCACCACCCCGTCGCGTTGACCGACGCACCCAACGATCACCCGCCAAGGAGAGCGCGGCGCGGCGCCGGCGAAGTACGGTTGCGGCCGTGCGTGTGAGCAGGGTGCGCGCAGTGCTCATGGCAGCACTGCTGGCCGGGTGTGCGGCATCGCCGTCGACCGAGTCGGACCCGGCCGCCGCTCCCTCGATCGACGATGAGGTTCCCGACCGAGCCCGCGTCGGGCCGCAGGGTCGTGTCGCTCAGTTCGTGGTCAGCTGCGAGGTCAGCCACATCTCCTCCGACGATCCCATCGTGCTCCCGGATCAGCCTGGTGTGAGCCATGAGCACCAGTTCTTCGGCAACGTGGTCACCGACGACGCGGCTGACTACGAACGAGCGCTCGACGCCGGCACCAGTTGCGACCAACGGCTCGACACGGCGTCGTACTGGGCCCCCACGATGTTCGACGCCGACGGCACCCGCATCGATGCACTCGGACTCACTGCGTACTACCGGCCCGGCGACGGCGTCGACCCGCGCGACGTCGTCGCCTACCCACCAGGTTTCATGGTCATTGCGGGGAGCTCTGCAGCCGACGAGCCCGACGGGCAAGACGTGATCGCCTGGGGTTGCGGCTCCGGCGCCCGTCGCGAAGACCTCCCACCGGCCTGCGCCGAGAACTCGACGCTGCGGCTGTGGATCACGTTCCCTGACTGTTGGGACGAGAGCCGACTTTCGTCGTTTGGTTCGGGCGCCCACGTTCGCTACAGCAATCGGGGCTGCCCACCCACGCATCGAACCCCCGTCCCGCAACTCCAGATGGCGATCGACTACCCGCCGGTCGACCCCGACGGGTTGCGACTCAGCTCGGGGCCGATCAGTTCGGCACACGCCGACTTCTGGAACACCTGGGATCAGGACAAGCTCGAGCGCGAAGTCGAGCTGTGCATCAACCGAGACCTCGTGTGCGGGCTCTCGGGCTGAAGACCCCGGGTCTCGTCAGAGCCGTCCGGCATCGATGACGCGCTGCAGGAACTCGCGAGTGCGGGTCTCGCGCGGATCGCCGAAGAGTTGTTCCGGCGGACCTTCTTCGAGAATCGTCCCCTCGTGGAGGAAGCACACGCGGTCGCTGATCTCACGGGCGAACGCCATCTCGTGGGTGGCGAACAGCATCGTCATCCCACGAGTCTTGAGGTCACGTACGACGTCGAGCACCTCGCCCACGAGTTCGGGGTCGAGCGCTGAGGTGATCTCGTCGAGCAACATCACCTCTGGTTCCATCGCCAACGATCGAGCGATGGCGACGCGTTGCTGCTGGCCGCCCGACAGCTGATCGGGGTACGCATCTGCTCGAGCTGCCAAACCCAGCCGTTCGAGCATCGTTCGGGCGTCGGCGCGCGCCGACGCCTTGTCGGTGCCGAGCACCTTCCGAGGGCCGATCGCCACATTGTCGGTGACGCTCATGTGTGGGAACAGATTGAAGCTCTGGAAGATCATCCCGATCCGTCGACGGATCGGGTCGGGGTCGAGTCCGGGCTCGGAGATGTCGACGTCGTCGAAGACGATCTCACCGTCGTCGATCGGCTCGAGCAGGTTCGCGCAGCGCAGCAGAGTCGATTTGCCCGACCCGGACGCGCCGATGAGGGTGATCACCTCGCCAGGGGCAACATCGAGATCGATCCCGCGGAGAACCGGCGTGCCGTCGAAGGCCTTGCGTACGGAGCGCAGCGAGAGTTTCGGAGCGGTCATGCGATGGCCGTGGCGCCCGTGCGCTTGCGTTCGCGAGCGAGGTAGCGGTCGGCGAGCCGAGTGCATGGCACCGTGAGGGCGAGGAAGATCAGTGCGGCGCCGACGTAGGGCGTGAAGTTCGCCGCCAGCGAGGTCTGGATCTCGGCCCGCCGCAAGACCTCGACCGGCCCGATGAGGCTCACGAGCGCAACGTCTTTCTGCAGGCTCACGAGGCTGTTCATCAGCGGCGGGATCACTCGGCGGATGGCTTGCGGGAGCACGACGACTCGCATCGTCTGACGAGACGACATTCCGAGCGATCGAGCTGCAGCGCGCTGGCTCTCATGGACACTCTCGATGCCGGCGCGGAACACCTCGGAGGTGTAGGCCGAGTACGACAGGACCAGCGCGACCGTGCCCCAGATGAGCGGATTGCTCCACTCCCGAGACGGGATGAGGCCGGGGATGCCGAAGCCGATCAGGTAGATCGTGAGGATCACGGGGATCCCTCGGAACGCGTCGGTGAACACCACCGCGAGCGCCCGGAGCGGGAAGAGCGCTGGACTCCGAGAGTTGCGGGCGATCGCGACGAGCAGCGACAGCACGAAGATCAGTGGCAGCGACCAGAGGAAGATCCGGACGTCGAGCCAGAACGCTCGTACGAGATCGGGAAACGACTCGCGGAGCAGGTCGAGGTCGAAGAACGACTTCTTCACCTGCTCCCAACGAGGCGCTCGCGGGACGAGCACGACCACCGCTGTGACGGCGATGATCGTGCTCGTGGCACCGATGACAGCGCCGCGCCGGCGGCGAGCTCGCTCGTAGGCCTCGCGCCGCGTCAGACCGGAACCGGCGTCGGCCCGGTCGGGCTGGCTCACTCGGACGGGATGATCGGGGCGACGTCGCCGATCTCGAGCCACTGGTCGGTGATCTCTCCGAGTTCACCCGAGTCGGTCAGCGCCGTGATTGCTGCGTCGACGCATGCCTTGAGCGGGCTCTCGTTCTCCAAGACGAACGCGAGCTCGTCGCCCTGGCCGCCGGTGTCGCGCGTGAATTGACCGATGACGCTGGATCCTTCGATCTCGACTGCCGACACGAAGAGTGCGGTCGGGAGGTCGAAGACGGCGGCGTCGATCTGGTTCGCTTCGAGCGCGGCCTTCACCGCCGAGTTGTCGTCGTAGACGAGCGGATCGGAGTCGGGCTCGATCACGTCGGTGATGAACGTGAGGCTGGTGGTGCCCGACTGCGCGCCGAGCTGCAGACCCTTGAGGTCGGCCACGGAGGCTCCGACCGCGGCGGAGCCGTCGAGGCCGACGAGCGCCTGGTTGCCCGTGTAGTAGGGGAGCGAGAAGTCGACGTTCTCGTCGCGCTCCTCGGTGATCGAGAACTGCTGGATGTTCATGTCGAAGTTCTTCGCGCCGGGCTGGATCGCCTCGCTGAAGCCTGCTCGAGCCCACACGAGCGTGTCGCCCTCGTAACCCATCTCGCGGGCGACGGCGGTGGCGACAGCTGCTTCGAAGCCCTCGCCGGACTCGGGAGCGTTGTCGATCACCCATGGTTCGAATGCCGGCTCACCGGTGGCGATCGTCAGGACGCCGTCCTCGATGGTGTTGGAGCACGAGTCGCCGGCAGCGCCGTCGGACTCGTCGGCAGCGTTGTCATCGGAACCGCACGCGGCGACGACGAGGGCGCCGACAGCGAGAGCGGGCAGGACACGGCTGGTGGGGAAGGTACGCATGCGGATCTCCTGATCAGGATTGTTCACGAAGGACGCGAATCTACTCGGCGCCGCCGTCGTCGGGCGTGGGGCGTTCGGGCTCGGGCGGCCACCCGGAACCGGCCGACGCGGGTGAAACACCCGACTCGTGGCGCTCGGGGGTTAGCGTTGCGGCCCATGTCTCAGCCTCCGGCCACGCAGTACTCGATCTCGATGAAGGTCACGCTCCAGAACGTGCCGGGTGTCCTCGGCCGGCTCGCGGCCTCGATCGGTGAGGCGGGCGGCAACATCTACGCCGTCGACTCGTTCGTCGCGAAGGGCTCCGTGGTCGATCGCGAGATCGTCGTCAACTGCTCGAGCGTTGCGCACCAGAAAGAGGTGGTCGCGGCGGTCGAGGGGACCGATGGCATCACGCTGCATGACTGGCACGACCGCACGTTCCGCATGCACGAAGGTGGCAAGATCGAGGTGCTCTCGCTGTGTCCTGTCGGCGACCAAGACGACCTGTCGATGGCCTACACGCCGGGTGTGGCCCGTGTGTGCACAGCGATCGCTGACGACGAGGCGCTGGCCGATCAGTACACGATCCGTCGCAACACCGTGGCAATCGTGTCCGACGGGACTGCTGTGCTCGGTCTCGGCGACATCGGTCCGAAGGGCGCGATGCCCGTGATGGAGGGCAAGGCGCTGTTGTTCAAGGAGTTCGCGGGCGTCGACGCGTTCCCCATCTGTCTCGACGTCGAGACCCCGGAGGAGATCATCGAGACGGTCATCCGGCTCGCACCGACCTTCGGTGGGGTCAACCTCGAAGACATCGCAGCCCCGGGCGCATTCCAGGTCGAAGAAGCGCTCAAGGAAGCCCTCGACATTCCGGTGTTCCACGACGACCAGCACGGCACCGCCGTGGTGACACTCGCCGCGCTGGAAAACGCGCTTCGGCTCACCGGCAAGAAGATGGAGGAGCTGACGATCGTGATCTCGGGCGTCGGCGCAGCAGGTGTGGCGATCGGCAAGATCCTCATGGGTGCCGGTGCGGGCAAGATCATCGGTGTCGACTCGAAGGGTGCCGTGTACGACGGTCGTGGCGGCTTGAACAGCTGGAAGCAGTGGTTCGCCGAGAACACCAACCCTGATGGTGTGCAGGGCCCGCTGTCCGATGCGATGCACGGCGCCGACGTCTTCATCGGTGTGAGCGCACCGGACATCTTGACCGTCGAGGACATCGACAACATGGCCGACGCCCCGATCGTGTTCGCGATGGCCAACCCTGATCCGGAGATCAAGCCCGAACTCGTCGGTGATCGAGTCGCGGTGATGGGCACGGGTCGCAGCGACTACCCCAACCAGATCAACAACGTGCTCGCCTTCCCCGGCATCTTCCGGGGCGCGCTCGATGCGCACGCTTCCGACATCACCGAGGGCATGAAACTCGCCGCCGCCGAAGCGATCGCTGCTGCGGTGAGCGACGAAGCGCTGACCGCCGAGAACATCATGCCGTCGGTGTTCGACACGGAGGTGTCGATGGCGGTCGCACGCGCGGTCGCCGCTGCAGCGGTTGCCGACGGCGTGAGCCGCGAACGCTCAACGCGCTGAAGCTGTTTCGAATTCTCGCGTTCGGTGGTCGCCCGCCAGGGGTTTGTCGTCGCCACCAGGGCGCCGTGACGATTCGTTGACGTTCTTGAGAAATCGTTCAAGTTCTCGAGCGGGAGGGTCGATGACCGGACATGGCGTGTGCCGACGTTCCCGACACGGCCCTGCCGGGCAGTTCCTTGACGCACGCGTTGCGCGCGCATGAACATTCGAGCACGACCCCGCGAAGCGCCGTGTCCGACGTCGCGAACTTGCCTACGTTGGCCCTCGTGGCGGATGAACACCCGGAAACGACGAGCTCGTCGCGACATCGATGGCGAGTCGTGGGCTCCAGCATCGTGGTCGTGGCGCTCGGTGCCGCGGTGTTCTTCCAGCGTGGAACGATCGCCGGGGCCCTCGGTGAACTCGGTGCACTGTCGGTGGCGATCATCGCCGTCCTCTTGCTGCTCGGCGTGTACGAGCGGCTGTCTCGAGCCCACA
>JBGCFW010000259.1:0-13392 GCA_045107155.1 Ilumatobacter sp. | reverse complement strand
GTCACCGACCACGTGGACACGCACGTCGTCGCCGGGCACGAAGGCTTGGAACTGCGTCGGGCACCTCACGAGGAGGTCGAGCCGATCGGCATCCTCCTCACTCATCCGACGCACGATCGAACGCACCCCACTCACCGACTTGAAGATCACCCCACCGACGTCGCGATGCTGTTCGATGAAATGGCGTGCGGCGTCAGGGTCGGAGGTGACGAGCGTCGTCGGCGTGTCGAGACCCACCCGGTTGATGAGTTCGGTCTGGTACGGCTTCGAGGAATTCGAGGCCATCGCGCCGAGGCGGTTCACCACCACGGCCGGCAACACGTCCAGAAGTCGAATCCACCGTTCGTGCAGCCGATCGATGTGCACCGCTCGAGGGTCATCGTCGGGTAAGCCGTCGCGTTCGGGGAGCACCCGATGGTCCGACAGACGGACGTACACGGCGCTGATGTCATCGATGTCGATGCGTCGACCTTCCATCGTGAGCGATCCCTGCGGCCGCCCGTTCCGGATCGTCACGTCGAGGCGATGATCGAGGAACTCCCGCTGGTTCACCATCGTGAATTCGCAGCCGGCGCGTTCGAGTGCATCGGCGAGCATCGCCACCGGCGGCTCGCTGGGGATCCCGAGAATGAGGATCACGCCACCCTCCGATCGTTGCGCCGCCCAGCGCCGGGCGCCGCGAGTACGGTCGCCACGGCGTGTCGTCCTGCAGCGTCGAGGTCGGTCAGCATCGGGCACGGGTTGCCCGCCAGGTCGAGCAGCGGCCCGCTGGTCCAACCATCGGTCGCCGAGAAGCCGACGATGTCACTGCCGATTGCCCGAGCGAGCGAACGGAAGCCATCGACACGATCGTCCGACAGTCGATGCGGCGAGAACACCCGACTCCCGACGACGATGACGTCGTCACGCTCGCGTCGCTGCACGGCGACGGCGTCGTGACGACTCGTGACCGCGTCGAGACCGGCGTCGTGGGCGAGCACCGCCCACGAGTCCAGCGAGGCCCATCGCCCGGCGAGACCGTGAGGCAGCGGTCGGTTGACGACCCGGTCGCCGAGGACCTGCAACCATCCGATCAGGAGCGCATTCCACTCTGCGGCGGCGTACGAGGCGTCGACTGCCTCGAATCCGAGATGGTCGACGCCCACGACGGGCACTCGGCAGTACACCGAGACCATGGCGTCGAGGTCGAGCTCGGCGCCATGGAGCCCGAGACCGGCGACCGACGGCCCGGGTCGGCCGTCGCCGTTCGGCCGTTGCTGATGAAGGGTGAACCCGGCGGACCGGCCGATCTCGTCGACGGTGACGACGACGAGATCGGCAACCGACGCCCGCAACCACCCGAGCGAGTGGTCGCGGGCGTCGGCCAGGCACAGCACGGTGCCGCTGGGAGGATCAGCTCGCACGCCGGCCTGTCTGCTCGTTCATCAGGGCCCCGCGCCGCAGGTCGGGGCGGAGGTCCTGGCCGATGAACGGGCGGACCGGTCCCTCGACGAAGCCCTTCTCGGTGAAGGGGGGCTTTTCACCGATGGGCGGCTTCTCGAAGATCGGCGGTTTCTCGCCGGGCGGCTTGCAGCCGCAGCCGTCCATGCACTCGACGCGATACAGGAGGGTCTCGTTCTGAGGAGCGTCGATCACGAGCCGTCGGATGCCGGCGCCGCGGCCGTCGAGCACGAGGGTCTCCGGTCCGTTCGAGGACATCGTCTGGCTGTCGAGGAGCGTGCCGTCGGCGTCGTAGGCCTCGACCGTGGGCGCGCTCGAGAAGTGCTCGAGCGTGACAGCGACCTTCGGGCAGGCCGAACAGAGCACGATCGACGTCTGGTAGTCGACGTTCAGACCGGCGGTCCCGCTCCACGCATCGATGCGGGCGAGCGTCGGCATGGTGCCGTCCCAGGCAAGCACCGTTGCCGATGCTCCATCGAGAGCGACCGGATTCGGGACCTCGCTCGGAGCCATGGCTGTGAAGTCGATCACCAGTCCGGCATCCGCCGCGGGTCGCGCACCGGATCGGCGGCGGGCTGCGTCGAAGCGACCGAGCGGCGGACGGCCGCCGAACGGTGGGCGACCACCCACCGGAGGACGGACCGGGTTGTCGAACACGGGCGGATCGAACGGGGTGTTCTCCCAGTCGCCCTTCTCGTAGGCGTACTCCTTCCAATCCTTGCCGAACTCCTTGAGCTCTTTGAGTTCCTTCTCCTTGAACTCCTTGACCTGCTCCTTGACCCACTTGTCAGGGCGCAGCTTGTAGATCTCGTCGTGCCACTCCTTGAGGCCCTCCTTGAGAATCTCCTTCGGCCCCTCCTTGAGCAGCTTCGGACCCGAGGTGCACATGTCGACGTCGAGCTCGTCGAGGACCACCGCGATGGGGTTGGCCACGCCAAGCGAGCCGTCGCTGGTGCCGGCGAAGTAGAGCCCGACGACCTTGTCGTTCGCGTCGACGACGACAGAGCCGGAGTCGCCGCTGTTGCCGAACTGAGTCGACTGCGAGGAGTCGACAGCGATGCGGATCTGGTCGTAGAAGGTGACGCTGCCGATGCCGTCGCCATAGTCGATTGCGGTCGTGTAGTCGACCGAGGTCACCTCACCATGGGTGTAGCCGGTTGTGCGGCCACGCTTGCGCACTGCGGCACCGTCGGTGGTCGTGGCGGTGCCCGTGATGTCGCCGATCTCGAGGATCTCGCACGACGTCGGGCGGCTGTCGATCGACAACACGGCCCCGTCGACGTTCGAGCTCAGCACGGCGCGGACGATCGCACCCACGTCGTCGGTCGGGCACGAACCGGTGTCGACCAGACTCGGCTGCGAGATACGATCACCGACCGACCACGTGTCGTCCACACAGGCGACGTGGAAGTTGGTGAGCATCATCGGGTCGCCGCTGGTGCGATCAGTGACGATGCAACCCAGCGTGCCCGTGAACACGTAGTTCCCGGCGGTGTCGACCTCCGGGGGCTCTTTGAAGATCGAGCGGCACGGCCCGATGCTCATGCCGCCCTGCAGGGTGTCGTAGCGCACCTCGTCGGGGTGGATCTCGACGTCGTCCTGCAGCAGCAGGGCTGGGTGTGGGCGGAAGACCTCGGCCACCTGGACGTCGGTCTTGATGCCGTCGATCTCTTCGGGGACCTTGTCCTTGGCAGCGAGCCGCCCTCCCTTTTCCTCGACGTACACCACGATCGAGAGTTCTCCGGTCGCTTCGCCGTCGGTGATCTTCTCGGCGATGTCCACGCCGTGGACGTTCTTCTTCGAGAGCAGTTCGTCTTCGACCCGACGCTTCACCGGACGGATCTCGTTCCGGCGCTGGTCGTGTCGATCGTTGCTGTCGGCCATCTTGTTCTCCTCTTCTCTCCCTCCCCGATCGGGGACGTTTGACGGGTGTCATCGAGGCCGACCTCGGGGCCGCTCGACGTACACCTGTGAAGAGGGCGAATGCCCGGTGTCTGATACACCAGATCGTCGAAAATCTGCGACGATCTTCGGCAGTCGACGTGTCAGATTCGCGCCGTCAGAAGATGACCCACTCGGTTTGCACGAGGGTCTCGCCGTTCGCACCGAGCACCACGAGTCGAACAGGACCGGGCGCGAGATCGTCGAAGCTGAACCGGCCGAGGCGATCGCTCTCGACGCTGGTGATGTCGTCGCCGGCGATCACGTCGATGCGCATCTCAGCAGGCGGGATCAGCTGGCCGATCAGGCGGCGCGACGACTCGTCGGTGACCATCACCTCGATCTCGACACCCGGCGCTTGGAAGGTCATCTGGCGATCCATGTCCTCGCTGCGAACGCCGGCGAGGTCGTTGGCCGAATCGAACACCAGCTCAGCCAACTCCGCGTCGATAGTGCGCCAGGTGAAGGCGCCCTTCGCCGCGTCGACGACGTGGTCGGGAACTGGGTCGCTCGTGGCGAGCGCTTCACCGAGGAGCGCGAGCATTGCGTCGCCCTCCTGGGTGGACATGCGATCGTCGGCTTCTCGGTCGGGCGGCACGGCCTCGGCCATACCGTCGTTCGTGCCGTGGTGGTCTGGGGGGTTCATTCCACCGCATCCTTTCGTTCGTCGCCGGTCGTGTCAGTCGACCGGCGGGAGGTCGTGTCGTCGAGGCCGTCCGGGAGCAGCTTGCGGAGCTTCGCGAGGGCTCGGTTTCGGCTGGGGCCGATGCTGCCGATCGAGCGACCGAGCATCTCGGCGACGGTCGCGTAGTCGAGCGGCGGCACGGTGCAGAGCAGTCGCAGCAGCTCTCGATCCTTGTCGGGGAGCAGCGCGAATGCCTTGAGCACGTGGCCTCGGGTGTCGTCGTCGGCGATGAGTTCGTCGAGGTCGGACACCGAGTTGTCGGTGCGTTCCGGGTACTCGGCGAGGCTCACCGACTTCGCCTGCTTCTTCGAGACGCGGAGCGCTTCGTTGCGAGTCGTGGTCGCGAGCCACGAAGCGAGCATGTCGGGGTTGCGGATTCGATCGCTGTGTTCGGCGAGCCGGAGCCACACGGTCTGCACGACGTCGTCGGTGAGCGCGCCGAGGCGGTAGCCGCGTGCAACGGACCACACGAGGCCAGCGAAACGTTCGACGATCTCGTCCCATGCTCGCTGGTCGCCCTCGCCGATCCGCCGGAGCAGTTCGCCGACGTCCATGGATTGCGACTGTACGCAACGCAGGCTCATCGTCGTCACACGGATACTCACGACCAACCAGAGTCGGTTCGGCGGATCGTGATACACGACGGCCGAAGAGTCTTCGGAACCCTCGCCGAAACGGACCGGTGGAGCCCGACACCGACCAGCCGGCTGCGGCAAACTCGCCTCAGAAGATCCGGTTGACGACGACTCCGTAGTCCGGGATCCGCAAGAGGCCAGGTCGTCGCACGACCAGGTCGAGCGCCTCACGCGCCGTCAGCGAGCGGATGCTCATGGCCTCGGCGATCGCTCCGACCACCGCCGGCGTTGCGAACGAGGTGCCGCTCCACATCGCCCATCCGTCGAACTTGTCGATGTCGTCGAAGGCTTGATCGACCGGCTCGAATGCGCCGTCGAAGTTCGAGAAGAACTCACTGACGAGATCCTCCCCCGGGGCGGAGGCTTCGACCCACGGACCATGGTTCGAGAACGGCGCAGGGCCACACGGCCCGAGGGCCCCGACTCCGACGACTTCGCCCATTGCTGCAGGGAATTGCTTGCGGCAGATGCCGTCGTTCCCTGCCGCGGCCACGACCACGGCCCCACCGTCGGTGAGCAGCCGGATCGCAGCTGCAACCATCGGGGGTTCGACATCACCGTCGTAGTAGCCACCGAACGAGAGGTTGACGATCAACCGGTGGAGGTCCTCTTTCGGAAGCGTGTCGAAGACGTGCAGCAGTGCGTCCGCAACGTGCGCCTCGTCACCATCGCCATCGTTCTCCATGACGCCGAGGCACCAGACCTGTGCCGATGGTGCAGCTCGCGTGATGATCGAGCGAATGAACGTGGTGTGACCAGCAGCGATGTCGAGATATCTGTCATCGTTGACGTCGGCTCGATCCACCAGGACGGAGCCATCCGGATTCGGCAACTCGACGTCAGACTTCTTCGGGTTCGCCGCCGCGAGAGTTTTCGGCACGCCAGTGTCGAGAATCGCGATGATCGGCCCCGCCTCGCAGCTCGCTGTGACAACCAGATCGCCGCTCGGAGCCGGCGCGGGGCGAGCGGTGCTGGAGTACCAGAACCTCGTCGGGTCGCCTCCATATCCAGCCGAGAGGTGCATCGGCGACAGATGCATCGGCGACAGGTGCATCGGTGCGGCAGTGAGTGCGCCCACCAGAAAGACTGCGTGAGGGCGAGTCGCCGAGCGAACAGCTTTGTCGGAGGTGCTTCCTTCGGCGAGCTTGGCGAGACGATCCGCGAAGGCTCGTTCGTCCCGAACGTCGATCCGAAGCACCGCGAGTCGTTCCGCCCTCCGAAGGTCGACCGGTTGGGCGACGACGACGGCCTCGCCGCCGAGCAGCTCGATCACGGACTCCGCGTTCGTGCCGGCTGCTCGGAGGTCGATCGTCCACTCACCCGGACGAACGACCACTCCGCCCGATGCGGTTGAAACCACCCCGACGCGAGACACGCCGTCGACGGTGAACGGAGGGCTCGGGCGATCGGACGGGTCCTGTTCTTCCCGCGCCACCTCGCCGGTCTCCGGATCTTTGGCGTCCGGGGCAGGCCCGGATGTCCCCTTAGTGTGGTCGCTGGGTTCAGAATCGCCGCTCATCGCAGTCTCCCTCTCGTGTCGAGTGACATGAGCCCGACATCGTGTCCGTGATACTAGGAAAATGGATGGAGACCCCGGTGAGCAGTGGTGGGTCGCACAGGCCGAGGAAGCACTCGCGCACAGGCACTCCTCACCCGAGGAGGCGCGGCGAAGCGCGCTCACAGTGCTCGACGGCGCCGATCCGCGCTCGGAGGCCGCAGTCATCGCCCGCCTCGCGAACGGGCTCGCGCTTCGCGAGCTCAACGAGCTGGGGCGCGCCCGGCGCGAGCTCGAGGCGGCCGAGCAAGTCGCGCTCGACCTCGGCCTGACCGCCCGGGTGGCCGAGATTCAGAGCGCTCACGTCAACGTGCTCACGATGACGGGTGAGCCGGAGCGGGCGCTCGAGCTCGCTCAGACGATCACCGGACTCGAGTCGGCCGCCGCTCGCGGCGAACTCGAGATGCGCAAGGGCCTGGCCTACGTCCAGATCGGGCGAATCGCCGAAGCGATCGAGTCCTATTCGGCGGCACTGCCCGCCATTCGCTCTGGATCCGACCGCCTGGTCGAGATTCGGTTGCTGTCGAATCGCGGCAATGCGTACGCGTACCGCGGCGACCACGTCCGCGCCATCGACGACGCGCTGACGGCCGAGCGTTTGGCGAACGAGCAGTCCCAGGACTTTCTCGCCGGCTGTGCGGCGCACAACGCTGCGTTCGCCGCCGGACGCATCGGGGCAATCGTCGAAGCGCTCGACGGTTTCGAACGCGCCGAAGCCGCCTACCGCGCCGTCGGATTTCCGGGCCGCTCCCGTGGGGTGCTCGCCGCCGACAGGAGCGAGGTGCTCCTCGCAGCCGGGTTACTCACCGAAGCGTGCGATGAGGCAGCCGTCGCCGTCGCATCGCTGGAAGACGCCGGTGACGTGAACGACCTCGCAGAGGCCCGCCTGCTCCACGCACGGGCGTGCGCTGCTGCGGGCCTTCACGAGATGGCAGGCGGTCTCGCCGAGCGGGCTCACGAGGAGTTCCGAGCGACCGGACGAACCGGTTGGGCAGCAGTCGCCGAGGCACTGTTCATCCGGTCGACGCTGCTCGACGCGCCCTCGGATCGAGACAACGACCGGTCGTCTGCTGAACGCGTCGACCAGATCGCACTCGAACTCGCGGCCGCCGGGTGGCCAGCGGAGGCGGTCTCGGTGCGGGTCGCTGCCGCTGAACTCGCCATTCGCGCCGGAGACTCGAAACTGGCCGCTCGCCACCTGGAGGCTGCGGCGGGCGCACGACGCCACGGCAGCCCTCATCGCCGCGCCACGGCATGGTTGGCAACCGCGCGGCTTCGCTACCTCCAGAACGACATCTCAGGCGCGAAGCGAGCGGTCGAGGCCGGTCTCCGGATGGTGCTGCTCCATCAAGCGACCCTCGGGGCAACCGAACTCCGCGCCGGCGCGACCGTTCACGCGGGCGACCTTGCGGACCTGGGTGTCGACCTGGCTGTCCTCGGCGGAAAGCCTCGCCAGATCCTTCGATCGGCCGAGTTCGTGCGGGCGAACGCGCTCGACAGAACCCAGCCGTCCCCCGCACGGCGCGAAACACTGCGTGCGGAGCGCAGGCGCCTGCGCGACGTGCAGCGTCAAGCGCTCGCTGCACCGGAGGCAGCGCGATCCGATGCAGTTCGAGCAGTCACCGAGCAAGAGGTGCGTGTCCGCGAAGTCGCGCGTCGAACCGAAGGCTCCCACGAACTCGCCGAGCGACTCGACCTCGATCAGCTCTTCGAGGCACTCGGCGACTGTCAGCTCGTCGAGTTCGTCGAACACCGTGGTCGAATCGGCGTAGTCCTCGTGCGACGCCGTCGTTGTCGGTTCCACGACCTCGGTGACTTGTCTGCGATCACTCCGATCGTCGACGACGCCCGCTTCGCACTCAGCCGGGCTGCACGGGGCAATGCGTCCAGCGCCTCGATCGAAGCGGCCGTCGAATCACTCGACGATTGCGCCACGCGTCTGGACGCTCGATTGATGCTCCCCCTCGCATTGGCCGAGGAGCCGGCCGTGATCGTGCCGACAGGTCGCTTGTACGGAGTCGCCTGGGGATCGCTTCGGTCACTGCGCGACAGGGACTTCTCGGTCTCACCGAGCGCCCGACGATGGAGCGCACGTGAGGCTCGCTCGACACCGCAGCGAGAACTTCGGGTCATCGTCGGCCCCGGTCTCGAACACGCCACCGCCGAATCAGCCGCGATCGCCCCTCACTACCGACACGCCACCTCCGTCGAAGGGGACGAGGCGACCGTCGAGGCCGCGCTTTCACTCCTGGAGGAGGGCTCTGTCGTGCACATCGCGTGTCACGGAACGTTTCGCGCCGACAGCCCGATGTTCTCCTCGCTCCGCATGGCAGACGGACCGATGACGGTGTTCGATCTCGAAGAGCTTCGAGCACCGCCCGAGATCGTGGTCCTTCCCGCGTGCAATTCAGCCACGACCGGCGTGTCGACCGGCGATGAGCTCATCGGAACCGCCAGCGCGTTGCTCGGCATCGGTGTCCGATCGGTGATCGCTCCGACCACGGTCGTGAACGACGCCGCGACGGTGCCCCTCATGGAACGCGCTCACGCGGAACTGGCTCAGGGAACGAGCGCCGCTGGATCGCTTCGCTCGGCGCGGCAGTCGGCGTATCGCAGCCGGGATCCGAAGAAGGTCGCCGTCGCTGCCGCGCTGATCGCGCTCGAGTGAGTTCAGACTCCGGCAATGCGACGGTCGGTGTCTGCCCAGTGGCGCTCGCGTAGTGTCCGACGTTGGATCTTGCCGACCGGGCTCTTCGGGAGAGGTTCGAGTCGCAGCTCGACAGCCGAGGGCTTCTTGTACGACCCGAGGCGTTCGGCGCACAGCGCGTTGATCTCGTCGACCACCGTCTGGTCCTCGGGCGAGGTTCCGTCGGCCACGGTACACACGGCCATCGGCGACTCACCCCACCGCTCGTGCGGCACGGCGAACACGGCGACCTCGACGACGGCTGGATGGTCGGCGATCACATTCTCGAGCTCAGCGGGCCAGATGTTGAAACCGCCGGAGATGATCATGTCGTCCTTGCGGTCCAGCACGTACAGGTAGCCGTTTGCATCGAGGCGGCCGATGTCGCCCGTCAGCACGAAACCGTCGGCGGTGATCCGCTCGGCAGTCGCTTCCGGGTTGTCCCAGAACTCCAGCATCTGACCGTCGCACTTCACGGCGATCTCTCCCTCCTCCCCGATCGGCATCTCCACCGCCGAGTCCTCCGGATCACGGATCTGCAGATACGCGAACGGCAGTGCGCGACCAGTCGAACGCAGCGGGTTCGAACCCTCCACCGCAGAGAACCACTCCTCGGGGCCCATCATGCACACCGGCAGCGCCTCCGTTTGGCCGAACCCTTGGTAGAGCACGTCGCCGAACACGTCACGCCCAAGGAGCGCCGTCTCGTCCGAGATCGGTGCACCGCCGATCTGGATCACCCGCAGCTTCGACCAGTCACGCGACCGGGCGGAGGGTTCCCGCGCGAGCGCGTTGAGCATCGCCGGCACCGCGAACATGAAGCCGATGCCTTCGCGCTCCATCACGTCGATCGTGTCGGCGGGGTCGAAGTGGTCGAGCAACACGTTGCAGCCGCCACTGAGCCAGGTCGGCGTGTAGAGGTAGCCGGAGCCGTGCGAGATCGGCCCGACGTGGAGGCACTTCTCGCCCGCCACCATCGGCGGGAAGTTGTAGAACCAATCGCGCCCGGCGGCGAGCCATGACCGATGCGAGTACGCGACGCCCTTGGACTTCCCCGTCGTACCACCGGTGTGGCGAATGATGTACCAGTCGTCAGGATCGATCGTCACCTCGGGCTCGGTGTCGGGGAACCCGGCGAGCCAGTCGTCATAGCTCGCACCATCGTGGCGGCCGCGCACGATCACATGCTCGACGGTGGGCAGCTCATCGCGGATCGACTCGATCTCCTCCGCGTAGTGCTCGGACACCACAACCGCTCGACAGCCGGTGTGGGAAAGCATGTGGATGTGCGACTCGCGCGAGTTGCGCGCGTAGAGCGGAACGCGGACGAGGTGTGCAGCGGTCGCACCGGCGAAGAAGTCCTGTGCCTCGATGCTGTTGTCCTCGAGCACGCCGACACGGTCTCCGGGCTGCAACCCGAGGTCGAGCAGCGCATTCGCCATGCGCAGCCCTCGCCGCCACGCTTCGTCGAAGGTCAATCGTCGATCACCGTGGACGACGGCGAGCCGGTTCGCGTTCAATCGCGCTGCCTGACGCATCAACCCGCGGACGTCCATCGACGATCTCCTTTCGCTCGAACCACCTGCGCAGTGTTCCCCGCACGCGCCGCTCGGCACGAACCGGCGCTGCTCGAGCTGCCGTTTGCGTGGCAGAAAACGCCCGACATCGGGGCGAGAAAGCCGACGCAAACGTTTCAGTACGGTCACGTGCCGGTCGTTTGCTCCGACACTGCCGTCGCCGATCCGACGATCAGGACACGAAACCACCTGTGAGCGAGCCGACCTCGGCCGGGCGTGACCACACCTGCTTGCATGGGTCGGTGGCTGCTCCTCCGACACCTGCCGATCCCCGACCATTGGTCGTCGGTACCACGATCGCCGGCTCGACGTGTACCGCGTGCGGGCACCGTTCGACGCGGCGAGATCCGCGTTGCGAGAGGTGCCTGAGCGACACGGTCGAGTCGGCCTTCGGCCCGGGCGGAACCGTGTGGTCGGCGAGCACGGTTCACATCCGCGTCGGCGATCGGACACCTCCGTTCGTCCTCGCCTACGTCGACCTCGACGGCGGACCGCGGGTGCTGGCTCACCTCGACGGTCCCGAACCGAACGTGGGTGACAGCGTCCGCGTGACGGGTACCAGCGAGGGCGACATCGTGATGGCAGCCGATCGATGAGTACGACTCGCACGGGTATCCGCGGCGTCGGCACATCGAACTTCGGGAGGCTCGCGGAGCGACGCGTCGAGGAGCTGGCGTGGGCCGCAGCGCTCGAAGCGATCGACGACGCACAGATCGATCCTGCCGAGATCGACCTGGCCTTCGTCGGTTCCGTGTTCGGCGCGCCAGGACTCGCGAACCGCGTGCTGGCCGGCGTCGGGCTCGGCGGCGTGCCTGCGTTCAACATCGAGGCCGCCTGTGCGAGTGGCACCGTGGCACTGCACGAAGCGCATGAGGCGGTCCGGTCGGGGCGCGCGCACAACGCGATCGCGATCGGTGTCGAGCAACTGTCCACCCAGTTCGCCGGGCCGATCGTCCCCGAGCCATCTGACCCCGAAGGCCGCACCGGACTCGCGATGCCGGCGCTCTACGCGCTGCAGGCGAACCGCTATCTGCAGACCTACGGTGTCGACCCCGAGCTGCTCGCTCACGTCGCCGTGAAGAACAAGGCCAACGGTGCGCTCAATCCACGAGCTCACCTCGGCGACCGACCGCCGTCGCTCGACGAGGTGCTCGAGAGCCGTCTGATCGCCGGGCCACTCACCTTGTTGCAGTGCTGCCCGATGTCCGACGGAGCCGGCGCTGCCGTCATCACGCCCTACGAGGACGGCGACGTCGAGATCCTCACGAGCCAGCGCTCGTCGGGCGCATGGTGGAATTCCGGCAGCGACGAACCGTGGGGGTTCGAGACCGTTCGATCCACGGCGCAGCGAGCGTTCGGCGACGCGAGGCTCACGATCGACGAGGTCGACGTGTTCGAAGTACACGATGCGTTCACCATCGGCGAAGTGGTCACGCTCGAGGCGCTCGGCCTCTGCGAACGGGGCCACGGCGCCGAGCTCGCTCCTGCCGGACACACAGCGATCGGCGGGAGGTCGCCCGTCAACCCGAGCGGTGGGTTGCTCTCACGCGGCCATCCGCTCGGCGCGACCGGGCTCGCACAGACCGCCGAACTCGTGTGGCAGCTCCGGGGCGAGGCCGGCGATCGACAGGTCGCGGGCGCCGAGATCGCGCTCCTCGAGACCATGGGCGGAGGAGCTGCCGGTGTCGACGCGAACGCTTGCGTCGTCTCACTGTTGCGCGGTCCCGGGCGATGAGTGCAGCACCGACGAGCGACGTCGATCTGCTCACACCATCGTCGATCGCCAACCCACACGCCGTCTTCGCCGACCTCCGCGAACTGGGTCCAGTGGTGTGGTTGGAACGACATCGAGCATGGCTGCTCACCACACACGAGGCCGTCCGATCGGGCTTTCACGACCTGCGGCTCTCGAGCGATCGCCTCACGCCACTCGAAGCGCGCCTCGACGACGACGCGCGGGCGGCGATGGGTCCGACATTCGAGCTGCTGCGCGGCTGGATGGTGTTCCACGACCCGCCCGATCACGCCCGCCTGCGCGAGCCCCTTCGGCGAGCGTTCACACCGGGCCGCGTGGCCGCACTCCGGCCACGGATCGAAGCCGTCGTCGACGAGCTCCTCGAGGCGTTCGATGATCGCGCCGACGTCGACGTGATCGACGACTTCGCGTTCCCGCTCCCGGCCATCGTGATCGCCGAACTCCTCGGTGTACCGCCGGAGGACCGCGACGAGTTCAAACACTGGAGCGACCAGCTGTCGGCGATCGTGTTCGGTTCGTCCGACCGGTCCGCCGGCGTCGAGAAGGCGGTCGCTGGCACGGCGAAGTTCGCGGACTACTTCGGTGCGCTCATCGAGCGCTACCGGGCCGAGCCCGCCGACAACTTCATCTCGGCACTCATCGAGGTCACCAACGACGACCCCTCGGTCGGCCTCACCTCGTCAGAGTTGGTGGGCGCTCTGACGCTGCTCCTGTTCGGCGGCCACGAGACGACGACCAATCTGATCGGCAACTCGGTGAAGTCGCTCCTCGACGACGGCGAGGCGATGGGCCGGTTGGTCGCCGACCCGACACTGCTCGGCGCCGCACTCGAGGAACTTCATCGCTTCGACGGGAGCACGAAGCTGATGGTGCGCGTTGTCGGTGAAGACCACGAGCGACACGACGTGGCGATGCGGCGCGGCCAGACCGTGTTCCTCGGCGTGTTGGGTGCGAACCGGGACCCAGACGTGTTCGACGAACCCACGACGCTGACGTTCGATCGGGACAACTCGCGAGCGCACCTCGGATTCGGTTACGGAGCGCACTTCTGCCTGGGTGCGGCGCTCGCACGCCTCGAGACCGAGGTGGCCGTCGGTCGACTGGTCGAGCGATTCCC
>JBGCFW010000258.1:0-36736 GCA_045107155.1 Ilumatobacter sp. | reverse complement strand
CGCGACGGTCTGGACGCCGGAGTAGCCAGCGGAGAGCGGATGCGTGTCGTCGACGATGTCCACCACCGACTGTCGCGTCGAGGTCTCCCCGTTGCGTCGCTGGCCGCCGGTGTTGAACCCGAGGTCGTCGAAGAGGAAGCCCTCCCACGACACCAGCGGCACCGCGACGTCGCGGAACTCCGAGCCGACGATGATCGGCGACACCGACGACGAAATGATCACGAGATCCTTGTCGGCGGCGGCTGCGGCCGTGGCCACGTCGTCGTCGACGAGCATCACGTCGATTCCGAGATCCTCGACCAGCGCGAGGAGCGGACGATCGCGGACGGGCGGGCGGCCCTGGGCATCGATGCTCCCGACGACCATCAGCGCCTCATCGGGTCCGAACTCGAGGCCGACGATCACCGGATCGTGATCCGACGAGCGGAACTCGTCGGCGACGTAGAGCTGCGGCGGGTTGTCGCCGTCGTCGGCCGTGTTGTAGTCGAGTCCTCGCGGCTCGGCGGCATTGATCGACCACTCGTCGGCGGTCGTGATGCTCGGCGCGAGCGACGGGCTGGCCAGCGCGTGGTCGAGTCGACCGCCTTCGCCGAAGAACACGAAGCTCTGGGCATCTGGGTGGAACTGCGTGATGAGGTCGACATAGCCGGCGTCGGTGAACGCCGTGATCGGGTCCTCGTTCGGGTAGGCGTTGATGTCGCCCATGATCAGGAAGTCGTCGCTGCCACTGCCCGTGGGGTCGGTGGCCAGGTAGTCCACGAGCGCCTCTGCAGCGAGCGTGCGCGTGCCGTTGCAGTTGCCCTGCTCGTCGTTCGCGTTCGGATCACCGACGTCGTCGCAGGGCGACCCCTTCGACTTGAGGTGTGCAACGGCGAGTGTGAATCGGTCGCCGCCGTCGACGGTCTCGAACGTCTGGATCAGGATGGGACGGTTCTTCGAGTCGATGAACCGCGGGTCGACCGAACCGTCGAGAACCGTGAAGGCTCCGACCGGCATGACGAGTGCCGGCTGGTAGACGAAGCCAACCGTGATCGCGTCGGTGCCGATCGTGCCCGTGGTGATCTCGGCATACGTGTCCGGGGAGGTCGCGTCATTGAAGCCGGCGACGAGGTCGGTGAGCGCTGCGCCACCGTTCTCGAGCTCGATCAGGCCGACCACGGCGGCATCCATCTCAGTCACGGCGGTGACGATCTTGTCGCGTTGGCGGATGCGCTCGACCTCGGTGTCGGCACCGCGCTCGTTGAGCGTGAGGAAGTAGTTGAGGACGTTGAAGCTGGCGACGCTGAGGTCACCGCCCACCTCGGGCGGGCCGTCGGGCCGTTCGTCGACCCGGGTGAAGATGTCGGGCACCGACGCGTCGATCAGCGGCTGGAATCGATACGCGTTGAAGCCGTACTGCAAGACCGTGGGAAGCGTGCCGGTGAAGGTGTCGCCACGGCGCAGGGTGTTGTCGGAGCCGAAGTACGACGCCGGGAACAGTTCCGAGCCGCTGCGAGCATCGTCGAGCAGCACCTGGCTGCGGTCGTTGAGTTCGCCGACCGCACTTGCGGCAGGACCCGGCTGGGCGGCCTGCGTCGGGTTGACGAGCGGCTCGTTGATCGACACGCGCACTTCACCGAAGCGAGCGGCGTTGAAGGTGTCGGTGACAGCGAGCGGACCGGGAATGTCGACGGCCATGCCCTCGATGGTCTCGAGGTCGAAGCCGACCGGATAGGGCAGCGAGAGTATGAACGGCGTCGCCGTTCCGACGATGTCCTCACACACCACGACGTCGCTGACCGCAGTGAGTTCGGTGAGTTCGAAGAACTCGTCGACTACAGCGCGAACCCGAACGGTGTCGCCGACCGACACGTCGACGCCGAAGCCGCCGTCGAAGACGTAGATGCCCTCCGACGTGCTCGGGTCGGCATCGACATCGACATCCTCTTCCTGGACGTGGAAGCCACCGATGAGGGTCGGGTCCTGGAAGTCGGCCACCACGACGCCTTCGATGACCACGGTCTGGCCATCGAGCGGCGACGCCGCGCCACTGCCTTGGATGACACTGATGAGCGTGGTCCCGGGGGCGCCACACTCACCGGCGGAGGTGTCGATGCATCCGATCTCGCCGAGTCCGATCACGGAGTCCTGACCGAGCGAGGTGTACTCGGCCGACGGGTCGAACTCGTTGGTCGCATCGGTGTCGCCACCGGTCGAACCGATGGTCGCATTGCGGCACAGCGTGTCGTTCTGCGTGCTCACCCCGTTGTTCGACCACGCACTGCCGGGGTCTTCACCGATCCGGCCGATCGAGTCGGCCACGGTTCCGGCGGCGACGTTGCGCAACACGATGGCGTCGTCACCATTCCAGTTGATCGATCCGCTGGTCTCGTTCGCCACCGTGACGATGGCGGCGTTCGCGCTCGGGTTGGCGACCACGTAGACGCTGTCGTTCTCGATCGGTTCGACAGCGAGGCCGACGGTCGAGGTCGGCGCCACGGCGCCGTTCGCGTACACCTCGATCACATAGTTGTTCAGGTCGAGCGTGGCACCGGTGAAGTTGGCGATCTCGATCGCCTTGTTGTTGCTCGATCCCTCGATGTACTGCGTGATGATGAGGTCTCCGACGGCCTGCGGTTCGCAGGTCGGGTTGCCGAGGCCTTCTGTGTTGTCCTCGCCGTTCGCGAACCACTCGGCCGACGGGTCGAACACATCGGTGAAGTCCGTGTCACCCGAGGTGATGTCGGCGTTGCGACACAGCGTGTCGTTCTGCGTGGTGACCGAGGAGTCGATGATGCCAACCCACTGCGAACCGGGGTCTTCCTCGAAACGGCCGAACGAGTCGATGACGTTGCCGTCGCCGTCGCTCAGCACGATGCCGTCGTCACCGTTCCAGTTGGCATTGCCACTGGTCTGGTCGGCGACCGCGAGGATGGCAGCATTCGCGCTCGAGTTCGCCAACACGAACGACTCGCCCGCAGCGACGGTGCCCACGAGCGCGATCGCCGTCGGCGTGCTGCCGCCGTTCGAGTAACGGTCGACGCTCAACGTCGACAGATCGACCGAGTCCGGGCCGAGATTCGAGATCTCGATGGCCTTGTTGTTGCTCGAACCCTCGATGTACTGGGTGAACACCAGGTCGGTGGGCAACGCGTTCGCGATGCCGTTCGGAACGACCGCCACAACCGTTGATCCGATGCATGCCACTGCCGCGACCAGCGCGCGCCGGCGTCCCCGTCGATAGTTCGTCATTCGTCCACCCTCCCGTGTCGAGACGCCGAGTGTGACACGTCGCAGCGCCGAGTGACAGAGTTCTTCGGCCGAGTCGCTCAGAGTTCATCGAGACGCAACGCCGATTGCACGGGCTCGATACCGTCGACGGGCCGGCCGGGGTCGTCTCGCCGATGTCGAGTTCCACGATCGGCGCCGAAACGGTTGAGGTTCTGTTCGTCACCCGTTCACAGAACAGGCACACGTTTGACTCGCAACGCGACGATGCTGAACCACGTCGAACCGACTGCGGCTCTGATGCTGCGATCAACCCCCTCGATCACTCCGGGGCCGCAGTCGGTCGGCGCCAGCAGCCCGTGTCATCGACACTCGGGTCGTTCGGATGCGGAATTGCTCTCGGTGGATCAGCGACGCTCCTTGGAGACCGCTGTTCTCGACAATCCGTTACGGTCCTCGGTGTGCCGACCCACGGACCACACCGCGACCCCGATGCGCACCGACGCATCCTCGACGCGACGTTCGACCTGATCGCCGAGCGCGGCCCGAATCGCGTGACGATCAACGACATCGCCCGAGAGGCGAAGGTCGGCCGTCAGACGATCTATCGGTGGTGGCCGACGAAAGTGGCGGTGGTGCTCGCTGCGCTCGAGCACCGACTCGACACCGACGCGCCCGGCACCGGCTCTGCCAATACCCGCGAGGACCTCCGGAACCAGATGCAGCGCACCGCGTACGTCTTCGCGTCGCCCACCGGTGCGATCATCCGCCAACTCGTGGCCGACAGTCAGGGCGACGAGGAGGTCGCCGAGCTGTTCCGCAGTCGATTCGTCGCCGCCCGACACGAACGATCGGTCGCCACGATTCGAGCGGGCATCGATCGAGGAGAACTGCGCGCCGACCTCGACGTCGACATCGTCATCGACCTCCTCTTCAGCCCACTCTGGCTGCGCATGCTCGTCGGCCACGGCCCACTCACCCGCGCATCGGTCGACGGACTCCTCGACCACGCCTGGGAATCGATCGTCGCCCGCTGACTGCGACCGGCGACACTGCCGCATGGACCTCGACGCCGCTGTCTCACACGCTCGGGCCGACTACGCGGCCGCTCGACCCGCCAGCCACGAATGGGATCGACGCGCACGCGACGCAATGCCTGGCGCCAACACCCGGTCGGTGCTCCACTTCGACCCGTTTCCCTTTCGCGTCGCGTCGGCCGAGGGTTGTCTGCTCCACGACGTCGACGGACATCAATACCTCGACCTGCTGGGCAACTACACCGCAGGTCTTCTCGGGCACTCGCCCGAGCCCGTGCGCCGAGCAGCGATCGAAGCGATCGAGGGCGGCTGGTCATACGGCTCGGTACATCGCGACGAAGTGCGGCTCGCCGAACACCTCATCGATCGCTTCGATTCCATCGAGCAGGTGCGATTCACGAACTCGGGGACCGAGGCGAACCTGATGGCACTTGCCGTCGCCCTCCACCACACCCAGCGTGACCACGTGCTGGTGTTTCGGAGTGGCTACCACGGTGGCGTGTTGACATTCGGCGAGGAGCCGGCGCCCGTCGACGTGCCGCACCATTGGGTGCTCTGCGACTACAACGACTTCGACAGCGTGGCCGACGCGTTCGACGCGCACGGCGAGCGCATCGGTGCCGTCCTCGTCGAGCCGATGCAGGGTTCGGGTGGTTGCATCCCCGCGCTCGACGGATTCCTCGATGCCCTCCGGTCGCACTGCGAGCAGTCCGGGGCACTGCTGATCTTCGACGAGGTGATGACCTCACGGTTCTCGTGGGGCGGTGCGCAGCAGCTCGTCGACGTTGCGCCCGACATCACGACGCTCGGGAAGTACGTCGCCGGCGGCTTCACCTTCGGCGCGTTCGGCGGATCTCGGGACGTGATGTGCCACTTCGACACCGGCGGATCGCTCGGCCATGCCGGCACCTTCAACAACAACGTCGTGTCGATGGCAGCCGGATGCGCAACCGCCGATCTGCTCGTCGCGGAAACACTCGAAACGGTCCACGCGCGCGGCGACCGCCTCCGTCGTTCGCTGGAGGACGCGTTCGAATCGATGAACCTCCCGATGAGCGTCTCCGGTCAGGGATCGCTGATGAATGTGCACGGAACGCCCGGACCCGTCACGTCGACCCGCGACCTCCACGACGCCGACGACCGATTGCGCGAGCTGTTCTTCTTCCATTGCCTCGAACGAGGCTTCTACATCGCGCGTCGCGGCTTCATCGCGCTGTCGACGGAGATCACCGACGCGCATGCCGGCGCGTTCATCGACGCAGTTCGTGAGTTCCGCCCTGCGGCCGCGCCGCACTGACCGTGCCACGCCCACCTCTCCTCGACCTCGACGCGAACGACTAGAAACGGTTCATGTCCAGCGATGCCGTCACCCTCGACCTCTCCGACGCCGGAGCGATGATCACGCTGAATCGACCCGACGTGCTCAACAGCCTCGATGACGCCATGGTCGCTCGACTCCACGAGGTGCTCGACGGTTGTACCGATGCCCGGGTGGTCGTGGTGCGCGGCGCCGGTCGCGGCTTTTCGGCCGGACGCGACCTGTCGAACGCTCAACCGCTCGAGGAGGACGCCCGAGCGATTCTCGCTGGCCTGTTCAATCCGGTCGTCGCCAAGCTCAGGAACCTTCCGATGCCGACGATCGCTGCCGTCCACGGCCCGGCTCTCGGCGTCGGATTCGGGCTTGCGATGGCGTGCGACGTGATCATTGCCGCCGAGCACAGCCGCCTCGGCTCGCCCTTCGCCAACATCGGCTGCGTGCTCGACTCCGGCGGTCACGCGGCGCTGGTGCAGCGGATCGGGCCCCACCGGGCGCTCGAGCTGATCTACACCAGCCGTCTGCTCGACGGCACCGAAGCGGCCGCTGTCGGGCTCGTGAACCACGTGGTGCCCGACGACGAACTCGGCCCGCGCGTCGAGGAACTCGCGCAGCGGATCGGAACCGGCCCGACTGCCGCGTTCGCCGCGTCGAAGCGCATCGTGCACGCGGTCGCCGACGGCGTGGCCGACTTCGAGGCCGTGCTCGCCGCGGAAGCCGATGCACAGGGTGCGCTCGCCGGAGCGCCCGACTACGTCGAGGGCATCACTGCGTTCATGGAGAAGCGGCCGCCGAACTTCATCGGCCGCTGAACGCCACTCGTCCGCAGTCGACCGAAGCTGGCAACGGTTCATGCCCATGGCGGGGACGGCAAGCATCGGATTCAGACATGACACACAATTGACCTGGCGAGTTGAATCCGAGTATCATATTCTGATGGCCACCGGCAGGACCTGGACCGACATGGACGAGTTCGAAGCGTTCCTCGATGACGGCGGAATCGTCGAAGTCGACGACGACATGCCCGATGCGTACCGCGTGGCGGTGTTCTCGTTCATCGAGATGCACGCCAACTCCGAGCTCATGGGCGGGCTCACCGAACGCGACTGGATCCCCAAGACCCCGGGCCTGCGTCACAAGATGGCCGTGCTCGCGAAGACCCAAGACGAGATCGGCCACGGCCACCTGCTCTACATGGTGGCCGCCGACATGGGCATCAAGACACGCACGGCGATGCTCGAAGACCTGTTTGCCGGCAAGAGCCGATTTCACAACGTGTTCCACTACCAGGCGGTCACGTGGGGTGATCAGGTCGCCATCGCCTTCTTGGTCGATGCTGCTGCACTCGCCAGCCAACAGGCCGTGTTCAAGAACTGCTCGTACGGCCCGTACCGCCGCATCCTGAAACGGATCATCAGCGAAGAGGGCTTCCACATGCGACTCGGCGAGGACCGGATGATGCGAATCGCCGAGGGGACCGAAGCTCAACGCGAGCTGTTCCAGCAGTCACTGAACCGCTGGTTCTGGCCGGCACTGCAGCTGTTCGGACCCGACTCGAAGCCGAACGACGTCCTGTTGCGGTGGCACATCAAGTCCGAACGCAACGAGGTGCTCCGTGAGCGGTGGGTGCAGAAGTTCGTCCCGCTCCTCCAGAGCTACGGCTTCACCATCCCGGCACCCGACCTCGCGTACGACGAGGCCGCGGGACGTTGGGACGTCGGCCCGATCGACTGGGAGCCGCTGAAGAAGACCCTCGCACAGGGCGGACCCGACTCGGCGCGCCGCATCAACGACGCACGTTCCAACTGGGAGCGCACCCGATGGGTCCGCGAAGCAATGGACACGCGCGCTGACGAGCTGGTGCCGGCATGACGGTGTCGCTCGACCTCGAAGCCGAGGTCCTGGCTGCTGTCACCTCGGTCGACGACCCTGAGTATCCAGGAGTGTCGATCGTCGACCTCGGTCTGCTCGAACGGCTCCGCGTGCATCCCGATCGACTGGTCGAGATCGATCTGATCCCGACCTTCGCGGGGTGTCCGGCGCTCGGCATCATCGCCGAGGACGTCCGCAGTGCCGTGCGCTCGATCGGGTTCGTCGACACGGTGATGGTGCGCTGGGTCCGAACCACGCAGTGGACACCCGACCGGATGAGCCAACGAGCCCGAGACTCGCTCGCCGACGCGTTCACGGTGGCGGTCGAGGTCGCACCGCGAACCGCGTCGTGCCCACGCTGCGGGACCGTCACCGCGGAGCAGTCCATGTTCGGCCCGAGCCGCTGTCGGTCCGTGCATCGCTGCGAATCGTGCAACGAGACCGTCGAGGTGATGCGCGCATGATCTACGAAGTGTTCCTGAAGAAGGACGGCAAGGACGAGTACCGGCACGCTGGTGCGCTCGACGCTGCCGACGACGAACTCGCCATGGTGATGGCACGCGACACCTACGTCCGCCGCTCGGAGGGGAACCGGATCTGGCTGGTCCGCCGCGATCACGTGATCGCGGGCACCGCCGGCGACCTCGGAGCTGACGTCGACCGTCCGCATCGACACCACGACGGCATGGCCGTTGCTGCTCGCCGCAAGGAACAGCGCGAGACCGCGTCATGAGCGATACCGGTATCGATCTCCTGCTCGCGTTCGCGGACGACGAGCACCTCATGGGCCAGCAGCACACCGAGTGGATCGGCGTGGCGCCGTTTCTGGAAGAAGATCTGGCTTTCTCGAGCATCGGCCAGGACGAACTCGGCCATGCCGTGATGCT
This sequence comes from Ilumatobacter sp., assembly GCA_045107155.1. GTDB lineage: Bacteria > Actinomycetota > Acidimicrobiia > Acidimicrobiales > Ilumatobacteraceae > Ilumatobacter_A. Next base: position 28,418 of record JBGCFW010000258.1, on the reverse strand, counting down.
GTACGAACACGTGCTCGCGGCACGAGGCGTCGAGGCCACCGATGCCTCCGTCGACCATCTCGCCTACCGAGACGCCGAGGACTATCGCTCGTGCGCACTCGCCGAGTACGTGACCACCGATTGGGCCGAAGCGTTGGTTCGGCACTGGCTGTACGACACGGCGGAGGCGATGCGCTGGGAGCAGCTCGCGCACTCGAGCGACCCTGGGCTGCGCGACCTCGCCGCGACCGCAGCGCGCGACGAGGCGTTTCACCGACGGCACGCCGACGCACTCCTCGATCGGCTGCTCGGCGATCAGGTCGCCCGGGATCGCATCGTCATCGCGTTGCACGCGCTGACTCCGCTCCTCGGGAGCTTGGTCACGCCGACATCGGACACCGACGAAGCCATCGCGAACGGGCTGGTCGACGGCTCGCTCGCGGACCTCGCTGCGCCGCTCGCCATCAAGATCAGCGACCGATTCGGCGTCGCCACGCCCGAGGTCGCTCCGGCCAACTCGGCGCGCACCGAGCGCTCCGAACACTTCGCTCCGCTGATGACCCGAATGCGAGAAGTGCTCGACATCGACGCGAACGCCGTCTGGTGACGACCAGATCTCGGCGAACCACGGATGCAGTCACCAGGGGGACGAACACGATGACCACGAATGCGTACGACGCGATCGAGACGGCGAGCGTCGACGAGCTGCGATCGCTCCAACTCGAACGATTGCGCGCCACGCTGCACAGCGCCTACGACAACGTCGACCACTACCGCCAGGCCTTCGACGACGCCGGTGCGCATCCCGACGACCTGAACGATCTCGCCGACCTCGCGTCGTTCCCGATCCTGACGAAGGAGCACCTGCGACAGAACTATCCGTTCGGGATGTTCGCCGTGCCACGAGAACAACTGGTACGACTACACGCCTCGTCGGGCACCACCGGCAAGCCGACGGTCGTCGGCTACACCCAGCGTGACATCGACATGTGGGCGCACGTCGTCGCACGATCGATCCACGCGGCAGGTGGACGCCCGGGCGACATCGCTCACGTGGCCTACGGATACGGCCTCTTCACCGGCGGGTTGGGAGCCCACTACGGCGCCGAGAAGCTCGGCTGCACGGTCGTGCCGATGTCAGGCGGCCAGACGCAGAAGCAAGTTCAACTCATCGCCGACTTCGAGCCGCGCGTCATTCTCGTCACGCCGTCGTACTGCCTCAACCTGATCGACGAGATGGAGCGCGCCGGGATGGACCCGGCATCGAGCTCGCTCGAGGTCGGGATCTTCGGTGCGGAGCCCTGGACCGACGGACTGCGCAGTGAGATCGAGGCCCGCCTCGGAATCGACGCCGTCGACATCTACGGCCTGTCCGAAGTGATCGGACCCGGTGTGGCCCAGGAGTGCGTGGAGACCAAGGACGGCCCGACGGTGTGGGAGGATCACTTCTACCCCGAGATCATCGACCCCGAGACCGGCGTCGTGTTGCCCGATGGCGAGTTCGGCGAGCTGGTGTTCACGTCGCTCACGAAAGAGGCGTTCCCGGTCGTGCGCTACCGCACCCGCGACCTCACCCGACTCCTTCCCGGCACTGCGCGAACGATGCGTCGGATCGAACGGATCTCGGGCCGCTCCGACGACATGTTGATCATCCGGGGCGTCAACGTGTTCCCATCGCAGATCGAGTCGCAGATCGTCGAGTTCGACGACCTGTCGCCGCACTTCCAGCTCATCGTCGACCGCCACGACAACATGAAGACACTCGCGATCGAGGTCGAACGCACGCCGGGTTCGACCGCCGACGCCGACGAGTTGGGAGCACGACTCCTCGCGCAGGTGAAGGACCGCGTGGGCGTGTCGGCGACCGTGTCGGTGGTCGACGTGGGCGATGTGCCGCGTTCACAGGGCAAGGCGGTCCGCGTCGTCGACCGCACCAAAGATGGCTGACGACCCGACGTCGCTCATCGACGAGTGGGTGGCTCGACCGCAGAACACGGCGCGCACCGTCCTCGTGACGATCTTCGGCGACACGATCCAGCCGGCCACCTCCAGCGTGTGGCTGGCGCAGCTGTTCAAGTTGACCGACGCACTCGGCTTCAACGAGCGCCTCGTTCGGACCTCGATGACCCGGTTGGTCGCCGAGGGATGGCTCGACAACGAGCGCGTGGGTCGACAGAGCCGCTACTCGCTGACCGAGACGGCCCTCGCCGAGACGCTCGAAGCCGAGCAGCGGATCTACCACCGTGCCGACCCGACGTGGCCGGGGCGCTGGGGCGTGGTGTTCGTCGACGGCGCGAACCTCGAGCCGACGCACAGGGAGCAGGTGGTCACCCAGCTCCGGTGGCACGGTTTCGTCCCGCTGTCGCGGGGTGTCCTGGGCTCTCCGGCCCACGAGGCGGACCAGGCACTCGTCCTGGCTCGCTCGATCTCGCCGGATGTACTCCTGCCAACGGGGGCGATGGAGTTCGCCGAAGTCGACGAACTCGTGAACGCGGGCTTCTTCGGACTCGCTCTGCAGCTCGACGAGGTCGCCCACGACTATCGGAGACTCCTGGCGTTCCATCACCGCGTCGAGCGTTGCGCCGCTGACGCCGAAGGTGCTGACGCGTTCGCGCTACGGACGATGTTGGTCCACGATCTCCGCCGAGTTCGGCTTCGGACGATCGACGTACCTGCGGCGCTCCTCCCGTCGAAGTGGCCGGGTACCGAAGCACATGACCTCGCACAGCGCCTGTACCACCGGTTCGCTGATGCGTCGGCAACGTGGGTCGGCTCGACGCTCGAACACCCGCAGCCGCCTGAGCTCGTCGACCGCTTCGCAACGACCCGCACCGCTGCATCGGCGTGAACCCGCCATCACGTGACCGCCCGCGATCGGGGTCAGCGCAGGAACGTCGGCGCGCCCATTCAGCTCCAGAGCGTCACGTGGACGCGGGGCTTGAACCGCGTCACGTCGGCACCGCTTCCCGTGAGCATGGCCTGGAGTGCTCGCGGCGTCGACGCGAACCGCACGATCTCGTTCGTGAGCGGATTGTCGTCACCGCGGCGCAGTGAGAACGTCGCCCACACACCGTCGACCGACGCACCCGGCACCTCGACCCGAGTCAGCCGGCCATCGGCCAGCTCCGCAGTCGCACGGTGCGCTGGACACAGTGCGAGGCCGAGCCCGGCTCGTGCGTCGTTGAGCGCGGCTGCGTGGTTCGGATAGATCCTCTGTGCTGATTCCGGCACCTTGAAGTGTCGGAGGATCCGACTCGCGCTGCTCGCCGGGTCGACCGCCGATGGACCGAGCAGCCACTGATGTTCGACGAGGTCACGGGCGCGGACGCGTCGGCCACCGAGGCCGTGGCCACTTCCAACCACGACCAACAGCTGGTAGCGGAGGAACTCCGTGGTCCTCAGCGTGTCCGGCAACGACCGCACCGCAGGACCGATCGCCACGTCGGCAGCACGCGATGTGAGCAGGCGGCCGAATTGCTCGGGGGCCGCTTCGCTCAACTCGACCACGAGGTCGTCCGCTCGGGACGTGAACAGCTCGATCAACCCTGGTGCCGCGACCTCTGCGAACAGCGACGACACCGCGATGCGCAACACCCGTTGCCCGTCGGCCGCGGCTCGGATCTCGTGGAGGGTGCGGTCCTGCAGGCCCAGCATCTCCACAGCCCGGGCGGCGAGGCGGAGACCACCCGGCGTGAAGCTCAAACCTTCGCCGGTCCGATGGAACAGGTCATCGCCGAGTTCCTTGCGCAGCGCGCCCACGTGGCCCGACACCGCGGCTTCCGACACGCCCAGCTCGGCGGCCGCACGTCGCGAGCTCCCGTGGCTTGCCACTGCCGCGAACGTCCTGAGCTGCGCCGGTGTCATTCCACCTGCTCGTCGTGTCGCTGGACCTGCACCCGCTGCAACTTAAGCGATCGCTTGAGTCGCGATTGACGCTCGGGTGCGATGCCAGGAGAGTGCGCCCCGGGGGAAACGACGTCGACCACTTCCAGGCGGCGCGTTCTCGAGGAGACAAGGGGAACACCATGCAGGTACCTGCACCGTTCGAATACGAGCGGGCGACGAGTGTCGATCATGCGATCGCACTGATGGAACGGCTCGGCGACGAAGCCCGGCTCGTGGCTGGCGGCCACAGCCTCATTCCGATGATGAAGCTGCGGCTCGCGACGCCCGAGTACCTGATCGACATCAACGATCTCGCCGACGAGTTGGGCTACATCGAGGTGACCGGCAGCGAGGTGCGGATCGGGGCGATGACGCGCCACCGCGAGCTCCTCGAGAGCGACGCCCTCGCCGGCGTGCTGCCGATCTTCCGCGATGCGGAGAAGGTCATCGCCGACCCGGTGGTGCGCAACCGAGGCACCCTCGGTGGCTCGCTCTGTCAGGCCGACCCGTCCGAGGACCTGTCAGCCGTGTGTGACGCGATCAACGCATCGTGCGTGATCCGCTCGCGCGACGGTGAGCGCGTCGTGTCGATGCACGACTTCCACCGCGGCCCGTACGAGACCGCCGTGGCAGACGGGGAGATCCTCACCGAAGTACGGATCCCGCTGCTCGCGAACTCGGGAAGCGCCTACCACAAGGTGGAGCGACGAGCTGGCGACTGGGCAGTCGCCTCCGCCGGAGCCGCGGTCACGATGGACGGCCCGGGAGCCGACGCCGTGATCGCGGACGGACGGGTCGGGCTATGCGCCGTCGGCCCCAACCTGACCAACGTCGAGCCGATCTCGGCAGCGCTCCGCGGCCAGACGCCGTCTGAGGAGCTGTACGCCACCGTCGGCCAGATCGCCTCCGACAACTCCAGCCCCAGCACCGACACCCGCGGGACCGCGGATTACAAAGCCCACCTCGCCAAGGAGCTGACGATCCGATCGCTCCGCAAAGCCGTCGCTCGCGCGACAGGACAGGACTGAACGTCATGGAAGTCACGATGAACGTCAACGGTGAGGAAGTCACCCGCGACGTCGAACCACGCACCCTTCTCGTGCACCACATCCGCGACCACCTCGGCCTCACCGGCACCCACTGGGGCTGTGACACGAGCAACTGCGGCACGTGCGTCGTGTGGGTCGACGACGAGCCCGTGAAGAGCTGCACCACGCTCGCCGCGATGACACACGGCCACGATGTCCGCACCGTCGAAGGCATGGAGACCGACGGCACGCTCGACCCGGTTCAGGAAGGCTTCATCCAGTGCCACGGCCTGCAGTGCGGCTTCTGCACACCCGGGATGATGATGACGGCACGAGCACTGCTCGACCGCAACCCCGACCCCACCGACGCCGAGATCCGCGAAGCGATCAGCGGTCAGATCTGCCGGTGCACCGGCTACTCGACGATCATCCGCTCGATCCAGTGGGCGGCAAAGAAGGAACAGGAAACCCCTGTGGAAGTGAGCGCGTCATGACCGTCACCGAAGATCCGGTCGAGGAGAACACCAACGCCGTTCCCACCCCCGACAACAATCTGAACGACCACAAGCCCAACGGCTTCGGCCGCATGCTCCGCAAAGAAGACCCGCGTCTGGTGCGCGGTCGCGGACAGTTCTGCGACGACGTCAACCTTCCCGGAATGCTGCACCTCGCGATCCTGCGAGCGCCGATGGCCCACGCTCGGATCGTCAGCATCGACAAGTCCGCGGCAGAGGCGCACCCGAAGGTGAAAGCCGTGGTCACCGGCGAAGACCTCGCCGCGCACAACCTCGCGTGGATGCCCACCCTCTCGAACGACGTGCAGGCAGTCCTGGCCACCGACAAGGTGCGCTTCCAGCACCAGGAGGTGGCTTTCGTCGTCGCCGAGGATCGCTACTCCGCACGAGACGCACTCGAGTTGATCGACGTCGAGTACGACTGGCTCGACCCGGTGATCGACGTGCGCCAAGCTCTGGCACCCGACGCGCCGGTGATCCGCGACGACCTCGACGGCAAGACCGACAACCACTGCTTCGACTGGGATGCCGGCGATGCCGAGGCCACGGAGGCCGTGTTCGCCGATGCACGCGAGCACGGCATCGTGGTGCACGAAGACATCGTGTACCCGCGAGTCCACCCGGCGCCGATGGAGACCTGCGGGGCGGTCGCCGACCTCGACCCGGTGTCGGGCAAGCTCACGCTCTGGAGCACCACTCAGGCACCCCACGCGCACCGCACGGTCTACGCGCTGGTGGCCGGGTTGCCGGAACACAAGATCCGTGTGATCGCGCCCGACATCGGCGGCGGCTTCGGCAACAAGGTCCCCATCTACCCGGGCTACGTGTGCGCGATCGTGGCCTCGTTGCTGATCGGCAAGCCCGTGAAGTGGATGGAGGATCGCACCGAGAACCTCGTGTCGACCGGCTTCGCCCGCGACTACATCATGCGCGGCGAGATCGCCGCGACGAAGGACGGCAAGATCCGCGCCGTGCGCACCGAGGTACTCGCCGACCACGGAGCGTTCAATGGCGTGGCCGCGCCGGTGAAGTACCCCGCCGGATTCTTCGGCGTGTTCACGGGCAGCTACGACCTCGAAGCAGCCCACGCACACATGAGCGCGGTCTACACGAACAAGGCACCGGGCGGCGTGGCCTACGCGTGTTCGTTCCGCATCACCGAGGCGGTGTACCTCATCGAGCGCATGGTCGATGTGTTGGCGTATGACCTCGACATGGATCCAGCGGAGCTCCGGTTGAAGAACTTCATCCAGCCGGAGCAGTTCCCGTACGAGTCCAAGACCGGATGGGTCTACGACTCGGGTGACTACGAGCCGACGATGCGCAAGGCCATGGCGATGGCGGGCTACGACGAGCTGCGGCGGGAACAAGCCGAGAAGCGCGAGCGCGGCGAGCTGATGGGCATCGGCATCTCGTTCTTCACCGAAGCGGTGGGTGCCGGGCCTCGCAAAGACATGGACATCCTCGGCCTCGGAATGGCCGACGGCTGCGAACTCCGCGTGCATCCGACCGGCAAGGCCGTGGTCCGCCTCTCGGTGAAGACCCAGGGTCAGGGGCACGAGACCACATTCGCCCAGATCATCGCTCAGGAGATCGGCATCCCACCGGAGGACATCGACGTCGTCCACGGCGACACCGACAACACACCGTTCGGTCTCGGCACGTACGGCAGCCGCTCGACTCCGGTGTCGGGCGCCGCCGCAGCGCTCGTGGCACGCAAGGTCCGCGACAAGGCGCAGATCATCGCGTCGGGGATGTTGGAGGCGAGCGTTGCCGACATCGAGTACGAGGCCGGCACGTTCCGCGTGAAGGGCGACCCCGAGAAGGCCGTGACCATCCAGGACATCGCGATGAAGGCGCACGGTGCCGGCGATCTGCCCGAGGGGCTGGAAGGCGGCCTCGAGGCGCAGATCTGCTACAACCCGGAGAACCTGACCTACCCGTTCGGTGCGTACATCTGCGTGGTCGACGTGGACCCCGGCACCGCCGAGGTGAAGGTCCGTCGGTTCGTTGCGGTCGATGACTGCGGCACCCAGATCAACCCGATGATCATCGAGGGCCAGGTCCATGGCGGACTCGCCGACGGTGTCGGCATGGCGCTGATGGAGATGATCTCGTTCGACGAGGAGGGCAACTGCCTCGCGGGTTCGCTGATGGACTACCTCATTCCGACGGCCATGGAGGTTCCCGACTGGGAGACCGGCCACACCGTCACCCCGTCGCCGCACCATCCGATCGGCGCGAAGGGCGTGGGAGAGTCGGCCACCGTCGGCTCGCCACCGGCGATCGTCAACGCGGTGGTGGACGCGCTCAAGCCCTACGGGATCCGTCACGCCGACATGCCGCTCACACCCAGCCGGGTCTGGGAGGCGATGCGCGGCAACCACACCCCACCGATCTGATGGCCGGTGTGGCGAGAGATCCACGGGACGCGGCGGCGTGATCGCGTCACAACAGCACGCTGCCCGCGTGGCTGAGCTGGCGGCTCAGCGTCGCCGTTTCGTACAGGCGACCGTCGTGCGCGCACAGTGCCCGACGTCGGCGCGCCCCGGCGACGCGGCGATCGTGTTGCCCGACGGTTCGATCGAGGGCTTCGTGGGCGGTCAGTGCGCGGAGGAATCCGTGCGTTCGACCGCGCTCGACGCGCTCGACGCCGGTGAATCCACACTGCTCCGGATCCTGCCCGGCGACGGTGAGAACTTCCCGGAGTCGCCGGGCGCCGTCACCGTCGTGAACCCGTGCCTGTCCGGCGGAGCGATCGAGGTCTTCTTGGAGCCGAAGCTCCCGGCCGCTCGCGTTGCGGTCGTCGGCGCGACGCCGATCGCCGACGCGCTCGTGTCCCTCGGGACCCATCTCGGCGTGGCAGCCGAGACGATCCACGACACCGATGCCGTCGCCGGCGCGACCGCCGTCCTCATCGCGAGCCACGGTCGCGACGAGGAGTCGACCATTCGGGCGGCGCTCGATGCCGGCGTCGAGTTCATTGGCCTCGTGGCGAGCCGAACACGCGGTGACGCCGTGCTCGCCTCGCTCGACCTCCACGACGACGAGCGGAGCCGGGTCCACAGTCCCGTCGGCATCGACATCGGTGCTCGCACCGCCGAGGAGATCGCGCTGTCGATCCTCGCGTCGCTCGTCAGAGCGATCCGTGTCGACGGGCTCGCCGCTCCGGCGATCACCGAACCGAGCCGACCTGTGTCGGCGACCGACCCGGTGTGCGGAATGACCGTCACGGTCGTCGACGACACGCCGCACTTCCGCCATGACGGCACCGACCACTGGTTCTGCAACCCCGGATGCCGCACGCGATTCGCCGAGGAGGCGGGCGCCGCGTGAGCGACGCGAGATCGTTCACCACCGGTCTCGTGCTCGCCGCTGGGCGATCGAGCCGGCTCGGCCAACCCAAGCAGCTGCTCGAGTACCGCGGCCGCACTCTGCTCGACGCATCGCTCGACGTCGCACGACGGTGCGACTTCGATCAGCGATTGGTCGCGCTCGGTGGAGCCGGCGATGACGTGCGGGCCGCGGTCGAACTCGACGGGTTCATCGCCGTCGACAACGTGCACTACACCTCTGGGTGTTCCTCATCGATCGTGGCCGCACTCGACGAGGTCGATCCCCGCGCCGATGCGCTCGTTCTGATGCTCGGCGATCAGCCCGGTGTGTCGCCCGATGCTGTTGCCGCCTTGTGCGACTCGTGCGAGCACAGCCCTGCGTCGATCGGCGTGTGCCGGTACGACGACGGTCGCGGGCATCCCTTCTGGTTCGCGTCGTCGACCTTCGACGCACTCCGCGCGTTGCAGGGCGACAAGGCGGTCTGGAAGTTGCTCGAGTCCGGCGCTTGGCCAGTCGTCGAGGTCCAGGTCGACGGCCCGGTGCCGCTCGACGTCGACACGTGGGACGACTACCACGCGCTCCTCGGGTCGGACGCATGACGAACGAGACACCGACCCTCGGCGAGCTGCGAGCAGCGCTCGACTCGGTCGACTACCTCGTCGACGACGGGCTCTCGATGGCGCTCTTTTTGGCGATGCGCCTTGGCCAACCACTCCTGCTCGAAGGCGAACCCGGTGTCGGCAAGACCACCGCTGCCAAGGCTCTCGCGCAATCTCTCGGCTCCGAGCTGATCCGACTCCAGTGCTACGAGGGCATCACGGCCGCGGAGGCGATCTACGAATGGAACCACCCACGCCAGATGCTCGCGATTCGGCTGGCCGAGGCGAACGGGACCTCGCTCGACGGCACCGATCTCTTCACCTCCGAATACCTCCTCGACCGCCCACTCCTCCGGGCGGTACGCACGGAACAGACGCCAGCCGTGTTGCTGATCGATGAGATCGATCGCTCCGATGACGAGTTCGAGGCGCTGCTCCTCGAGTTCCTCGGAGAGGCCTCGGTGACCGTCCCCGAGGTCGGCACGTTCCGCGCCGAGACACCACCGGTGGTGATCCTCACCTCGAACCGGAATCGCGAGCTCCACGACGCCCTCAAACGGCGGTGCTACTACCACTGGATCGACTACCCGTCCGTCGAGCGCGCCGCCGAGATCGTGCGGCGACGCGTGCCAGGCGCCTCGGTGGCCCTGGTCGAGGCTGCGACGGCGTTCGTCTCGACCTCACGATCGCTCGACCTGGACAAGCCACCCGGTCTCGCCGAAGCAATCGATTGGGTCAGCGCCTTGCACTCACTCGGTGTCGCCGACCTCGAACGAACCACCGCGACCACCACGATCGGAGCACTCGCGAAGACGCCCGACGATCTCGCGACGTTGCGGACTGCGACCGAGGAGATCGCCTCGTGAGTGCAGCGACCGGAGCGTCGTCGTGATCCTCGCGCACCACGAGTTGTTCCTGCTCGCGCAGGGCAGCGCGTCCATCGGGCTCGCCGGATGGGCCGCCGCCATCGGCGCTCGCTGGTACTCGATCAGACACCGTCGCGCCGCCGCGACGACGGGGGCGACAGACGCCGCCGACCACCACGAAGGAGACGCACGACGATGAAGCTGGACAACGAGTTCCGAGTGAACGCGCCGATCGAACGCGCGTGGGAGATACTCACGGACATCCCGGCGATCACGCCTTGCCTGCCAGGCGCAGCGCTCAGCGGGCAGGACGGCAACGAGTACCAAGGCACGGTGAAGATCAAAGTCGGCCCGGTGACGGCGAACTACTCGGGCAAGGCGGTGTTCTCGGTGATCAACGAAGAGGCACGCCACATCGAGATCGCCGCCGACGGCCGAGACTCGCGCGGGTCCGGCAACGCGTCGGCGACGATCATCGCGGACATGACCGCCGACGGCGACCACACGGTGGTGTCCATCTCGACAGACCTGAAGGTCGCCGGCAAGGTCGCTCAGTTCGGCAAGGGAATGATCGCCGAGGTGTCGGGCAAACTGATCGACCAGTTCGTCGACTGCATCGAACAGGAACTCCTGGGCGATCGAGTGATCGACGACATCGCTGCGGCATCGGCGGATGGTGGCGGCGCGGCGTCGGAGGCTTCGGCGACGCACGCTGCGGCCTCGCCCGACGACGTGGAGGCGCTCGACCTCATGGACCTCGCCGGCGACTCCGTCACGAAGCGGCTCATCCCGATCGCGATCGCGGCCGGGGTCGCACTCGTGTTGGCCATCTTGTTCAGGCGTCGATGACGGCACCGACCCTGTTCGCCGGGGTCGACCGCGCCTTGTTCGCCGCTGCCTACGCGGCACGACTCCGGCGTGTGGGTCTCCCGACGACGCTCACCAGCGTCGAGCGGTGTGCGCACGGACTCGAAGCGATCGGCCCGCTCTCACTCGACGACGTGTATTGGGCGCTTCGGCTCGCGTTCGTCACCAGACGCGAGCAGCTCGGAACTTTCGACGCGGTCTTCGAGGCCGTGTTCGACACTCGCCCGCATCTCGAGATGGGTTGGACGGGTACGGCAACGCCGCGACCCGAACCGCCCGAACGCACGAACCGCGACGACGAGCGGCTGATCGGACTGACCCGCTCGCCCGACGACGCCGAGACCGAACGGACGACGCTGCCGTGGGCGACGCTGCCCTCGGCGGGCGAACACGACGACGACCCTGATGACGACGACGCCGTCGGTGTGCCCGAACGCGTGGCGGCGCCGGGCGCCGCCGACATGGATCGGCCGTTCGACCTCCTCGACGATGCCGAACTCGAGCGGGTCGCCACGCAACTCGAGGCAACTGCGTTGAACTGGCCACGTCGCCGTTCCCGTCGCCGCCGCCGATCGTCGAACGGTGAGATCTCGTTGCGAGCAACGCTTCGCGCCGCCCAGCGCAACGGCGGAGAGGTCATGCGCTTCGCCCGACAACGCCCCGAGCATCGACCCCGCCCGATCGTCGTCTTCTTGGACGTGAGCGGGTCGATGGAGTCCTATGCACGCGTCTACCTGCAGTTGATCCGGCCGCTCGCCCGTGCCCGCCAGGCCGAGGTCTTCGCCTTCGCGACAGAGGTGAGCCGGATCACCCCAGCGATCCGACATCGGTCGAGCCGCGATGCGATCGAGCACATGAACGACACGGTTGGCGATCGCTTCTCCGGCACCCGGATCGCGAGCAGCCTGTCGAGCGTGTTGGCACATCGAACCTGGTCGGCGGCGACCCGCGGCGCGGTGATCCTCATCTGCTCCGACGGCTGGGACACCGACGAGCCCCCAGCCCTCGACCGGGCGATGAAGCGCCTCTCGCTCCGTGCTCACCGAATCGTGTGGGTCAACCCTCGTGCAGCGTCAGATGCCTTCGAACCGACGACACGGGGCATGTCGACGGCCCATCCGTACTGCGACGCCTTCCTCGCGGGCAACACGGCACGCTCGATGGCCGAAGTCATCGATGCGCTCAGCGACGAGTGAATGCCACGGGCGCGAGATCTCCCTGGCCGGTTCGAGTTCCGGAGTGGAAGACTGCAGTCGTGGCCGACTCGTGTTGCGACCAGAAGAGCGACGAGCTGACCGAGCTCGGCGAGCGCCAGCGCGTCGTGCTCTGGGTGGCGTTGGCGATCAACGCCGTCCTGTTCGTGGTCGAGTTCGGCGTGGGATGGTGGGCTCGCTCGACGGCACTTCTCGCGGACTCGTTGGACATGCTCGGCGACTCGTTCGTCTACGCATTCAGCCTGTGGGTGCTCCATCGCTGCCGAGGATGGAGCGCACGCGCGTCGCTCTCCAAGGGCATCGTTCAGCTCGTGTTCGGGATCGTGGTCCTGGCACAGGCAGGTTGGCGCGCGTGGGATGGGACACCGCCTGCAGCCGACGCCATGGCCCTCATGGGTGTCGTGGCGCTCGCTGGCAATGCCTGCGTGTTCGCACTGCTGTGGGCACACCGCTCCGACGACATCAACATGACCTCCACCTGGCTCTGCTCTCGCAACGACCTCATCGCCAACACCGGGGTGCTCTTCGCGGCTGGGTCGGTGTGGCTGCTCGACAGCGTCTGGCCCGATGTCATCGTCGGAGGGGCGATCGCCGTGCTGTTCCTGCAGACCGCCCGCGGCATCATCCGCGACGCCCGCGTCGAGCTCTCACAGCACGACGGAATCGACCGCGTCGCGGTGTGATGACGCGCTCGGCACCGCGCTGATCGCGAGGATCGCCGAAGGCCCTTCTGGCGACACCCCGGACTTTTCGTCACGGTTTCCTCAAGAACCGCTCCCGCGACGTCGAAATCGACAGCGTGACTGACATCGACCATCTCTGGTTGCTGGTGTGCACTGCGCTGGTGCTCCTCATGCAGGGTGGGTTCCTCCTGCTCGAAGCGGGCATGACTCGCGCGAAGAACTACATCAACGTCGCCGTCAAGAACCTGACCGACCTCGGACTCGCGGTGGCCCTCTTCTGGTTGGTCGGCTACGGCCTCATGTTCGGCACCGACCTCGGAGGCGTCGTCGGCACCTCGCTGTTCGGGATCGACCTCACGACCGCAACCCCCGACGTCACCACGATGTTCCTGTTCCAGGTCGTGTTCGCCGGCACGACCGTCACGATCATCTCGGGAGCCATCGCAGAACGCACCTCGTTCCCGGGCTACATCGGCATCGTCTTCGCGATGGCCGTGATCTACCCGGTCTTCGGTCATTGGACCTGGGGTGGCGGGTGGCTGGGCGAGCTCGGATTCGTCGACTTCGCAGGCTCCACGATCGTTCACAGCATCGGCGGATGGGCGGCACTGGCCGCAGCGTTGATCATCGGTCCACGAACCGGTCGCTTCGCAGCCGACGGGACACCGCAGCCGATCCGTCCTTCCAACCTTCCGCTCGCGATGACGGGCACGATCCTGCTCTGGTTCGGGTGGCTCGGCTTCAACGGCGGATCCGTCCTTGCGTTCGACATGAGTGTGCCGGGCGTCATCGCGGTCACGATGATCGGTGGTGCGTTCGGACTGCTCGCTGCCCTGTTCGTGTCCTGGTGGCGCGCTGGCTACCCGACTCCCATCGCCCCGCTGAACGGAGCGCTCGCCGGACTCGTCGCGGTCACCGCCGGCGCGCACGCGCTTCCGACATGGGCCGCCGCGATCGTCGGCGCGATCGGTGGCCTCGTCGCCCTGTGGGTCGAAGCACTGCTCGAGCGACGCGGCCTCGACGACGCGGTCGGCGCCATCCCCGTTCACCTCGGCGCAGGTGTCTGGGGCACCCTCGCAGTGGGCATCTTCGGGCGCAGCGATTCTCTGGGGACGGGGCGCGGCCTGGTCGAGCAGGTACTCGTCCAAGGTCTCGGGATCGCGGTCGCCGCCGTCTGGGGCTTCGGCGGTTGCTGGTTGGCGTTCCGGCTCATCAACCGGCTGTTCGCGCTCCGCGTGCCGATCGAGCACGAGATCGAGGGGCTCAACGTCGCCGAGCACCGCGAGCCCACAGCAATGATCGAACTCGTCCAGCACATCGAGCGACAAACACGGACCGGTGCGATCGCCGACCGGATCGACGTCGAGAGCTTCACCGAAGTCGGCCAGATCGCCGAGCAGTTCAACGAACTCACGACGCAACTCCAATCCATGGCGAGCGTGGCCGAGCAGATCGCAGACGGCCGCCTGCGCGTGGACGTCGTCCCCAAGTCCGACGAGGACACGTTCGGGCTGTCGTTCCGCCGGATGGTGCGTGACCTGCGCAGCACGGTCCGAGGGATCTCCTCGACCGCCGACGAATTGGGCCACTCAGCGGGCCAGATGGGTCAACTCACCGAACACATCGAGCGCGGATCGCGGGCCCAACAGGCCGACGTCGAGCGCGGACAGCAGAGTTTCGACGAGGTCAAAGCGCTGATCGATCAACTCGAATCTGAGGTCAACGCCCTCGTGCGATCGACCGACGCTGCCCTCGCCGAACTCGTGGACTCGATGGACGCCGAACAGGGCAGCGGTGCATCCTCGACGACGCGGGAAGCGGACGACCTGCGTGCGGTCGTCGACGGGATCGCCCGATCGGCAACCGAGATCAACTCGGTCGTCGACGTCGTGCGATCGATCGCCGAGACGACCAACATGCTCGCGCTGAACGCCCGGATCGAAGCGGAACGTGCGGGCGGCCCAGCAGGCGCCTCGTTCCGCGTCGTCGCCGACGAAGTCCGCCAGCTGGCCAACGAGACCGTGGAGTCGGTCGGCCAAATCGAGCGGCAGATCGGTGGCCTTCAAGACCACGTGGCCGGAGCAGTGACCATCGTCGACGAGGTCACAGGCCGCGCGATCGGGCTGAGCACCACATTCTCAGAGCTCACCGACGGCGTCGGCGAAGCCGCCGGACGCCTCCAGGATCGAGCGAGCTCAGCGCAAACGGCGATGGACTCGATCAGCCAGGTGAGCGGAGCCAACGCACAAACGGCGACCGAGTTCCGAGACATCGTCGACACCATGAACGCCAACGTCGACTCGGTCAGCGATCAGCTCGCCCGATTCCGGACCTGACGCGTCGCTTTGCGGCCGCGCCCACGGAGCGGACCGTACCGACGGTCGGTCAGTCGCTCTCGCGCATCGCAGCAAGCGTCGTTCCGGCGCCCCAGCCGTTGGCTTCGAGCGCGAGCAGCATCGATGCCACGTTTCGATCGCGAATGCGTTCGAGCTCGCGGATGTCATGCTGCCCCGACTGCTCGTCGGACTGCTCGGCGATCGTGTCGATGAGCTCATCGGTGAGTTCGGGAACGTCCATCAGCTTCGTCCACGGCCACGTGAGGCACTCCCCGAACTGCGCGATGAAGTGGCGCATGCCGCCTTCTCCCCCGGCGATGCGGTACGTCTCGAACAGGCCCATCTGTGCCCATCGCAGACCGAAGCCGTAGCGAATCGCGTCGTCGATCTCAGCAGTGGTGGCGACTCCGTCGGCAACCAGCCACAGCGCCTCGCGCCACACCGCCTCGAGGAGCCGATCTGCGATGTGTGCGTCGATCTCGGAGCGGACGCGCAACGGATGCATGCCAAGCGAGGAATACAGCGCCATCGCTTGCTCGATCACCGCGGAGCGCGTCTGGCTTCCGCCGACCACCTCGACGAGCGGGAGCAGGTACACGGGGTTGAAGGGATGACCGACGACGAGTCGTTCGGGATGGGTCAGCGGCTCGGCGAGCTGAGAGGGTCGGAAACCCGACGTGGACGACGCAATGATCGCGTCCACGGGCGCCGAGGCGTCGATCTCGACGAGCGTCGCGTGCTTGACCTCGAGGCGTTCGGGGACGCTCTCGGCGACGAGTTCGGCGTCCGCAACCGCCTGCGCGATCGAGCCACACATCTCCAGCTCCCCGACGGCATCGGTGGGCAGACCGAGGAGTTCCCAGGCTTCGACCGCGTTCGCGTGAACTGCGTCGATCATGCGCGCTGCGTTCGGCGAGGGGTCGAACGCCGCGACGGCGATCCCGTTGAGCCGGAGTCGGGCGACCCACCCAGCCCCGATCACGCCGCAGCCCACCGCTGCAGCACGAGCAATCGTCGGTTCAGCCATGGCGAGTGAGTGCCAGGTCGTCACGTACTTCGTCGGGGCCTTTCACCGAGTGGCCGAGACTCTCGACGATCTGGACCGCTCGCTCGACCAACTCGGCATTGCTGGCGAGATGGCCGCGCCCGAGATACAGGTTGTCCTCGAGCCCGACGCGGACGTTGCCGCCGGCGATCGTGGCGAGCGCGACGTAGTCGAACTGATGACGCCCGATCCCGAAGGCGCTGAACGTCCACGATTCCGGGACGTTGTTCACCATCGCCATGAACGTGGTGATGTCGGGTGGCGCACCCCAGGGCACGCCCATGCAGAGCTGCACCATGACCGGGTCATCGATGAGTCCGTCATCGACGAGCGACTTCGCCTGCCAGAGGTGGCCGGTGTCGAACACCTCGACCTCCGGTCGCACACCGATGGCCTGGAGCTGACGCGACATCTCCTGCAACGTGGCAGGGGTGTTCGTCATCACGTAGTCGCCCTCTCCGAAGTTCATCGACCCGCAGTCGAGCGTGCAGATCTCCGGTTGGAGTTGCCGGACGTGTTCGATGCGTTCGGTGGCACCGGCCATGTCGGTCCCGGAGTCGGCGAGCGGCAACGGCCGCTCGACGGACCCGAGCGTGAGGTCGCCGCCCATGCCGGTGGTGAGGTTGATCACCACGTCGACATCGGACTCGCGGACCCGCTCGACGACCTCGCGGTACAGGTCGAGCTCCCGCGACGGAGCACCGGTGATCGGGTCGCGTACGTGGATGTGCGTGACCGCGGCGCCGGCGCGAGCCGCCGCGATGCAGTCGTCGGCGATCTGCTCGGGGGTGACGGGCACCTTGTCGGACTTGCCGACGGTGTCGCCGCTGCCGGTGACAGCACAGGTGATGAACACGGACGTCATGTAGTTGCCGATCTGTTGTTTCTGCGCAGCACGCGCAGGCGGGAGTAGAGGTCGTCGTGGTCCGCGTAGCAGCCGCGCAGGTGGCGGGCCCCGCCGCTCTCGAATGCATCGCGTCCGTGGAGGACCCGCCGATTGTCGAATGCGATGAGGTCGCCGGGCCGGAACGGTGTGCAGATCTGGAAGCGCGGATCGCGAGCCACCCGCGAGAACACGCGCAGCGATTCGTACGCCCGCGGCACATCGGACACCGGCATGTGCGCCGCGCTCCGCACGGGGTAGAAGGCGCGGAGCGTGAGCGGGTGCCCGGGCTGCTGGTCGATGATCGGGCCGATCCACCGGTGGTCGGCGGTGGGCGAACGGTTCATGAACACCCAGTGCAGTGTGGTGAGAGCCTCGTAGGCATCGGGGTGGTCGCAACGAATCGCATCGACGACGGCGAGGCCATCGGTCATCCGAGACCATCCGCCGTCGACCGTGTTCTCGATGCAGTGGAGGAACTGGAAGCCGGGCGGAGTCTCGCGTGTGGGCAAGTCGGTGTGCTGGCCGAGGTCCCCCGACGTGTTCGCCGTCGAGTCGGGCGTCGGGTCCGCCCGCACGCTCCAGATCGGGCCGAAGTTGGTGTCTCTGATCGGACCGACGCGCTCGAGCAGATCGACGACGAAGTCAGGTTCCGTCGGGGCATCGACGAGTCGGCAGATGCCGAAACGCGTCAAGGCGGTGAGCCACCGCTCGAGGACGTCGTCGTCGTCGAGGATTCCCGCCGCATCCACACTCGGCGGCACGTCGAAGTCGGCGGCCGTCCAGGGGGACGGCTCGGGCAGGTCGCTCGACGGGAGATGGCGCCCGTCGGCGACGTGGCGGAGCCAACCGGGGTGCACACGGACCGGCGACCGGTCACGCCACGTCAGAACCAGCGCACCGTCGCTGTCGACCCGTGCCTGCGCGAGGTCGTCAGCGAGTGGCAGGTCGAGCGGGTCGAGGGTGGATTCGCGCACGACCGGTTCGAGCCCGAAGCCATCGGCATTCTCGGCAAGCCAGAGTGCGAACGCGGCGAATGTCGTCCCGTCTGCCCACGCCACCGTGACGAATCCATCGGCCAGCGACGCGGACACCAAGGGCGTCCACGCATGATCCACGAAGTCGGGCGTGCGTGGCGCGTTCGACATGCTGGCCTCCGTTCGACCTCCATGCCCGGCCCTGCGACCGGTGCGGTCGCTGGAGAGTAGTGCCTCGCGCGACCACGGAGACGCAGCGGTTGCGACGGTCAGGCGCGATGCCTGTCGAGGCGGCGACGGCACGCGTCCGGATCATGCTCGAGACCCGTGGGGCGAAGGGTTCCGTCGGTCATGACCGTGCCGTCGGCGGTCTCGGTCTCGACGTCACCGTCACCGAACTGCTCGCGGTACAGCGCTGCGTACGCCCCACCGAGTTCGAGCAACTCGTCGTGTGGACCGGACTCGACGATTCGACCGTGGTCGATCACGTGGATCACGTCGGCGGCCTGGATGGTCGAGAGGCGGTGCGCGACAGCGAGGGTGGTGCGCCCGGTCACGAGCTTGCCGAGCGCCTCCTGGATCCGACGCTCGGACGCGGTGTCGAGCGCGGAGGTCGCTTCGTCGAGAACGAGGACCTTGGGGTCGGACAGGAGTACGCGAGCGATCGCGATGCGTTGACGCTCGCCTCCGGAGAGCCGGAAACCGCGCTCGCCGACGACGGTCTCGTAACCGTTCTCGAACTCGATGATCCGGTCGTGGATCGCGGAAGCTTTCGCCGCCTCGATGACCTCGTCATCGGTCGCGTCGGGTCGGCCGTACGCGATGTTGTCGCGAAGCGAACCCGCGAACAGGTACGACTCCTGCGTCACGAACCCCACCGAGGTCGCCAACGACTCCGACGCGAGGTCGCGGAGGTCGATGTCATCGATCGAGATCCGACCATCGTCCGGGTCGTAGAGCCGGGCCACGAGCTGAAGAACCGTCGACTTCCCCGCACCGGACGGGCCGACGAACGCGACGAGCTGACCCGGCTCGGCGACGAACGAGATGTCGTCGAGCGACGAGACGTCGCTGTCGGGATAGTGAAAGTGCACGTGATCGAATCGCGTGACGCCGCGCACATCGTCGTGCGCCAAGCGGACCGGTTCGGCCGCCTCTTCGATCTCGGGCTCGATGTCGAGGTACGCGAAGATCCGCCCGAACAGCGCCCGACTCGACTGCAGTTCGACGAAGGTCTCGAGCATGCGAGCCACCGGGAAGAAAAGCCTGTTCTGCAGCGTGGTGAAGGCCACGATCGTTCCCGCTGTCAGGTCGGAACCGCCGTTCAGGGTGTAGCCGGCGGCCAGATACACAACGATCGGCGTGATACCGAGAAAGGTCTGGACGACCGTGAAGAAGGCCTGGCCGATCACCTGTTGGCGCTGAGCGGTGCGGGAGAG
The DNA here is from genome assembly GCA_045107155.1 of Ilumatobacter sp. Taxonomy (GTDB): domain Bacteria; phylum Actinomycetota; class Acidimicrobiia; order Acidimicrobiales; family Ilumatobacteraceae; genus Ilumatobacter_A. The sequence continues at coordinate 8,766 of JBGCFW010000258.1, read as the reverse complement.
ACGTTCGCTGCTCGCGGTGAATCGCTCGACCTCACGATCCTGTCGACCGAAGAGCTTCGCGAGCGTGATGCCGGACACCGAGAGCGTCTCTTGCGTGATCGTCGACATCTCGGCGTTCTCGATCTGCATCTCACGCGTGTAGCGCTCTCGCCGCGAGCCCACGACCCGGGTGGCGAGCACGAACAGCGGGATCGCGAGCAGCGTCACGACGGTGAGCTGCCACGAGAGGAGGAACATCGCGACGAGCGCACTCGCGAAGGTGATCCCGTTCGAGAGGATCGACGACAGCGACGACGTCACGGCGTTCTGAGCACTCGACACATCGGACGACAATCGCGATTGCAGATCGCCCGTGCGCGCTCCCGCGAAGAACGAGAGCGAGAGGGTCTGGAGGTGGCTGTACAGGCGATCCCGGAGATTGCGGAGGACCGTCTGGCCCAAGGCGTTGGTGGCGACGGTCTGCCACACCCCGACCAGGCCGCTGGCGACGGCGACGGTGATCATCACCACCGTCAGGACCCACAGCAGATCGAGGTCGAGCCCGCCGTCACCGAAGAGCGCATCGTCGAACACGCGCTGAATCAGGAGCGGGTTGACGACGCCCAACAGCGCGCCGACCACCACGAGCACGGAGACTGCAGCGACCTTGCCCGGGTGCGGAGCGAACAGGCCCGCGAGGCGTCGCCACGAGAATGCATCGGACGGCTCGGCGACGAAAGGCGCTCGGCGCTGCGGATGCCGACGCTCGTCGTCGGGGAGGGAACGATCGTCGGTGACGGTCATCTCGGCACCGTAGACCCGGCGACGTCGTCCGTCCACGAGGTGTCCGGTTCCGGACGGCGAACATCGACGGCCCAGATCGCTCGCGTCATGCGAGTGGTCCGGGCCGTCGCTCGGTGGGTGGTCCCCCGTCGGGCTCAGTCGTTGTCGACGATGGTCACCACGGACTCCGAGCGGCCGATCTCGGCACCGCTCGCATCGGTCAGCACCACGGTGAGGGTCTCGTCACCTTCGGCGATGCGATCGCCGCGCAGCTTCACCGCGACGGTCCGCGAGACCACGCCACGACCGAAGTACACCCGCGCTCTGTTCAGAGCGACGTAGTCCTCGCCCGCTGTCGCGGTGCCGTCGACGGTCGTCGCGTAGACGATCACCGCGGTCGCGCCGGCACCGTCGAGCGTGACCGGGACACGAACCGTCGTCCACGCCTCGACTTTGGAGGCGTCATCGATGTTGACGATCGGGCGGTAGTCGTCGCTGCGAATCGTGCCGACCGCCTCGCCGTCGTCAATCGATGCACCGTCGGCTGAATCGATGAGCATCAGCAAGGTCTCGTCGGGCTCAGGCGTGGTGTCGCCGTACACGACGAGTTGGATGACGGCGGTGTTCTTGCCACTCGGGATGACGACCGACCCGCTCCCGCCGGCGTGGTCGACACCCGACTCGGCGGACTGATCGAGCGTCGACCAGTTCACCGTGATCGGCGTCCTCGCCGTCCGACTCGACCTGACGGTGAACCGGAGCCTCCGCTCACCACTCGCCCCTTCAGAAACTGTCGCGTCACGAATGGTGAGCGACGGTTCGTCGTCGACGATCGTGATCTTCAGGTCGTCGTCGACGACGTCGGCGTTGTCGGCACCGAGGAGCCGCAGGAAGAACGACTCGTCCGATTCGGCGATGTCGTCGCGGAACGTCCGGACCGTCAACGTCCGGAACGTGGCCCGCGGCGCGAAGGTCACGGCGGTCGGCGCGATCGCCTGGTAGTCGGCACCTGCGACCGCTGAGCCGTCATCGGTCTCGAAGTCGACCACGATCGGACGATCCGATGGGCCACTGAGCCGCAGCGCGAGCGTCACGTTCTTGGTCCCGGTGCCGTTGCCTTCGGTGACCCGCTTGTCGGCGAGCACCAGGACCGGCGTCGCATCGTCGTCGACGATGGTGACGGTCGATGTCGTGGCGCCGAGCGGCGCATTGCTGGCACCCGAGTACTCGATCGTGAACTGTTCCTCGTCGACTTCGTCGAGGTTGTCGTTGATCACGTCGACGAGGACCGTCTTCTCGGTCTGGCCCGGAAGAAACCTCACGATCCGTGGACTCCAGCGCACCACGTCGGATCCGATCGTCGCAGTTCCGGCAGTCAGGGTGGCGGTGACGGAAACGGTCTTCGTCGCTGGCGACGACAAGGTGATCGGCACCTCCACACGAGTGCGACCACCAGTGCCCTCGGGGACCGAGACATCGCCCGGCAGTAGGGTCGGGACCTCGAGGATCTCGTGGGTGGCCGTCACCGTGAGTTCGTCGTTGACGGTGACGTCGTGGATGCGCGCCCCGCCATCGCTCCAGCCGTCGAACAGATACGTGCGCGGCGCGACGAACTGTTGCTCGGGCGCACTGACGGTGTTCCCGGTGCCCACGATGACCTCGTGGACCGACGGTGTCGTGAAGGGCTTGCCGTTCACGCCGACCTCGAGGCCCTGCGGCGCCGAATCGACCGTGAGGAACGTGGTCTCGGGGTACATCTCCACGAAGTTCGAACCGACGAGGCCCGCGCTGCTCGTGGCCGACAGCTTCACCTCGATGTAGCTCGGATATTCGTGCTCAGGCGCCAAGAAGGTGCCGGAATCGACGCCGCCGACGGTGCCGATCGTGTGCGTGTGGCAGTCGTCGAGGGTCTCGCAGTGGTGGAGGATCAGGTCCCACGACAGATCCTCGATCGGAATCGGGTCACCCGCCGTGTCCACCGCGGAACCGGCGAACGACAGCACGTCGTCGACCACCCATGAGGTGTCGGCAACAGGCTCGGTGATGGTGACCGTCGGCGGTGTGCCGACGATCAGGGTGGTCGACGCGAGGTCGGATCCCGTGCCATCGGTGACGCGCACCTGCGGATTGAACCGGCCCTCTTCGGTGTACGTGGTCTGCACGACGGCGCCGACGCCATCGTCGAACTCACCGTCGCCGTCGAGGTCCCATTCGTAGCTCAACACCTCGCCGGGGACACCGGGTGCGCTGGCGCTTGCATCGAGTTCGACGAAGAGCGGCGTGGGACCTGTGGTCGGCGATGCGGTGAGGCGTGCGATCGGCTCCGCGACGCCGTCGGGGTAGGTGAGGCGTACGACGGTGCCCCCGAGGCCCCCACCGCCGAAGATGTTGAGCATGAAGATGTCGCCGGCGGGTCCGACCGCAAGGTCGGTGACAGCGATGTCGCTCAGCACGAGACGCGCCGTGCTGGGGTCGGGTCGGCCGTGCTCGCTCGGTGCCATCTCCCAGACGCAACGACGCGAGTAGTCACCGAAGAAGAAGGCGCCGTCGTACTCCTCAGGGTAGGAGCCGCCCTCGTAGAAGGCGAACGCCGACGGCGAGCCGTTGTTGTTGAAGCAACCGAGGTCGTCGGCGAACGACTCCCGCTGCTTGTACGCCCAGTACGGCGCCTTCGTGGCGAGCGGGCCCTCGTCGAGCAAGTCGGTGCAGATGTCGGCGCCGATGTCATAGCCGACATCTGGGCCCTCGAGGCAGGGCCAACCGAAGTTCTCGACCACGTCGTCGGGCTGACTGACGACGTTGATCTCTTCCCAGTCGTTCCAGCCGACGTCGCCGATCCAGAGCTCGTTGGTTCCCGGTCGGAAGGTGGTCCGGTACGGGTTGCGCAGGCCGTACGCGATGATGCGCGCGACGTTCGGGTCCGGGTCACCGAAGTTCGGGTTGTCGGGGAACGCCTCACCGGTGTTCTTGTCGATGCGGATCAGCGAACCCGCGAGCGTCGCCGGGTCGCCACTGGTGCGTAGATCCTGCGAGCGCAGCGCGCCGCCCTCGGCGTTGGACGGGTCCTGGTCTTCCCCGCCGTGCGGAGATGGCGGGTCGCCGCAACCGTTGCGCCCCGACTTCTGCCCCCAGTCGGGCTGACCGGCGAACGCGCCGTCGCCGGCCGTGGCGTAGAGCGCACCCTCGGGTCCGAACCTGAGGTCACCGACGCTGTGGCTCGTCCACTCCTGACACCAGTCCTCCAGAATCACGGTCTCGGAGGTGGCCGTGTTGCCATCGAGGGCGAGGCGGGAGATGCGTCCACCGATCACGCACGTGCCGGGGATCGCGCACTCGTCGTTCGCAGCGCCCGGGACCCCGTATGTGGGCGTCTCGCCGCCGATGGGTGCATCCATCGAGTACATCACGTACACGTCGGACACCGCGGGGAAATCGGGATCGAGTGCAAGGCCGAGCAGGCCTCGACCATTGACCGAGTGCACCTGGTCGCGCAGATCGGCCACGATGTCGGGCGTCGCGTCGTCGATGCTGTCGAAGACCTTCAGCAGACCGCCCTGCTCTGCGATGAACAGTCGCCCGTCGGGAGAGAACTCCATGTTGGTCGGGCGATCGAGCCCGGTGATCACGTTGTCCGCCTCGAACCCGTCTGGCACAGCACCTGCCGGCGTACCCGGCACGCCGATCAAGACCGTCGCTCCGAGCGCGGCGCACAACGCCGCCGTCCACTTCTTCCCCATCGCCCGCTCGTCTCCCTCGTTGGTGTCCTCTTTGGACGGTATCGCAGCCGCTTCTCGCTCGGTAGCGACAATCGCGTGACATTGGCAGACCGAGTGTCCGTTGATCATCGGGTGTGACGCCCGACTCGTCTCGGCGGCGGGATCTCGACCAATCTGTTGACCCGGCATGCGTGCGGGCGGTTCGACCGTCGACACGGGGGTGAGCACGACCGCTGGGAATCCGTCATCTGACACGACACGAAGGGGAACCAACGATGCGTACACGAGCAGCCATCCTGCGCGAGCTGAACCAGCCATGGAGCGTGGAAGAGATCGAGCTCGACCCACCCAAGCGCGGTGAGGTTCTCGTCAAACTCCACGCATCCGGCTTGTGCCACTCCGATGAGCATGCCTATGACGGCCACATCGCCGGACTCGTCCCAGGACCTCCGATGATCGGCGGACACGAGGGCGCTGGCGTCGTGCAAGAGGTCGGCGAAGGTGTCGACTGGCTCGAGCCGGGCGACCACGTCATCTTCGGCTTCATCCCGGCATGCGGCCGCTGCTCGTCATGCGCTGACGGTCACTCGAACCTGTGTGACCTGCTCGCCACGTTCACCGAGGGCACCCAGGCGCTCGACGGCACCTCGCGACATCACACCCTCGATGGCAAGGACCTCGGGCTCATGTGCCTGCTCGGCACGTTCTCCGAACACACGGTGGTCAACGAGGCCAGCTGCGTGAAGATCGACAAGGACTGGCCGCTCGACAAGGCATGTCTGCTCGGATGCGGAGTGGTCACGGGCTGGGGCTCCGCGGTGTACACCGCCGAGGTCGAGCCGGGCGACTACGTGGCCGTCGTCGGTATCGGGGGCATCGGCGCCAACGCCGTGCAGGGCGCCAAGATGGCTGGAGCCCGCGTCGTCGCGGCGATCGACCCGATCGAATTCAAGCGAGAGAAGGCGATGGACTTCGGCGCGACGCACACGTTCTCATCGATCGAAGAGGCCCAGGCCGCGATTCCCGACGTGACCTGGGAGCGCGGCTACGACAAGGTCATCATGACCATGGGCACCGGTGACGGCGACACCCTCGGCGAGGCGTTCAACCTCGGCGGCAAGCGCTCGAAGATCATCGTCACCAACCTTCACGGCACCAGCGAGGCATCGATCCAGGTCCCGGCGATCATGATGACGATGATGGAAAAGCAGATCCGTGGCTCGCTCTTCGGCTCGGCGAACATCCGCAAGGACATCCCGAAGCTCTTCGAGCTGTACCTCGCCGGCCAGCTCAATCTGGACGACCTCGTCACGAAGACCTACACCCTCGATCAGATCAACGAGGGTTACCAGGCAATGCGTGACGGCGAGAACATCCGGGGCGTCATCGTCTTCGACTGACTCTTTTCGAACACTCGGCGGCCCGCTCCGGGTCGCGACGACGCCGCTGCACTCTGGTGCGGCGGCGTCGTCGCGTCCGCACGCTGTCACCTCGACGCCACGACGGGCGGACGGCCATCTTGTCGAAATCCTTGACCGGCGCTGTCGATGCCCCAACCTGGCGCGCAGACGCTGTGACTCCATCGCTCGACGAAAGGCCCGTCACATGCCCGCACCCGCTCCGACCCACCCCTCCACGACGCGTCCCCCGGCCGTCGCCGACCTCACGATTCTCGACACCATCGCTCGAGGGGGACAGGGGACGGTGCACCTCGCACATCAGCGCGCTCATGACCGAACGGTCGCCCTCAAGGTCCTCGACGTCCGTCGAGTCGACGACGCAGCGATTCGTCGCTTCGAGCGAGAGCGCATCGCGCTCGGCCGGATCTCGGATCACCCGTTCATCGTGTCGATGATCGACAGCGGGTACTTGGACAACGGCGACCCGTTCCTCGTGCTCGAGTACGCACCCGGTGGGTCGTTGGCCGATCGGCTCGAGGAGGGACCGCTCGATCTCGACGACGCCACCTCGCTCGCCGTGGGCCTCGCGTCGGCGATCGCTCGAGCCCACGATGCAGGCATCGTGCACCGCGACATCAAGCCGGGCAACGTGGTGCGCTCGGCGTACGGCCACTGGATGCTCACCGATTTCGGGATCGCCTCGGTCTCTGACTCGGACGCGACCGACACCGTCCAGGCGAGCTACGCACACGCCGCTCCCGAGGTGTTCGACGGCGCCGAGGTGTCGGCCCGCTCAGACATTTACTCCCTCGCAAGCCTCGTGGCCACCGCGCTCACCGACGTCGAACCGTTCGCGACCCGCTGCGACGAGGCGGTCGCCTCGACGATGCGCCGGATCGGGACCGAGCCCTACCCGCGGCTCACCGGGGTGGGGGTTCCCGTCGGTCTCGCCGACATCCTCGGCGCCGCACTGAGCAAGGACCCGGCGTGTCGACCCGCGTCGGCACAGGCATTCGGTGCAGCGGTCAACGCGTGGCGACGACAGCACGGACTTGCCGCCGTCCCGATGCGCACGGGCACCGACGACATCTCCCCCGACACCGTGGTCGTCCTCCACTCCGAGAACCTCGGGCCCACCGCGACGAGCGAGGAACGGCTCGCTTCACCGCGGCGTCGGCATCGTCGCTCGGCGAAGCGCACACGGAAACGGGCGAAGGCGACCGGAGCAGGGCGACGACGCGCACTGTCGTTCGCAGGCGTCACCATGGCGATCGCGGCCGCGATCGGTCTGGTGGCCGGCGATGTCGACGTCTCATCGCTCCTGTCGGACCCGCCCACCGCGATGGTGGCCGGTGATCTCGTCATCGAGTCGGATGCCGAAGAGCTCGACGGAACGGGCGAGACCGCAGAGGACGCCGCGATGCTCGAGGCTGCGGGCGACGGCGACGGCGACGGCGACGGGAACGGCGGTCGCGGACGCAATGGCCCTGGCGATGGTTACGGCGATGGCGATCGCCCACCCCGCGACGGCGGTGGCCGCAACGGTGGCGACGGGAACGGCGGCGACGGCGACGGCGACGGCGACGGTCGCGGCGACAACGGGCCGAACTGACGCCGACGCGTATCACGTCGCCCGGCCACCACCTCTCCTTCGACACGCGGTGCCGTCACGGCGCCGACGACGATCGAGCCACGATGGTGTGGCATCGACACGAGGAGGCGACATGGACAATTCATCGAGCAACGCACACGACGAGGGCGCCGCGGGACACGCGCGGTGGCGTGTTGCTCCCGGTTCCGGCTTCAGCACACAGCACGCCGACGGCAACGTTCCATTGACCCAGATCGACGACTCGCGATTCCTCGTGGGCGTCGCGTTCGAGTTCGACGACGCGGACACGATTGCCGATCTGGTGCAGCGATTGGTCGCTGGTGGGCACACCGAAGCTGACGCACATGCCCTGGTGGACGATGCCCGAACGTACGCTCCGCAGTCAGACGGCCCGACCGATCTCGCGTCGATTCCGCCGATCATGCGGTGGTTCGAGAACACCTACGGCCGACACACGCTCGCCGCGATCATCCACGACCGGCTGATCCGCGACGACGCCAACACCGGAGCGCTTCGCAGCGACGCCCTCGCGGACCGGTTCTTCCGACAGATGATGGCGAGCTCCGGCGTTCCGTGGCTCAAGCGTTGGATCATGTGGGCAGCGGTCGCCCTGCGCAGTCGATGGGCGGCACGAGGACTCCGACGGGTGGCCATCGTCGCATGGGCCACTCTCGCGCTCGCCGGCATCGTCACGTTCTTCGTCATGGCCGCTTCGGTGTTGCCTGGCGTCAGCGAACCCGAGAACCGCGGTGCGCTCCTGCTCGCGTCTGCGGTCCTGCCGGTCGTGTCAGCACCGCTGTGGGGACGCCAGTGGGGAGCCAGCCTCGTTGCCGGCGCGACCGCGCTGTGGGTGCTCCCGGCCGCGGCCTTCGCAGCCGCGGGATTCGGCGTGTACCGACTGCTGGAGTTTGGCAGTCGCAAGCTCGGCCTCGAATAGCCGCCGCGATCAGCTGTAGGCGGTGCGGATCTTGTCGAGCAGGTACTGGCCCGAGCGAACCGGCTCGTGGACCGGCGGCTCTCCCGCCGACAGACACGACGGCAGGCACTCAACTTCGGCGAGCCAGTTCGGCTGATGGAAGTACGGCATCGAGATCCTCGGGACTGCTCGCTTCTCGACCGGAGGGACCGGTACCCGGTGCTTGGCCGAACGCCACCGATCGTTGGTCCACACCTCCATCAGATCGCCCACGTTCACGACGAACGATCCAGGCATGACCGGCACCGCGGACCACTCGCCGGTCGCTCGATCGAGCACCTCGAGGCCACCGCTGTCGTC
>JBGCFW010000257.1:0-5477 GCA_045107155.1 Ilumatobacter sp. | reverse complement strand
TGACGCTGCGACAGCACACGCCAAGCCAGCAGCCGCCGAGCCGGCGGTTGCCGCTCCGGCTGCGACTGATCAGGCCTTGGTTGCCCAGCGGGCTCGGCTCATCGGACTCCGCGCTGCCAACGCTCGACGTGCGAACGGACTCTCGCGCGGCTTCGAGGCCATCGTCGAAGCGGCGAGCGATGTCGCGACCGACGACGAGCATGACCCTGAGGGACACACGATCGCCTGGGAGCGCCAACAGCTCGCAGCGCTGCTCGATGAGGCGACGAGTGCCACCCAGGCCATCGAGGCAGCGATCGAACGTGTCGACGGCGGCCGCTACGGCATCTGCACCGAGTGCGGCGGCGAGATCGCCCCGGAACGTCTCGATGCCCTTCCAGCGACGCCCAGGTGCGTCGCGTGCGCCGTGTGAAACCGAGGCTGCCTCTCCCCCACCGCTGACCGGGATGCTTGACGAAGACGCTCGACAACGGGCCTGGTGAGGCGACGTCAGTCGTCGTCGTTGTCAGCTGCCGCCAACGCCGAGTCGACGATGCCGGTCGTGACCCAGACGAGCAGTCCGATGCCTGCGGCGCGAAGGACGACCACATCGTCAGGAGACCGTCCGAGAAGCATCGAGTAGATCGCCGGGCCGAGCACGATTGCGGCGACCACCACGGCCAGCACCAGGCGGTACGGACCGATCGGCCCGCGACCTGTCGGGTGCTTGACGACGATGCTGAACTCGGGAAAGGGCCCGTCGCCGTCGGATGCGTCGCTCACTGAAACGCCGTCACCCGTGGCGGGGACCATGGCGTTCTTGGTGTCTGACCGGTCGGAGTCAGCCACGTTCGTCACCGGCGAAGTCTGCGGCGACCGTCACCGAGTTGCCGTCATGGCGGTCGACGGTGAGCGTGATCCGGCTGAACGAGCCCTCGCCGCGTGATCCAAGCGAGAAAACGCTGTCGAGGAGGTCATCGGGAACGGCTTCCTCAGCGGTCGGGCGATCAGATGCTGTCGAGTTCGGCGCAGTGGCGCCGAGGGCACCATCGGACTCGGTGGACTCCGGCGCTGGTGGCGGCGGAACGGCCGAGCCGCCGGCAGGCGGAGGTGGCGGCGGCGAAGGCAGCGACGGCGGGGCAAGCCCCGAGAGCGACGCTGACATCGATGCTCCGGGCACCTCGGATGACTGCGAGTCGATCACTTCCGGCCCGAAGACCGACGTCTCGATCGGCCGGACCATCTCGGTCGTCGCTTCCGAAGCGGCGACGTCCGCAGGCTCCGGTTCGACAGGGCCAGGGGTCAGTGGCTCGGCGTGCCGCAACGGCACCTCCAGCGACAGTTCGCCCGAGTGATGGATCGGGGCTGCCTCGGACATCTCTGCGCCGAGCACAGCTGCGAACGGGTGCTTCGGAGCGGCGTCGATCGCGGCGAAGGCCTCGGCCTCGGCACGCTCGGCTTCGAGTTCGTCGAGCACTCCGGCGATCGCCGGTCGAAAGACTCCGGCCTCGGCGGCAACTCGACGGTCACGTTCTGTGGCACCGGCGATCAAGCGGTCGAGGGCGACCTCGCCGGGAGCCTCGGGCGCCGTCGGACGGCGCAGCATCCTGGTCGCGTCTGGGTCGGCCAGTGGCGTCGCCGGCCGGCGCATCACGGTCGTCGCATCCGGATCCGCGTCGAAGTTCGACCGGCGGGTCGGCTCGGTCATGTCATCGCGGTTCGGTGCTGGCAGACGCGAAGGCGCGGCCTCGGCCAGCACCTGGCGGTCTGGGGAGGGAAACATCTCGACGACGTCGGCAACCCGCTGATCGGTTGCGGAACTCGCCACGACGACGATCTCGATGCCGAGATCCGTCGCGAAGAACCCACCGAGTCCTCCTCGACGGACACGGCGAGCCTCGATCAGCTCGACGTCGCCCATCTCCTGGCGCGCTTCGGCGAGCGCTTCGTCCAAGGTGGCCGCCCGAAACGTTCGCGGCGGGTCATCGTGCGGAAGGTCAGGCATCGCAAGGGGTTCGCTCATGAGTCAGTTCTCCGGATCGGACGGATTGATCGTCAGGGTCGGTGTCATGTCGTTCAGGTCGAGGCGGGCATCGCCATCGCCGGTGGCGGCGCAGCGGCGAGCCCGTTGTTCACGGGGGACAGTCCGGGGTTCGGGGATTCCGCAAGGGTGTCGACGAGGTCAACCTGGAGGTGATCCCCGATCTCTGTGTACGAGAGCACGGGGACACCGAGCTGGATCTGCTGAACGACCCGTGCGAGTGCACTTCGCAGAGCAGGCGCGCACACAATCACTCGGGTGCCGGGTCGACCCGCATGCGCAGCGACAGCGCGGCGCACCTCGTTCCCGACGTGTTCCTGCAGTTCGGGGCTGAGCCGCAGCATCGGCCCCATCTCTGTCATCTCCAGTGACTGCGCCATCGCGTTCTCGAGCATCGGAGCCACGGTGACGACATCGAGGTTGCCGTCGATGGCGAGCTCCGAGGACAGGGCAGGGCCGAGCGTCTCTCGGGCCGCTGCGACCAACGCGTCGCTGCCGCGGTTCGTTCGGGCGCGATCTGACACGGCCTCGAGGATCCGGACCAGGTCGCGAATCGGCACGCCGTCGTCGAGCAGCGCTGCGAGCACTGCCTGGACGTCACCGCTCGTGACCGAAGCCTCCGTGAGGTCTTCGAGGACCGTCGGATCCGTCTCCCCCACCGACTCCAGGAGCTCCGCGACATCGGTGCGGGACAACAGGCGCCCGGCGCGTCGGCGAACGATCTCGGCCAGATGCGTGACGACCAGCGCCGAACGGTCGACCACGGTGTTGCCGGACTGTTCCGCAGCGTTGCGCAACTCGGCTGGCACCCAGCGGGCATCGAGACCGAACACCGGCTCCTTCACGTCTTCACCCGGCAGGAAGTCGAGCTCGTCGCCGATCACGAGGATCTTGCCGGGAGGTGCGGTGCCGCGGCCGATCTCGACACCGTGCACGCGCAGCACATAGGTGTGCGGTGGCAGTCCGACGTCATCACGTGTGCGGATCGCGGGCATCACGAATCCGAGTTCGCCGGCGATCTTGCGGCGAAGTGCGCCCACACGGTCGAGCAGGTCGCCGCCGACGGCGGGGTCGACGAGTTCGATCATGTCGTACGCGAGATCGAGTTCGAGCGGTTCGATTCGTGCTTCGGACGCGATCTCCTGCGCTGTCGCGGGCTCGTTCGACTCGAGCTCTTCGGGCGAGATCTCGGGGGTCTCGACCGGCTCCGGGCGGTTGACCAGACGCTGTCCGACGATCAGCAAGGTGAGTCCGCACAGCAGGAACGGCAAGCGGGGCAGCCCGGGGACGAACATCATGAGCAACACCACGACGCCCCCGGAGCGCACCGAGGCTCCCTGGCGGGCGAACTGGCCGAACACGTCCGAGCCCAGGTCACGGGTCTCGCCGGCGGACCGCGTCACGATCAGGCCCGACGAGATCGAGACGAGCAGCGCCGGGATCTGAGCGACCAGGCCGTCGCCGACGGTGAGCAGGCTGTACGTGGCGACTGCGTCGCCGACGGTCATGCCCTGCTGCAGCATGCCGATGACGAGCCCGCCGACGAGGTTGACGAGCGTGATGACGAGGCCCGCGAGCGCGTCGCCCTTGACGAACTTCGAGGCACCGTCCATCGCACCGTAGAAGTCGGCCTCGTCGGCGACGTTCTGACGCCGAACCTTCGCTTCTTCGTCGGTGAGGATGCCGGCGTTCAGGTCGGCGTCGATCGCCATCTGCTTGCCGGGCATGGCATCGAGGGTGAATCGGGCGGTCACCTCTGCGACGCGGCTCGAACCGTTGGAGATCACGACGAATTGGACGAGCGTGATGATCAGGAAGATCACGAAGCCGACGACGATGCTGCCGCCGACCACGAAGGAACCGAATGTCTGGATGACCTGACCGGCATCACCGTTCGAGAGGATCGCTCGTGACGTCGAGACGTTGAGCCCGATTCGAACGAGCGTGACGATGAGCAGGAGCGACGGGAACGATGAGAACTCCAGCGCCCGGCCGACGTTGGTGGCGACGAGCAGGATCAAGATGGCGGTCGAGATGTTGGCCACCAGCAGCAGATCGAGCAGGTTGGTCGGCAACGGCAGGACCATGACGGTCACCACCATCACGATGATGGCCGGGAAGCCCACCTGAGCGAGTCGTGAGTCCTTCATCTGTGCGTGCCGGGGGCTTCCTGTCGAATCGGTGCGGGACGTTCGGGTGTCGAACCAGGTGACGGGGTACGGAGCAGTTCGCTGCGCTTTGCGGGTGTCACCGGACGGTGGTGATCGTCCGGAGGGTTCGATCGTTGTCGTGGAGGCTGTTCACACGCGATACTCCCGGGGAGATCAGGAGGATCTGAACATGCTCATCGAGACCACCCGCTTCGGCACGATCGAAGCTCGCCACGAGGACCTCGTGGCATTCCCCGACGGCCTGCCCGGCTTCGCTGGCCGCCGAGACATGGTGGTCGTGCCGGGAGGAGACCTCTTGGGCGCCGAGTCCGCCGACGGGCACCCTGGACTGTTCTGGTTGCAGGACTCCGTCGACCCCGACCTTGCGTTTCTCACCACGGTCCCCTGGCTCGCGTACCCCGACTACGACGTCGACACGAGTCTCGACCCCGACGTCTTCGCCGACACGCAACCCGAAGACGTTTGCGTGCTTTCGATCGTCACGGTTCGACGCGACGGCGAACAGGCCACGCTCACGACGAACCTGCTCGCCCCGATCGTGATCGACGAGAAGCGTCGCGTCGGCAAGCAGGTCATCATCGAAGGCAGCGACTGGCCCGTGCGAGCGCCGCTCGCCGAATCGCGTTCGATCGAGGCCGACTGATGTTGATCCTCACTCGGAAGGTCGGTGAGAGCATCGTCATCGCCGACGATGTCGTCGTCACGATCGTCGAGGCGTCGGGCGAACAGGTCCGCCTGGGCGTGAAGGCGCCCCGCCACATCGCCGTGCACCGCGAGGAGATCTACTCCCAGATCAGCCGCGAGAACGAGGCGGCGCGCACCTCGGTGGCAGAAGGACTGCTCGCGACGCAGCCGGGCGACGGCGCGCCATCACCCGCTGCGCTACCCACGCGCCCACCGCGTTCGGCCTGACGGAACCCGCCAGCCATCACCCGCCGTCGACGGCGGCCTTGATGGCCTCGCAGGTCCGCTGCATGTTCGTGCGAATCTGTTTGCGGCGACCGTTGATGACCTTGACCGCGTCGTCAGCGGCCTCCGCGAAACCGACCGTCAGGTTGTTCTCGGTACCGATCTCCATCGAGAAGCTCAGTCGGCTGCCGGCGCCCTGATCGACGATCTCGAACCGCCATCGACCTCCCGGGCTCTCGGGGTCGACCGTGCTCCACTCGAAGACGCGCCCCTCGGAGTACGCCGTCACGTGGTTCTCGATCGACCACTCCATGTCACCGAGTTTGTTGTGTCCGGTGAAGGTCGCGCCGAGCCCGCGCTCGTCGCCGTTCCATTCC
>JBGCFW010000256.1:0-30634 GCA_045107155.1 Ilumatobacter sp. | reverse complement strand
CGACTTCGACGGTTCGCGATCGATATCGAATCCGTGCGGATCGACATAGACCGCCGGGTCTCGGTGGGCTGCGGCGATCCTGATCGTGACGAACTCACCCGCTGCGACGTCGACGCCACCGACGCTCGTGTCGTCGAGCGCGAACTTGATGGTGTGACGGATCGCAGGTTCGAAGCGACCGCACTCCTCAACCGCCGCGGGAACGGTGTCCGGATCGTTTCCGATCCGTGTCCACGCCTCGCCGTTGCGCAACAGCGTCAGCACCGCGAGCCCGGTCGTGTTGGCGGTGTTGTCGACCGAGGCACTCAACAGTTCTTCGACGAGGAAGAACAGATCGATCTCGTCGAGATCGCCTGCGTCGACACCATCGAGCATCATCGACACCACGTCGTCGCCACGTTGGCCCCGTCTGCTGTCGATCAGCCCTCGCGTCAGCTCGGCCATCTCGCGTTTCGCGGCCCGTACGGGCTCGACCATCTCATCGGTGGCGGTGAACACGGTGAGCAACGTCTTCGAGAGACGTGCGAGTCGCTCGGCGTCGGTGTCATCGGCACCCACCATCCAGCAGAAGAGTCGCGCCGGGACGATGTCGGCGAGGTCGGCCATGACGTCGAACGGGGCGTCTGGCGCGGCGGCGGTAACGAGTGACGTCGACAACTCGCGAACACGCGAGCGCAGCTCCTCGACACGTCGCGGAGTGAACCACGGACCGACGACTCGCCGAAGCCGACGGTGGTCATCACCCTCGGAGTCGGTGAGGGTGCGGCCGGCCTCACCCCACAGAGGTTCGAGTCCGCGCGACTCGAGAAGTGGGTCGATCCCCGGGGTGAGGGCTCGGTCGGTGAACGCTGCCGCCGAGGTGGCGTAGTCGAGCGTCGACCAACCGATCGCGTCGCGCACGACCGGAGCGGCGTCGCGCAGTTCATCGAGGATCGGGTGCGGGTCGTCGAGGTACGACGCGTCGCTGGTGTCGAGAAACAGGTCAGAGGGGCGAGCGGTCATCCACGTTCGATTCGAACACGAGTCTGGGAACGGCGGAGATCGACCAGGTGAACAGTGGATTTCTCATCGCTCGACGGCGCGCTCTCTGCTCGCTCACGACTTTCGTAGTCTCGGGAGATGTCGCACCCGCAGATGTTCGACGACGACGACCCGATCCTCGAGAAGGTCCGGGAGATCGCGCTGGGGATGCCCGGGGCCGACATGAAGGTGTCGCACGGCCGGCCAGCGATGTTCACGAAGAAGGTGTTCACCTACTACGGCGGATCGTTGAAGGTCGACGGTGAGTGGGTCCAGCACCCGCACTCAATCGTCGTCCTCACCGACGACGACGAACGCCGAGCGCTCCTCGACGACGAGCGCTCCTATGTCCCGGCCTACCTGGGACCGTCCGGATGGATCGGGATCGATGTCGATCTCGCGTCGACCGACTGGGCGGAGGTGGAGGAGCTGCTCGACGCTTCCTATCGGCTCACCGCACCGAAGAAGCTCGTCGCCGAGCTCGACGCTCGCGCTACGGACGAGTCGTGATCTGAACACTCATGCGGCGTGTCGGAACGCGGTCCGATATGCACTCGGGGTTGCGCCGACCAGTCGCGTGAAGTGCTGACGTAGCGAGGCGCCCGATCCGAAGCCGACGGTGGCGGCAATCTCGTCGATACCGAACGTCGCCGTCTCGAGGAGGCGTTGAGCAGCAGCGACACGCTGATGGAGCACCCATTGCAACGGCGTGGTCCCGGTGGCTCGCTTGAACCGGCGGGCGAACGTTCGCGGGGTCATCGCAGCTCGTCGAGCGAGGTCGTCGACGGTGATGCTCTGATCGAGGTTCCCTTCGACCCACTGCAGCGCCGCTCGGAGGTCTGCGTCGACATCGTCGGACTCCGGGACCGGGAGCTCGACGTACTGCGCTTGCCCACCGTCACGATGTGGGGGAACGACCATCCTGCGAGCGATCGTGTTCGCCACGTCCGCTCCCCAGTCCGACCGCACGAGATGCAGACACAAGTCGATCG
Source organism: Ilumatobacter sp. (assembly GCA_045107155.1). GTDB lineage: Bacteria > Actinomycetota > Acidimicrobiia > Acidimicrobiales > Ilumatobacteraceae > Ilumatobacter_A. The sequence goes on along the minus strand of JBGCFW010000256.1, from coordinate 28,622 downwards.
CCGACGAAGTGCCTGCGGCGGTGAACAGCCGATCACCACCGCAGTAGAGGACGTTGTGCTCGAGCTCGATCGCCGGGTAGCTCGCTTGCAGTTGATCGGCGTAGCTCCAGTGAGTCGTGGCAGAACGATCGTCGAGGAGGCCGGTCGCGGCGAGGACGAACGCACCCGAACAGAACGACACGAGGCGTGCTCCGCAAGTGTGTGCATCGCGCAGTGCGTCGAGCACCTCGGCGTCGTACGGCTCGGTCGGATTCGTTCGATGACCGTTCGGGATCACGACCGTGTCCGCCCACCGCAATGCGGCGAGGTCGTGGTCGAGCTCGATGCGGAATCCGGTGTCGACTCCCAACGTCGGGCCGTCGTTGCTGCACAGGCGAACCTCCGATCGCGGCACTCCGTACGCCGTTCGGTCGTTCCCCCAGACCTCGATCGCCACCGACGTCTCGAACATCGCGGGATGATCGAACAACAGCACGGCGACCCGATGTGGGTGGTGCGGCGACGTCGTGCCGTCAATTCTCGAACTCATCCGGTCGATGCTGCCACTGGCAGGATCAAGATGGCCAGCATGTTTCTGCCAACCATGCGTTGCGGACCGCTACGAGGAGGCTTCGAGCTGGCCCGTGAGCACCATGGTGAAGCGCTCGACCGTGGTGTTCTCCCAGCGGAACGTCGAGGACGAATCGCTCGCGACCGCGACGACCGAGAGCTCGTTACCGACGAGACGTTCTGGGCCGACCGTGCCGAGAATCGACGGGTACGTCAGCTCACACGCGCACTCGGCAAGCAACTGGCGCGGAGACCATTCGACCCCGTCGACCGACGAGATCATGACCAACTCCGACGGCTCGCTCAACGTGCCATGGACGGCGATCACCATGAGATAGCGACCGAGCTCGTCGTGCCAGGCGATGTCGAACCAACTGGTCTTGAGATTGTTGACCTCCATCGTGGCGCCACGGCCCCCGAGGGCGGGTGCTCCCTCGCGCCGGTTGTATTTCGTCCAGGCCGACACGGTTCCCGCTCGGGCCGCGGCCAGCACCTCGTCGACCGGGGCACTCGAGCGTGTGAGCTGCACCTCGGTGAGCCCGAACTCACCCGAACGGTCACGGTGGTAGACGTGGAACTCGCCGTCACGCACGATCATCGGTGCGCCGCCCACGTCGGCACAGCACGGCGACGCGGGGTTCGGAACACTGTTGGTCTCGATGATGATCCCGAGATCGGAGAACGATGCTCCGCCGTCGGTTGAGCGGGCGATGCCGATCGCCGCATGGAACAACGCCGGGTTGCCGTCGAGGTTTCGTTCTGCGTGATACCACAGCAGCAGGTCGCCGGTGTCAGGGTCGACGTACACCGGCCCGCCTGCCGCGTAGTCGAATTCATCGGACACCCCGTCGATCTCGATCCTCGCGTCAAGGAGTGCGCCGGAGGGATCAGTCGCGGTGCCGGTGGTGCGGGCGATCACCGAACCATTCGCCGCGAAGTGCATGACGGTCCCATCCGGACCGGTGACGGACCCGATGGTGCCGTCCGGCCAGAAGTAGGTGCCACCACCGTCGAGCGCGGTTCGACGGTCATGTTCGACGAGTGTCTCGCGTTCGACCGACGCAACCCCTGGCACCATCGAGAGATCCGACCTCGGTTCGGTTGTCTCGACGACGGGTTCGGTGCTCGTCACGAGCGGTCCCGTCGTGGTCGTTTCGAGCGGTTCTGTCGTCGCCGGGGTGCTCGTCTCCGAATCGAGAGTCGTCGGCGACACCGGCGCAGCTCCGCGGTCTTCAGTGACCTCCCCAGTTGACGTTTGGCCCAGCTCCGAGCTGCTGCCGGACGACCCACACGCCGCGCTCGTCAGAGAGACCGCAGCCAGGACGACAAGCGCTGAACCCCAACGTGATCCACCCTTCCGCCGCCGCCCCATCGCGATCCACACCGTAGATGAGGGCGCCAGGCCAAGATCACGGATTCCGGCGCAGTTTCCCCACGACCCGGCCCGTGCCACGGGATCGCGGGCGCCATTGGGCGCCTCGACCTTTCGATCACAGCTCCGGTGCGCTTTACTCACGACATGGGTGAGGGCGACTCGACGCGGGGCCGCGGCACAACGCCGTCCGAGTCGCTCGGCTTCGACGACTACCCACGGCCGGCCCTTGCCGTGGACCCTGTGGTGCTCGAGGTCGCCGACGGGACGCTGCGCGTGGCGATCCGCCGACGCGACGTCGAGCCCCAAGTCGGCACCTGGGCGCTGCCGGGGGTGTTCGTCCAGCACGGCGAGACCCTCGACCACGCGGTCAGACGTGCGGTCGACGAGAAGTGTCACGTGCCCGAGCCAGCCTTCGTCGAGCAGCTGTTCACCTGGGACATGGCGGGTCGCGACCCGCGGGGTTGGGTCGTGGCGGTTGCGTACTTCGTCGTCGTTCGTCCGGGAGAGCTTCGACGAGCCGGCGAATCGTCCGACGCGCTCGCCATCGGCGACGTCGCGGCCGACATCGACCTCGACGGTGGTTCGGCCTCGGTACGCGTCGACGGCAAGCCCGTCGCCCTCGCGTTCGACCACGAACAGATCCTCGGTGCAGCAGTCGCTCGGCTGCGAGGCCGCCTTCGGTACTCGCCCGTCGCCGTCGAGTTCCTGCCCGAACTGTTCACGCTCCGCGAGCTTCAGACCGTGTATGAGGCAATCCTGGGGACCGCGGTCAACAAGGACTCGTTCCGCCGGCACGTCGTGTCGACCATGAAGCTCGTGGAACCGACCGGCGAACACGAACGAGACGTGCCGCACCGACCAGCCGAGCTGTACCGGGTCCGAGCGGCAGCGACCGAGATCGTCTGACCTGGCCCGACGCGAAAGCTCAGCGGCAGGCCTGGAGGGTGCGACCTTCCGGGACGAATTGGCTGGTCTGCTCCTGCGTGACGTAGAGCTCGACGGCCGCGCACGCCGTCGACGGATCCAAGACGTCCGACCAGATCCTGAGCGTGCCGTCCCAGCTCACGGTCGCGAAATCGACCGATCCCGGGAGCGGCGCGACATCGACCACGCGGTCGTCGTGGTCGGTGAGAGGATCGCCCACCGCCAAGCCAGCCACCGGATCGAAGAGTCGAACCGTACCGTCGAGCCCGGTCGACACCAGGTATTGGTCGTCGGCGACAAAGGCGAGTCCCCACGCGCGGGCGCGGTGCCCGCGCATCGGCTCGATGAGCTGTTCACCATTCGCCGTGTCCCACAGCCGAACCGTTCGGTCGTTCCCCGATGTCGCCAGCCGATCGCCCGACGTGTCGAAGGCGAGGCCGAACACTGCGGCGGTGTGCCCGACGAGCGGGTCACCGATCTGCGCACCGGTCTCGGCGTTCCAGATGATCGCGAGTTCGTCTGCCGCGCCCGTGGCCAACTTCAGACCGTCAGCGCTGTAGGCAATGCTCGAGATCTGCTCGGTGTGACCGGCCAGCTCAACGAGCAACTCACCCGTGGCGGCATCCCAGATCTTCGCGACGGTGTCGACACCGCCAGTCGCGATGTGTTCGCCGTTCGGGCTGTACTCGACCGCGTTGAGTTGATCGTTGCCGGCGTCCGGAACGGCGAGGACGAGTTCGCCGGTGGAAACCGACCAGACCCGCAGTGTCGCGTCGGCACCGACGGATGCGACGCTGCCGCCGTCGGGACTGATCGACACGTCGAGAACGGCTCCCTCGTGTCCGACCAGGGGTTCGCCGAGTGGTGCCCCCGTCGCGGGATCCCAGAGCCGGACCGTCGCGTCGCGGCTCGCCGTGGCAACAACCGCTCCGTCGTTCGACGCAGCGACGCCGAGGACGCGATCATCGTGGCCGTCGACCGCTCGCCCGAGAGGATCGCCCGCCGACGGATCCCATCGCTGGATGGTCTGGTCGCTGCTCCCGGTGACCAACAGCGATCCGCCGGCGGTGTACGCCACGCCACGAACGGCGTCGGTGTGTGAACGCAACGGATCCCCGAGCACCTCCCCGGTCGCCGCGTCCCAGAAGCGCAGAGTTCCGTCGTCGCTCACGGATGCGATGACGTCACCGTCGGGCGAGAACGCAACGCCGAGTACGGCCGATTCGTGGCCCGCCATCGCCTCGCCGATCTGTGTACGGCTCGCGACATCCCAGCGCCTGACCAGGAAGTCGCGGCCCACCGTGGCGAGCATCTCACCGTCGGGCGAGTAGGCGACGTCTCGGAGCTGGTCCTCGCTGCCGAGCAACACATCGCCGTCGGGCGACCAGTCGTCGGTCGACCAGAACCCGACGGTTCCGTCCGCTGACGCCGAGGTCAGGGTGTCGCCACCGGGATCGAAACGAAGCATCCAGACGTCGTCCTGGTGCGCATCGGGGATCTCGGCGATCGTGTCAAGGCTCTCGAGATCCCAGACCGTGATCCCATCGTCCGCGCTCCCGACGGCGAGAACGGGTTCGCTCGGATGAAACGCCACGGTTCGCACCTCTTCGGCGTGACCGACCAACGGATCGCCGAGCTGTTCGCCCGCGGCCACGTCCCAGAGTCGCACCGAGAAGTCGCGGCCTGCCGAGGCCATGATCGCACCATCGGGACTGAACGCGACGCTGCGGACCGAGTCGGTGTGTCCGACGAGTGGCGCGCCGACCTGCTCACCCGATGATGCATCCCACAGCCGGATCGTGGTGTCGTCGCTCCCCGAGGCGATCAGACTCCCGTCGGGGCTGACCGCGATCGCCCAGACTCGGTTCTCGTGTCCGGTCAACCGAGCCCCGATCGCCTGGCCGAGCCGTTGACCGAAGGCGAGCCGCGCTCCGGTCAGCGCCCGCAACGCTTCGGGACGAGCCTCGTCGGTCAGTTCGACGCTCGCGGCGGCCAGCGCCACGGCGAGTGCCGGGTTGTCATCGCGGAGCACGACCGATTCCGCGGCGAGCTGCAGCGCGAGCGAACGATCGGCGTTGCGTTGCGCCTCGTCTGCCCGCTCGACCGCGAGCTCGGCGGACTCGGCCGCTCGGTCGGATTCGTCGTTGGCACGGTCCCGCTCCTCGGCGGCGATCACCGCGAGGTCGTTCGCGCGATTCGTCTCGCTGCGGCCTTCGAGGAACAGACCGAAGGCCGTCCCCGCGAGCACCGACATCCCGAGGCTCGCGGCCACCGCCGCACGCAGCCGAAAGCGGCGCGCCGACGCCTCCGCTTCGAGGGTGGTGCGGTGCGCGGACGACGAACGCCGCAGAAACTCCCCGCCCACGGGTGAGAGCTCGGTGCCGGTCCTCGCGGCCCACTCGGCAGCGGTCTCGACGCGACTTCCGTGCCAGAGATAGTCATCCTCGTTGTCGGCGCCGGCGTTGCGCGCAGCCTCCCATTCACCGGCGGCATATTCGACCCGGTCGCGTTCTCGGATGTCCGCACGACTCTGGTCGATCCATTCGCTGAGGCGCGGCCATGCGCTCAGCAGTGCTTCGTGGGACAGCTCGACGACGTCTCCGTCGGCGGTGACGAGCCGCGCTGCCGCGAGCGCTTCCACGGCACGCGTGGCGATCGATGCCTCGGCGCCGCGCGCGGTCTCGGGGATCCGTGCCGGGCGCTTCGTGTCGGGCCCGTCATCGCCGAGCTGCACCATTCGCAACAGCAGGTCGCGTGCCACGACCTGCGCGTCGGGATCGAGACCGAGGTAGGTCTCGTCGGCGCGCTGCGCGAGCGATCCCGAGATCCCACCGATGCGGTCGTAGCTCTCGTGGGTCATCTCCGACGAGCTGTCGTCCCAGAGCTCGCGCAACGCGTGCTGGACGAGCGGCAAGCGAGCCGGTGACTGCTCGGCTTCGTTCAGGATCCGATCGACCAGCCCGGGCTCGAACGAACCGCCGCGGGCCCACGCCGGACGTTCGACCGCTTCGCGCAACTGATGTCCGGCCAGCGGCTGGATCAGGTGTTGATGTGCCGCGACGCGTTGTCCGAGGTCGATCTCGTTCGCAACCACCGGGAGAAAGTCCGACCGAAGCGCAATCGCGACGCGCGCTCCGCCGCCCGGGCGCGAGGCCTCGACGAGATTCGCGACGAAGGCATCCCGCGCAGCGTCGGCGGTCGCTTGGGTGAAGACCTCTTCGAACTGGTCGATCACCCAGAGCGCTCGATCGCCGGAGATGACGCCGAGCGTGGCCGGATCCTCGAGCAGGCTGCGATGGACCTCGTCGACACCGCGCGTCGCGTCGAATCGCACGACGGCGCTCGCGAGGCTGCGCAGCGGCTGGGCGCCGGGGGTCAGGGTCACGACGTCGTCCAGACGCACCGCGGTGGCCCCCGTCGAGGCCGCCATCTCGGGGACGAGGCCTGCTCGCAGCACCGACGACTTGCCCGAACCCGATGCTCCGAGGACTGCGAGGAAGGGCTCGGTGCCAAGCGACTCGACCATCTTCTGCACGTCGGCGGTCCGACCCCAGAACACATCGGCCGACTCGGGACCGAACGGGCGCAGTCCGACATACGGGTTGGCTTCGGATTCGGCGACGGCTCGATGGGCTTCGGTCTGCGGCTCGCCTCGTACGGCTCGGGCGATCCGGCTGGCGCCCTCTCGGCGGTCGACGAAACGAACATCGACCCACACATGCGACATCAAGAACGATGGAAAGCGGGTGGAATCGAAGCCGGCGGGTACACCGGGGAGCAGCACGGCAAAGATCCGGAAGTCGCCGTCGGATGCTGCACGGTTCAACGCCACTTCGATCTCGGCCTTGGCACGACCCTGCGGCGGCTCGGCACCATCGAGGAACACCGCACAGGCGCCGCACTGACGCAACCCGTTGTCGAGGCCTTCCATCAGCGGATCCGACGACGCCAGTTGCTCGACATCGAGCCACGGGTTCATGCCGATCCGGCGTAACTCGGTCGCGACATCCGAGACGAGTTCGCTCGAGGTCGAACTGTGTGACAAGAAGACTTCGAATCGCTCCACGAGTCTCTCCCCAGTGACATCGTCCGTGACGAACCGAGAGCTCGGTCGCGTGTCACCACGACACTAGTGTCCGAATAGTGGCACAACGCACACGGGGCCGCCGACGCGACGAAGCCCCCGGCGTTCGCCGAGGGCTTCGATGGTGGAGACGATCGGAATCGAACCGACGACCCCCTGCTTGCAAAGCAGGTGCTCTACCAATTGAGCTACGTCCCCGAAGGAGCCAACATCGTATCGGTGTCGCGGAAACAACCGCGCTCACGATCTTCGGGCCAGACTGTGCGCGTGGACACATCACCAAGCCGGTGCCGCCGATGAACATCGGACGCCGAGCCGGCGCGCAGTTGAAGAAGGCCGTCGTGCTCGTGGTGGGCGTCGCTGTCGTGCTGGTCGGCGTGGCGCTCCTCGCGCTCCCCGGACCCGGGATGATCACCATCATCGTCGGCCTGCTGATCTTGTCGACCGAGTTCGACTGGGCCAAGAGGTGGCTCGACTACGCCGTCGAAAAAACCGCCGGTGCGACCACCAGCATCCAAGGAACCAAGAGCGGACGAATCATGCTCGGACTCTCCGGGGTCGGACTCATCGTGATCGGCATCGTGATCTGCGTGTTCTTCTCACGGTGGATCCTTGGCGGCATCTCGACGATCTTCGCCGGCATCATCGGGCTGGCGACGTTGCACCCGAAGGTCGGTGAGTGGGTCGAAGAGCGAGCGCTCTACGGCATCGACGGCAAAGACGACTACGGCTGACGGTCGACCCGACGATCAGCCCGGCATCGGACGATCGGGGACGGGTCAGTCGTCTTTGAGCGCGACGGCGTTCGGCGTCACGTTCATCTTCGGTTCGTACTCCGCGACCTCGACGTCACGACCGAGCCCGGCGAACGACGCGATCAACTCGGTGCGGCACGACGCGCACGGACCGTAGTATTCGTCGGTCGTGTCGGTCTGGCAACGAGGGCACGCGAACTCCACGCCGTCGACGCTACAGCGCGTACGATCGGAGCCGATGCCAGGCGGTCGTGACGACGAAGCGAACCATGGGGACTTCACGCCGCCGACCGGAAAGCGCACGCCGTTCGGCGGTGCGAACACGCTCGGGCCGACCCCGACACCGCGACGCAAGGACCCGTTCGCAGGAGGCGCCAACACCGTGGGACCACGACCCAGCGACAAGCGACCAGCGCCGGATCGCTCGACTGGTCGGTCATCGGACCGCATCGCGGTCACCACCGAACTCGACGCGCTCGACGACGAGATCGACGACGACGACGAGTGGTACGACGAGCCGAACTATCTGATCCGTCGAGCGATCCTGCTCGCGATCATCCTCGTGGGGATCGTGGTCGCGTTCGTGGTCATCACACAGGTGCTCGGCAGTGACGACGACGACACGGCCGCTGACACGGCGACCTCGTGGGACACCGTGATCGTGCTGACCGACGACGAGATCCGCCTGCTCGACCGCGACGGTCTCGACGAACTCGACGTCATCAACGTCGAGACCGGCCTCCTCGACGCACAGTCACTCGTCGCCGGCAACACGCTCGTCACCATGACCGACGAAGGACGCATCACCCAGATCGACCTGACGGAGGGCACACGACGTCGCGGACGCGCAGGACTCGACGAGACACTCCGCCCGAGCGCCGGTAACCCGGAGGTCGCACTCGTGGCGCCTGACGGCGGCGGCGACGTCACGATCGTCGACACGATCCACAACTCGGTGCTCAGCGTCGCCGACGTGGCAGGGCTCGACGCACCGCTGATCTTCGCCGACCAGGTGCAGGTCAACGCCGCCGGGACGCACGTGGCGATCCCCGTCCCGAACGAGTTCCAGTCGTTCGTGATCGACCTGCAGGACGAGACCGTCGAGGCCTACGCCGGTCGCGTGATCGCGATCGACGACACACGCGTCGTCACCGAACAACCGGCGGGCGCAGAGTCCGAGATCGAGTTCCACGAACTCGGCGGCGACCGACTCGGCACCGTCGACGTCCCAACTCCTCAGGCGACGCTGCTGGTCAACGGCGGTGCACTCATGCTCGTCGCCGAGGACGGTTCCGTGCGGTCCGCCACGGACGACGGTGAGGTGAGCGACCTCGATCAGCTGGTCGACCCTGTCGGCGACGACCTGACCGTCTTCGGTGGAACCGGCGTGCTGGGCGGCCAGCGGCTGCTGCTCGCCACCTCGAACGGCGTCGTGCTGGTCGACGCCGACGGCGCTCAGCTCGCCGCGGTCGAGGGTTCGTTCGCGACGATTCCGACCGCACAGAACGCATGCATCGTGGTGGCCACGGGTGCGAGCACACAGCCGTCGAACCTCCTCGACCTCGAGACCGGCGACGTCTTGACCGAGATCGACAGTGGCCTCGTCACCATCTCGTCGATCGACGGATGCACGGCGGGGATCTCCGGTGGCCCCTCACCGCGCCTGCTCAGCGACGGAGCGATCGTCGAGGTCGATGCCCGTGCGATCGAGGCCATCGCTCCCGATGGAGCTGCCTACGTGGTGCTCGACGGCCGCGACAGCGAGTACCTCGAGATCGGCAGTGATGACCTCACGGAGATCGCCGACGAGCCAGCGGTGATCCGCTTCGGCGAACGCTGATGACGCACGACGCCGGCGGTGACGACCAACTCGACGACGGCTACGTCGAGGTCGACGCCGGCGACACCGTCTGGCGGTTCGAGCGTGAGTTCCTCGGCTCGAACTGGACCTGCGTCTTCGGGCAAGGCTGCAAGGGAATCCTCGCCCACGAGGCCGAGGAGCTGAACCAGGGGTGCTGCTCGCTCGGCGCGCATTTCGGGGACGGCGCACCCGGGCAGGAAGAAGCGCGCCAGCTGTCGGCCTACGTGGCACTCCTCGAGCCCGACCGCTGGCAGTACCACGCAGTAGGCACCACGCCCCACTCGCCACCGCCGGCCGACGACACCGACGCCGACCTCGATGCCGAGCCCGATTCCGAGACCAACCACTCGGTGGCCGGGTTCTACGCCGATGCCGGCCGCACCAGGACTCGTGTCGTCGACGGCGCGTGTGTCTTCCTCAACCGACCGGGATTCGCCGGCGGGGAGGGCTGCGCACTCCACATCGCTGCGCTCGAGGCCGAGGAGTCCCCCACCGACTGGAAGCCGTCGGTGTGCTGGCAATTGCCGCTGAGGGTCGACTGGTCACTCCGCGACGAGGCGGACCCGGACGGACCCGAGACCGCAACGGTTCGACGTTGGTCGAGAGCCGACTGGGGTGAGCACGGCACCACGATGGCGTGGTGTTGCACCGAGCGATCCGAGGGTGCCCAGGCGTACCGCGGCGAGCGATCGGTTGCCGAGTCGCTCGGGGAGGAGCTTCGAGCGCTTGCCGGTGACGAGGTCTACGTCGAGCTCCGCTCGAAGCTCTGATCGTCGGCCGCCCGGGCGGTCCACTCGTCGAGCAGGCTGTCGACCGCTGCCCAGGCTCGGATCGCATCGACGCCGATCGCCGAACCAGCCGGCGAAGCGCCCCTGAGCGTGGCAGAGAAGGTCCCGCCTCGATGTTGGACCGTGACCACGCGCTGAACGGTTTCGCCGCCGAGGTCGAGCGACACCGTCACGGCTGTGGTCGTGGCGTCGTCGAGCATGCGGTTGGTGTCGAGGACATCGAGGTCGAACTCGATCGATTCATCGGTTGCACCGCTTGCCAGTGGACCGAGCATTCCGGACCAGACTCGGGCGACGTGCACGCCGACTTGCGACGACGGCATCACCAATCCACTCCCCGCATCGGTGGCGTGGTGTTCGTGCACGACGGCCAGGCCGGCACTTCGCCAGACATCGATCCGTCGAACGCGGCCGAGCTTGACGCGGGTCAAGGTGACCCGGGCATTGGCGTCGGCCACGATCTGCGACGCTTCCCCGACCGCGAGCGTGCCGGCTCCGGCGAGGAGTGCATCGCGGCGGCACAGGATCAGGCGGGTGGTGTCGGTGCCGCTCATCGAGATGCGCTGTCACGAGCTGTCGCGTCGGCGAGTTCGGCCACGATGCGCTCACAGGCACCAGCGATCAAGCCGACGTCGCCTTCCGCTGCACATGCGGTGATCTGGACGAGGGAATCGGCGTGGTCTGCCACGATCACCTCGGTTGTCATCGACCCTGTCCGGGACGACTCGAGGAACGTGAGGCGCCGGGGGCTGCCGTCTGCTGACGTGCTGCGGGCGAGTTCGACAGACGTGGCGTGGGTCGAGAGATCCGGCCCGCCCAGCGGTACGTCGGCGACGACGATGCTCGGATCGAACGTCGGGTGACGGTCGCCCCGATAGACGAATGCGAGCGTCGTGCCGAACGACCCCTCGGCCCACAACGGTTCCTCGGACAACGCCGTTCGTACGCAGTCGACCAAGACGTCGCGCTCGATGGTGCCGGTGTCGATCGTCCTCGGATTCATCGCCCGCCCTTTGCGTTAGGTTGCATATATCTCTACCGCATATAACCACACTCCGGCATCGAGCGCCAGCGAGAATTCGCGTCGAGCTCGATGACGTCGCAGGACGTCGGGATCAGATCACGTTGATGGCATCGAGGACGCGTGCGACGTCCGCGTTGTCGACGTTGCCCGTGCTCGTGCCGCGCCAGTCACTGCGCTTGGTGCCCCACGACACGAAGTCGTGCGCGGTCGTCCGGATCACCGGTGCATCGTCGTCGGCCCCGTTGGCCACGACCCAAGAAGGCCCGGCGGCAGGGTCTCCGGGTGTGAGACACCAGCTGTTCGCCGCCGGTCCGTCGATCACGAGGTTGACCGGCTGCAGCGGCGCCGCGGCCAGATCGTCGGCACACATCTGCGGGAGACCGGCGAGCATCCACTCGACCGTCGGTACGAGAACTTGCTCGTCGCGCGGCAGCGCAGCGGCGCGTTGCACCGTCGTGCCGATGTCGTGACGCAGGTGGCAATAGTGAGCGAAGGCGATGGCGTTGGTGAGGAGAGGCAGCGGGTGCTCCCCGAGATCGCTGAGCGACACGACCGTGTCGGCCATCGGCGGTTCCTGGAGCGCGGCCAGCGCCTCGACGCCCTTGGACGACCACTCGTCGTAGGCCGCGATCACCTGTGCGGAGGTCCAGTCACGACGCTGTCGAACGGCCACCTCGGCCACCTGCTCGGCCTTGCCGCTGTCGCCGGCGTCGATCGACTCCGGCGCCGCGATCTGCTGGTACACCGCAGCCATGTGCGTCGCGACGTCTTGAACACGCCAACCCGTACAGCCAGACGGCGAGGTCCACTCCTCGTCGGAGAGTGACGCGAACAGCTGCTGCGCGCGCTCGACCTCGGCCCGGAGTCCCACGATCGCCTGTTTCGACATGCGCGCGAACGTACTCGCGCGCCTCGACGCGTTCGTCAGCGGGTGATGAGCGTCTCGGCGCCGATCGGGGTGAAGCCGCAGGCCAGGAACGCGCGGAGCGACGCGGCGTTACCCGGGGCCACCTGCGCCCAGATCGGTTCGGCGGGAGCGATCGCGAGGCCGCGCTCGATCAGACGGCGGCCGCTTCCGGGCATCGACTCCCCCAAGAGCTCGACCGACATCTCGAGGCGACCGACGAGGCCGACACCGATCGTGATGAGACCCACCTCGTCGCCGAACACGCGCACGTCGAGGCGGTGCCGCCGAGAGCGCACGACGCGCTCGTGCGATTCGAGGTCGTGACGTTCCACGAGGCCGACATCGTCGGGATCGAGTCCGCCGCCGGTTGACACCAGCATCGCGTCATGGGTTCCGATCGAGGCTCGCCGACCGGCAAGATGACGCGTGACGTCGGGGTGACTCGCACCACCGAAACCGTCGCCGCCGAGTGCCTCGATCTCCGCACGCACGATCTCAGTCGGCCCGTCGGCGAGCACGACCGAGTGTCCGGTGAACTCGACGACGGCGAGATGACCGGATCGCTCCGGCCCATGCACCTCGACCACCCCGTCGACGGCCGGGAAGCGTCCGATCGCCGCCGAGTCGAGCAACGTTCGCAACGGATGCATCCGGGCCGAACCTAGCCATCATCCCGACCAGTACGGTTCGTCCATGGCGACGAGGCGGCGCACGATGTTGGTGTCGCCGCATCGTTGGGCGATCCCGGTGGCCGCGATGCTCGCCGTGGCCGCATGCGGAGACGACGGATCGAGCGTCCCGGCGACCGTGCCCATCGTGGCCGGCGATGTGCTGAACGCACCGACGCTCGGTCTCGCGCCTCACGAGATCGTCGAGTCGACGGTCACGATCCGAGCATCTGGTTGCCCGCCCACCTTCGCACTGGGCACGGCGAGTGTCGTCGACGACGGCCTGCTGCTGACCGCTGCACACACCGTCGCGGGCGCCGACCAGGTCGATGTGGTACGCCGCGGTTCCGACGCCGTCTCGGCGCAAGTCGTCTGGTTCGACCCGGGGCTCGACCTCGCGGTGCTCGCTGCCGACACGGGCGACGCGAAGCGGATCCCGCTCGCATCAGCGGTCGATCACGAAGCCACTGCCGGTTCCATCGCACGAATCGAAGATTCCGCCGACGGACCGGTCGTGTTCGACGTCGAGATCCTGCGCCACGTGAACATCGCCACGACCGACGTCTATCGTGAGCTCGAGGTCACCCGTCCAGGCTTCGAAGTCGGCGTGGATGTGCGCCGCGGCGACTCAGGTGCCTTGATCACCGTCGACGGCGTGGGCGTGGGCGTCGTGTGGTCACGCAGCACCGCCACCGATGGCCGGGCGTGGGCAGTCGACCTCCCTGCGACACTCGCCGACCCCGCGACTCGGGCGACGCTGGTCGAGCCGGTCGACAACGGCCGGTGCATCTGATATCACTCGCTCAGACGCGGGCGGGAAGCGGGTCGAGCACCCGGCTGAGGTAGGCGTTGGCGAACGTCCCCGTCGGGTCGAGATCATGGCGCATGCGCTGGAATGCCTGCCACGCCGGGTAGCGATGCTCGAGATTGCGAGCCGACTGGAAGTGCATCTTGCCCCAGTGCGGCCGCCCTGCATAGTCGTTCATGATCGCCTCGACACCCTGGAAGTACGCCTCGTACGGCGCACCCACGTACTGGTGCACCGCGATCCAGCCCGATGCCCGCCCGAACCCGGTCGACAACGGGATGTCGTCGGCAGCCGATGCTCGTACCTCGATCGGGAACAGCGGCGGAAACGGCAGCGTCGAGATGAGCGAGCGCACCCGGTCGAGGGCCTCGGGAACGGCATCGAACGGGATGCCGTACTCCATCTCCAGGAAGCGAACGTGCCGGGGACTGCAGAACACTCGGTCACTGCGGTCGACGAGGTCCCGCTCACTCGCGCCACCCGACACGATCGAGCCGACCTTGCGGGCCATCGCCGGTGAACGTCGACCGATCTTGCACAGCGCCCCGAAGGCGAGGTTCTCCGCGACCCACTTGTCTCGAACGTGTTCGAGCTTCGAGGGCCGACGGATCTCCGCATCGGTTCGGGTGTTGCGCTTGACCTGGACGCGGCGAGCGCCGGGCATCCAATAGAACTCGACGTGATCGGTCCCATGCATCACGGCCTCGAAGTCACCGAGCACATCGTCGTACTTCTCGATCGTCTCCACGGCATGCAACCGGAACGCCGGCACACAGCGAAGCGTCACCTGCGTCACGATGCCGAGCGCGCCGAGGCCGACCCGGGCAACTCGCAGCAGTTCGGGCTCGTTGTCCTCGTCGGCGCGACGGATCGAACCGTCGCCGGTCACGAGTTCGAGCCCGACGACGTTCGTCGCAATGTTCCCCAGTCCGGCTCCGGTCCCGTGTGTGGCCGTCGCGATCGCTCCGGCGATCGACTGGCGATCGATGTCACCGAGATTCGGGAGAGCGAGTCCGCCATGTGCGAGGAGGTCGTTCAGGTCCCGGAGCCGAATTCCCGCCTGGACCGTGATGTCGTGACCGTCGGGTCCGCCCACGTCGATCACTCGGGTCATCCCATCGAGCGAGATGAGGTGACCATCGGTCATCGCGGCATCGGTGAACGAGTGGCCACCGCCGATCACCTTGACGCGTTCTCCGGCCTCGGCTGCCCGGGCGACGATGCCAGCGACGTCCTCTGTCGTGGTCGGCTGGTGGACCGCCACAGGGACACATCGTTGGTTGCCCGCCCAGTTGCTCGTCGACACCGCCATGGATCCCGACCGTACTCTCGCTGCACGACCCGGCGCTCGCTCGTGGCCGGACGAAGCGCCTTCAGAACGCTGCGAGGGCGGCGACAGTTCGTTCGATCTCGTCGTGCGTCGTCGTGCAGTGCACCGAAAAGCGAACCATCGATGGCAGATCGCGGGCCTCCATGTCGGCGCGCGCCGACCCGAGGAACGTCGAGGAGACGTTGATCGCCTGCTCCCGAAGGCGATCGACGACCGCCGCCGACTCCAACGTCGGATGGGTTGCCGTGACGATGCCGCACTTCGCGATTCCATCGTCGTGAACGTTCAGTCCTGCCGCCCCGAGGGCGTCGCGCAGCGCTGCGGCCCGCGAAGCGATCGTCGCCTGGATCCGGTCGACGCCGAGGTCGCGTGCGACATCGACCGCTGCGCCGAGTCCGAGCCATGACGCATGGGAGAACTCCCAGTACTCGAAACGGGCCGCACCGTCGACGAGTTGATAGTCGTCGATCGACGTCCAGTCTGCGCCGTGATGGTCCGGCTGCGACGGCGTGAAGCGATCGAGACCGTCACGACGGGCGTAGAGAAAGCCGGTCCCTCGCGGGCCTCGGAGGTACTTGCGCCCGGTCGCCGACAAGAAGTCGCAGCCGATTGCCTCGACGTCGACATCGAGTTGTCCCACGGCCTGACATGCGTCGACGAGGAGCGGCACACCGGCGCCGCGGGTCATCGCCCCGACCGCAGCAGCGGGATTGACCAGCCCCCCACTCGTCGGAATCCACGCGAGCGAGACGAGTGCGACGTCCTCGGGGCGTTCGAGGACCACTGCGAGGCGACCGAGATCGATCTGACCGAAGCGATCGGACGGGATCCGCTCGATGACCACCCCATGGATCTCGACGGCGCGCAGGAACGCGATCCAGTTCGCGCCGTAGTCGTGATCGTGGGTGATGATGCGCTGGCCCGCTCGCATCGGAATGGACCAGAAGGCCGCGTTCCATGCGGCCGTCGCGTGCTCCATTCGTGCGATCTCGCCGATTTCGGCACCGACCAGCCCAGCGATCGAGGCGTAGACCTCCGACTCCCTCTCGGACATCTCGGCGGCGGCCTCGTAGCCCCCGATCGTTGCTTCGAGCTCGAGGTGAGCGAGCTGCACGTCCACCACACGCTGATCTGGGAGCGACGAGCCAGCGTGGTTGAGATGCACCAGGTCGTCGTTGCATCCCGGCGTCGCCGCACGGATCGAGCGGACTTCGTCATCGGTGAAGACCTCGGCCATCGCTCCAGCATGCCTGACGCACGCCGCCGACCGAGCGGCGACTTCGACGCGCGCTCGGCGTCGTGCACGTTCTCGCACGTTGTGCTCGACATGTACGCAACTTGTATGTAAGTTGTATTACATGGAGATCGAGGGAGCTGCACTGGTGATCATCGCGATCGCGGCACTCCTCACCTCGGTGCTGAGTGCAGTGGCCGGACTCGGCGGCGGCGTGATCCTGCTTCTCGTGATCGCACAGTTCGTCGCTCCCACCACCGCGATCCCCATCCAGGGCGCGATCCAGCTCGCGTCGAACGGCTCGCGCGCCGGGCTGCTTCGGCGCGACGTCGACTGGTCCGTGGTCGGTTGGTCGTCGCTCCTGATGCTCCCGGGCAGCCTGCTCGGAGTCCTCGTGGCGACGTCGCTGCCCGAGGACACGATCCGCGTGATGCTCGCCGTGTTCGTCCTGGTGCTCGCGTGGCGACCCTCACTGCTCAAGCCGACACCGCCGCCCGGCGTCGCCGACGACGAAACGCCCACCCGGCGACCGATGCTGTTGGCACTCGGAGCGAGCTCCGGTTTCCTCAACTCGACCGTGGGCGCGAGCGGCCCGGTCACGTCACCGTTCTTGAAGGCCGTGACCGCGACCCACGTCGCGTTCGTCGCCACCGCAGCGGCGAGTCAGGTGATCGCGCACATCTCGAAACTCATCGCGTTCAGCGCCGACGGCTGGCGAATCTCCGATCACGTCGCGGTGATCGCGATCGGCATCGTCGGCGTCATCGTCGGCACGAAGATCGGCACGACACTGCTCCCCAAGATCGCAGCACGCCGCCTCGACACCATCTTCAAGATCGTCCTGACCAGCCTCGCCATCCGCCTGCTGTTCACCGCCGCCACGTAGCCGGTGTGAATCGAGCCAGTGTCAACGGAGCCAGTTGTTCGGGATCGCCTTCTCAGCCCAGCGACCGAAGCGCTTCCAGAAGACGTTCATCATCTTTCCCCACGCTCCGACCGCTCGGTCGCGAACGAAGGTGTCGAGCTGGAGGCGCAGCTCAGTCGTGTTCTCGCTCGGACCGTCGTCGAGCCAGAACTGAAGTCGGACCGGGCGGAACAACGCATGACTCACGGCATAGCTGCCATAGGAGTACTGCAGATCCCGGTACCGCTCGGGGTCGATCTCACCGAGCACGCCTGCGAAACACATGAGCGGACCGACGTGCGCGTTGTACACGCCTTCGTGAAACCCCGTCTCGCCTCGATCGTTCATCAAGAACTCGACGCGGAACGGTGGGATCTGACCGTCGGTGAACGTGGCCGGGTCGCACAGCCACGCCCAGACCTCTGACCGCGGCCGGTCGACAGTCCACACGTGCTCGTAGACGTCGTGCACGAAACCGGGTGGAGGTGTCGACGGCGCCGGGGCGACCTTCATGATCGGTCCGGTGTGGCGAACGGTCGAGTCGTCGAGTGGCGCTGTCATCGCCTGAGGGTTCCCGATCCCGACGCGCTCGAACCCGTGGGACCAACCGACGCCGGAATCACGCTTCAGCGGGTTCGAGCGCCTCGATGATCGCGTTCTCGACCACTTCGGTGAGCGCGGGGTGGATGTAGAAAACCTGCTTCGCGACGGCCTCGGCGGGCTGGTCGAACTCCATGGCCTGGATGATCGGCTGGATCAGTGTGGCAGCCTGCGGACCGAGGATGTGAGCCCCGACGAACAGGCCCGTCTCGGTGTTCACGATCACCTTGGCGAAGCTCGTCTCGTCGACGATCGCCCAGCCGTACGCCGTGCCGGCGTAGTCGCGCCGGCCGACGCTGATCGGCAACCCTCGTTCGCGAGCCTCGGCTTCGGTCAGCCCGACGCTCGCCACCTGCGGGTTCGAGAACACGGCGCCCGGCACGGCCTTGTAGCTCTGACGCCGGATGTCGTCGGGGTGTGCCATGTTCCAGAACGCCACGGACGCCTCGGCATTGGCGAGGTGCTTGAGCTGGTAGTTGTTCGCGATGTCGCCGATCGCCCACACGCCCTCGACGTTCGTCGCCATCGTGTCATCGACCTTCACGATGCGCCGATCGCACTCGATGCCGCCGGCTGCGACGTCGAGCAGGTCGGTGTTCGGCTCGCGCCCGGTCGCAACGAGGAGTTCGTCGACGATCGTGCGCTCTCCTCCGCTCGTGATGACGATGCCGTCGGGCGTGCGCTCGATCTTCGTCGGCACGTGGCCGAGCTTGAGATCGACACGCTGAGAGAACATCTCTCCGAAGCGTTCGCGGACGTCGTCGTCGAAACCTCGGAGCAACCCCATCGAACGGTTGAACAACGTGACCTCCGAACCGAGCCCCGAGAACACGTGACCCATCTCGACCGCGATGAAACCGCCACCGATGATCCCCAGACGCTTCGGCAGATCCGGCAGCCGCATGATCGTGTCGGACGTGTGGAAGCCCGTCTCCACGAGCCCGGGGATCGGCGGCGTGACGGGGCGAGCACCGGCGGCCAACAGCACTTTGGGTGCGGTGATGAAGCGCTGCGGGGAGTCGTCGTTCATGTCGACGACGAAGCGCTTGTCGCCCACGAACTGTGCTGTGCCTTCCAGAAGCGTCACGTTCGGGGTGCCGTTCGCCCGGTACTCGCGGCCGCCTTCGGAGATCGAGTCGATCCGACCGAAGACGCGATCTCGTATGGCCGCGAAGTCAGCACCGTTGAACTGCGTGTCGATGTTGAGTTTCGAGTTGTTGCGCGCTGCGAGGGCTGCATCCGCGGGCAACACGAACATCTTCGACGGAATGCAGCCGACGTTGAGGCAGGTCCCGCCGTACACGCCGCGCTCCACGATCGCGATCTTCCAGTCGCTGAGGTAGTCGGGAATCGAGTTCCCCGACCCAGACCCCACGATGATCAGGTCGAAGGACTCGGTGCCGGCGTTGACGTCGTTCTCACTCACGTGGACATGCAACCGCACCTGCCACGATTTCCTTCCCACCGCATCGGCGTCGTCGAGTGCCCGTGTCGGGGATCGCAGCAAGAAATCGGCAGGTTTGCTTGCACCCTGGTCCGCAGAGGTGCACGCAAACCTGCCGATCATCGCCGCCCGCTCCCCCGACCTTGCCCGCAACCTGACCCGTGCCCCGGCGATTTCTGCGACGCTCGGGAACCGCGACGATGCGAGAGGCGTCAGATTCACATGTCACGTACGAAGAAGTTCACCGCAGCGATGGCGGCGACCGCGTTGGTGCTCGGCGCGTGCAGCTCCGATGGCAACGATGCCGCCGATCCCACCGACTCCTCCGGCGAAGCGGGCAACGGCGACGACGCCGTTCGTACCGACGACACTCCGGTGCGCATCGAGGACGAACCCACGCGTTTCGCGAAGGTCCGCCTCGCCCGATTCGACGAGTGCGACGCGTTCCTCGACTATGTCCACACCGAAGGGGCCTCGCGAGTCGGTGCCTTCGGCTTCGACCAGCAGCGCTACTGGTTCGGCGAAGAGATGATGGTCGAAGAAGCGATGGAAGACGACGCGATGGAGGAGTCCGCCTCCGACGACGCTGCGTTCGACACCGGCGCCACCGCCGAAAGCGCCCCGAGTTCGTCCCAGGCACTGCCTGAATCCGACGGGTCCGACACGTTCTCGGAGACGAACGTGCAGGTCGAGGGCGTCGACGAACCCGACATCGTCAAGACCGATGGTCAGCGAGTCCTCGCACTCGTGCAGGGCCGACTCGTCTACATCGACATCGACGATCAGGGTCGGGCGGCGGAACGTCGAGGATCGATCGAGATCTCGACCGACGGCCAGAACAACTACGTCTGGGGCAACGATCTCCTGCTCGCTGGTGACCGAGCCTTCGTGATCGCGAGCACCGAAGGAACCACCGGGATCCCCGAGCCGTTCGAGACCAGTGGCGACGCCGAATCGGAGTTCGTCGACGACATCGCGTCCGAACCGTTCCCCGGTGGCGAGTGGGTGCAACGCACTGCCGTGATCGAAGTCGACCTCTCCGACCCCGACGATCTCCGCATCGAGAACACACTGCTGCTGGACGGCCGCTATGTCAGCGCACGAGCGATCGGCGACACCGCTCGCGTGATCGTCTCCAGCCCACCGAGTCGCCTCGACTTCCTCTTCCCGTCGGGTCCAGGGTCCACGGAACGAGCCGCCGAGGCGAACCGCGAGCTCGTGCAGAGCACGACGCTCGCCGACTGGATGCCGACCTTCGACCTGACCGGGGCCGACGGCACCCGAGCGAGCGGCGATCTCGTCGATTGCTCCAGCATCCACGCGCCCGGCGAGTTCGCTGGCTTCGACATGCTGTCGGTGGTGACACTCGCGACCGACGAATCGCTCACCGCACCGACGGCGACCACGTCACTGATGGCGTCGGGCGACACCGTCTACGCCAGTCAGGACCGCCTCTACGTGGCGACGAACGAGTGGATCCCCCCGACGCTGGACGACCAGGAACGCGGAATCTGGGAGGAGACGTACCAGACCGGAATCCACCGCTTCGCTCTGCCCGCTGACGCCGCCGCCGAGTACGAGGCATCGGGACTGGTCGAGGGTCACCTGCTGAACCAGTTCTCGATGCACGACCACGACGGCACGTTCTTCGTCGCCACCACTACCGGTACCCCGTGGTCGGGCGAGAACTCGGTCAGCCAGATCGTGTCGATGCAGCCGGACGGCGACCGACTCGAGCAGGTCGGGATCGTCGGTGGACTCGGCCAGGGCGAACGGATCTTCTCGGTCCGCTACGTCGGCGACACCGCCTACGTCGTCACGTTCCGCCAGATCGACCCGTTCTACGTCGTCGATCTCTCGTCGCCGTCGGACATGGCGGTGCTGGGCGAACTCAAGATCCCCGGCTTCTCCTCCTACCTGCACCCAATCTCCGACGACCTGGTTCTCGGAGTCGGTCAGGACGCCACCGACGAGGGATTCACGACCGGCACGAAGGTCTCCCTGTTCGACGTCAGCGACGTGACGGACCCGACGGAGCTCGACGTGTGGACCATGCCGAACGCGAGCAGCGATGCCGAGTTCGACCATCGCGCGTTCCTCTGGTGGGCCCCGACGTCGACCGCGGTCCTGCCGCTCGTGTCGTGGAGTGACCAGTTCGCCGGCGCCGTCGTGCTGAACGTCACCGACGAAGGCATTTCCGAGCAAGGACGGATCACCCACCTCGACGAGGATCGCGAACCGACCGGCATCACCGACTGCCGGGTGTACACCTCCGACGACATCGAGGCCGGCGAGGAGAGCGAGCTGTTCTGGATCGTCCAGGAGCCGACCGCTCAGTTCCAGGCCTGCGGACCCGACCAGGTTGGCGGCGCGACCGGCATGTTCTGCGACACCGTCCCGGTCGACGAGATCTCGAACTGGTTCGGCATCGACGACGCCGCCCTCGACACCGAAGGCGTCGATCGGTTCGAGCTCTGCTGGCAGGACGGATTCGACGGCTACGACGAGCGCGTGATCCGCACGCTGGTGATCGGCGATCAACTGTGGACACTGTCACCGCAGTCATTCCAGGCCAACGACCTCGCCTCGCTCGAGCGCACCACCAAGGTCACGCTCTGATCGGAACGTGTCGGAGTGGGAAGTTCCCGCTCCGACACGCACAGGTCGACACGGTTGGCGTCGCTGGGCAGGATCGGCAACAGTATCGACGTGTTCGAACAGCGACGGACCGGCGACGGCTTCATGCGATGCGGTGACGGCCATGTCCGCTGGGGCATCTTCGGTGCCGCCGGCGTGATCTTCGTGATCCGCGAAGACGACGGCCCGCGGGTGATGCTGCAGAAGAGGTCCGAGATGGCCCACGAGGGCGGCACCTGGTCATGCGCCGGAGGCGCCCTCGATCAAGGTGAGATGCCCTACGACGGGGCACTGCGTGAGGCGACCGAGGAAGTCGGAGAGATCCCGGGCCAACCGACGCTGCTCGGTGAGTACGTGTTCAACCCGAGCCATGACTGGGCGTACACGACCGTCGTGGTCGAAGTGACCGAACGGTTCGGTCGGTCGATGAACTTCGAGACCGACGCCGTGGGATGGTTCACCCCTGGCGAAGTCGCTGCACTCCCTCTGCACGCCGGCTTCGCCGCAGCGTGGCCCCATCTCGTACCGATCTTCGCCGACGCCTGATCTCCCGGCGCCTGATCTGCCGAGGGATGCCATCCTCGGTGACCGGACTCAGCGTCAATCGGCCCGCCGCGCTCAGATCGCAGCGGGTGCGGCGCCGTCGGAGACACCGACGAGGTGGGTGTGATCGTTGAAGCGTGCCATCCGCCAGTTGCCCGACCCGTCGACGCCCCACTCCGAGACCGAGGTGTTCTGCGGGCTGTGAAGCGGCAGATTCGCGAGCGACACCTTCGTGTCTCCGGCCCAGCGATCGACCGCATTCGACATGATCACGCCGCCATGACACACGACCCAGACCGTCGAGCCCATCGCCTCGCTCGCCACCCGGTTCAGCGCGCTGCGGACCCGACCCGAGAACTCCTCGCCGGACTCGCCCCCGGGTGACAGTGGGTTCTCCCAGTCGGTCCACGGTGGCTTGCCGTACTTGGCCGTGTACTCGGCGATCGTGAGACCCTCGGCCTCGCCCGACGTGCGTTCGATCAGGTCCGCGAACTGCTCGGGCTCGTGGTCGGTCGGCGCCGCGATGATCTCCGCGGTGTGGACGGCGCGACGCATCGTCGACACCAGGACGCGGTCGGGAGCGAGCGTCATGTCGGCTGCCAAACGATCACGCAGCGCCTCGGCCTGACGCACCCCGAGGTCGGTGAGACCGCCGCACGTGTCCAGGCCGGACAGCCACCCACCGGCGTTCGATGCCGATTGTCCGTGTCGAATCAGCACCACTCTGGCTACCTGCAGCTCGTCACTCATCGACCCATCATGACCGCTCGACCGCCTGGCGACCTTGCCAGAATCCTCGAGACTCCGAGACGGTGAGCGGCGCGAGGGTGGCAGCCTCGGCACCACTCGGTGGCCGAATCCCGCCGGCTCCGCCCGACGCGATCGTCGTAGCCTCGCGACATGACGATCGATGCTCCGGGCCTGCGCACGATCGACGGCGCGTGCCACCACGATTGCCCCGACTCGTGCGGCTGGACGGTCACCGTCGACGACAGCGGCCCGACTCCGACGGCGGTCAAGCTCCGCGGCAACCCCGATCATCCGTTCTCACTCGGCGAGCTGTGCCCCAAGGTCAACCGGTTCCTCGATCGAGTCCACAGCCCCGATCGACTGCTCCACCCGATGCGGCGCGTCGGCCCCAAGGGCAGCGGCGAGTTCGAACAGATCAGCTGGGACGATGCGCTCGGCGAGATCGCCGAGCGTCTCCATCAGGTGGTCGACCAGCACGGCGCCGAAGCAATCCTCCCCTACTCCGACGCCGGTAATCAGAGCCTGCTGTCGATGTTCGGCGCCGGCGGACGGTTCTTCCACCACCTCGGCGCCACGCAACTGACGCGAGCGATCTGCGGCGTCGTCGTGGGCGCCGGGACCGCGATGACCAACGGATCAGGCGCGAGCCTCGAAGCGACCGAGATGGTGCACTCGAACCTGATCGTCCTCTGGGGCACCAACACCCGCCTCACGAACCGCCACCTGTGGCCGACGATCGAGCCCGCACGAGCCACCGGCGCTCGCCTCGTGGTGATCGACCCGATCCGCACACTCACCGCCGACGCGGTCGACGCCGACGCCGGCGACCGGTTCATCCAGCCGCTCCCCGGCACCGACCTGGCGATGATGCTGGCGATGATGCACGTCATCATCGAGCGCGACCTGTACGACGCCGACTGGGTCACCGAGCACACGGTGGGGTTCGACGAACTGAGGATCGCGGTCGCCGACTGGACACCCGAGCGCGCCGCCGACGTGTGCGGCGTCGATGCCGAGACCATCGTCGAGCTCGCCGTCGAGGTCGCCACCACCGAGGGCACGGCGCTGCGCACATTGATCGGACCCGAGCACCACACGAACGGTGCGATGTTCTTCCGTACGCTCGCGTGCCTGCCGGCGCTGACCGGCGCGTGGCGTCACCGCGGTGGTGGCATGTCGCGCAGCGTCGGATTCTGGACCGAAGGCCAGATCGACATGGACGCGCTGAACCGGCCCGACCTGATGCCGACGCCGGAGCCACGCACCGTCAACATGAGCCGCCTCGGGGAGGTCCTCACCAGGGTCGACGGGCCGTCGGTCCACGCGATGATCGTCTGGAACTGCAACCCGATGGTCACCACGCCGAACGTCGAACTCACTCGGAAGGGGCTCGAACGCGACGACCTGTTCACGGTCGTCCACGAGCAGGTCCTCACCGACACCGCCCGCTACGCAGACATCGTCCTGCCGGCCACCACCCAGATAGAGGCCGACGACATCGTGTTCCCCTGGGGTCACCTGTGGGTCGCGTACAACAACGCTGCGATCGCTCCGCTGGGCGAAGCGTGCAGCAACACCGAACTGTTTCGCCGGCTCGCTGCGGCGATGGGGTTCGACGAGCCGGCGTTGTTCGCCGACGACGACACCCTCATGCGCGACGCGCTGCCGACCCTCGATCTCGATCGTCTCCGTGCCGAGAAGTGGATGCGCGCGGACTATCCCGACGACGGTCGGCCGTTCGGCGAACCGAGCGGTGCAACCCCGTTCCCGACCGCGTCGGGCAAGGTCGAGTTCGCATCCGACGCGCTCGAGGCATTGGGCCAGCCGCGGGTGCCGACCTACGTCCAGCCGAGGGAGTCACTCGGTGGCGACGCGGCACTGCGTTCCCGGTTTCCTTTTCAGCTGCTCACCCCGAAGCACCACACCCGCTTCTTGAACTCCGGCTACGCCAATCTTCCGAAACACGGTCCCGCCGAAGGCGCACCGTTCGTCGAGCTGTGTCCCGCCGATGCGACACGACTCGGGCTGGCCGACGACCAGCTCGCGACGGTTCGCAACGACCGCGCCAGCCTCGACGTCGTCGTCAAGGTGACCGAGCGGCTCCGGCCGGGGGTCGTCGCCGTGCCGTTCGGATGGTGGGGCCAGGACCACGTCGATCGTCGCGTCGCGAACTCGCTCACGAACGACACCCTCACCGACTGGGGTGGTGGCGTCGCCTACAGCGACACGCTCGTCGCAGTGAGTCCCCGGTGAACCCCGTCCGGCGGATCGCCGGCGCCGCGGATCGTCAGGCGCTGGTCGATCTGGTGCCCCTCGCGATCCCGGTGGTCCCGTTCGGATTCGTGGTCGGGCTCGCGATCACCGAGTCGGCGATGCCGCAATGGGTGGCATGGCTCAGCGCGCCGCTGGTGTTCGCAGGTGCGGCGCAACTGGCATTCATCACGCTCGCCGGGTCGGCGTCGGCGTGGGCGATCATCACCGCGGTGCTCGTGATCAACACCCGCCACGTCATGTACTCGGCCGCGTTGGCTCCCACGTTCCGGAACCAACCGACGTGGATGCGCTGGTTCGCACCGTTTCTGATGGTCGATCAGGTGTTCGCGCTCGCCGCGCTCCAGGGTCATCGATCACCTGCCGAGTTCCGGCGCTACTACCTCACGATCGGCCTCGCGTTGTTCGCTGTCTGGAACACCGTGGTGCCGCTCGGGATGCTGATCGGACCGATCGTGCCCGACTCGTGGCAGCTCGGCTTCGCGCCGCCGATCATGTTCGCCGGGCTCACGATGTTCGCGATCAACAGAGTCCCTGCGGGCGTGGCCGCACTCGTCGGCGGATTCGTGTCGCTGGCCACCATCGATCTTCGCGATCGACTCGGAATCGTGATCGGTGCGGTGTGCGGAGTGATCGCCGGCGCGATCGCGGATCAAATCCTCACTCAGCGCAATCCACCCGACGTGGCGGCTGCCGTGACGGCCGGCGATGACCGCGCCGACGCCGGGCCCGGAGCGACGACGTGAGCACCGGCGTCGCTCTCGCCGTGTTGACCGTCGCGGCGCTCGGCACCTACTTCGCGCGCTCCGGACTGATCCTGCTGCTGGCCGATCGGACTCTCCCGCCAATCGTGGAGCGCGCGTTGGCCAACGTCGGCCCGGCCGTTCTGGCTGCACTCACGATCAACCTCGCCGTCGGCGACGACGGCCGCGGCGGTGTCGCGATCGCCGAGATCGCAGCACTCGTCGCAGCGAGCATCGTCGCCGTGTGGCGCAAGGACCTGATCTGGACCTTCGTCGCCGGGATGGCGACGCTGTGGGTTCTGTCCGCACTCACCTGACCGTTTGGGCGTCGCCGCGCAACAACGGTCCGAGTCGGCTGATCGGCCAGACTCGGACATGGCTCGAATTCGACGACGCAGTGAATCGGTGACCACGTCGGCAGGTCCGATCAGTGGCACCCGCTCCAAGGACGGGCGGATCGCATACTTCCGCGGCGTCCCGTTCGCGGCCCCACCCGTCGGACCACTTCGTTGGCGGCCACCTCAGCCGGTCGAACCTTGGACCGACGTTCGAGCGTGCACCAAGTTCGCCGACTCGGCCCATCAGCGCGGTGCGGCGATGGAAGAGGTCATCGCAATGCTCGTCGCGAAACTCGGTCTCGGCGCCGCGAGGCGCAAGACCCTGACGACGGCAATCAAGTATCTGCCGGTGAGCCAGAGCGAGGACTGCCTGTACCTCAACGTTCGCGCCCCCGTCGGGGCCGAAGGATTGCCGGTGATGGTGTGGATCCACGGAGGTGATCACACTGACGGCTCGGGCGCCGAGCCGATGTACCAGAGCGACGTGCTGCCCGAACGCGGCTGCGTTCTGGTCACGATCAACTATCGGCTCGGCCTGTACGGGTTCTTCGCCCACCCCGAACTGTCGGCCGAATCCGACGCCGGCGTGTCGGGAAACTACGGCCTGCTCGATCAGATCGCCGCTCTGGAATGGGTGCGCGACCACGTCGCCGCGTTCGGTGGCGACCCCGAGAACGTCACGATCTTCGGCGAATCAGCGGGTGGGCAGGCCGTGCTGAATCTGATGACTGCGCCCACGGCTCGTGGTCTGTTCCACCGGGCGATTCCGCAGAGTCCGAGCGACAGTGGCCGATGGCTGCATCTCGACCGGCCGGTCCTCGACTTCGACGCGGCGACGGTGACCGGTCAGCGTTTCGCCGAGCTCGCCGTGGGCGACGGCGACGGCCAGCTCGAACGGCTTCGAGCCATGGACGCCGACGAACTCCATGGGCTCTACCAGGAGCACCCAGAGCACGGCAGGTCGTTCTATCCGGCGGTCGACGGTCATGTCCTGCCGACCACCCCGATGGGCGCGTTCAGCGCGGGTACGCAGGCCCCCGTGCCGCTGATGATCGGCTACAACGCCGACGAGGGGTCCCTGCTCGCCGCCTTGATGCATCCGGCTGGCGCAGAGTTCGAACCACCCAATGACGAGGCAACGGTCCCCGCCACGGACATTCGGGCTGCGCTCGAACGCTCGTATCCGACCGCCGACCAGGTCGAGCGGATCGCCGCGATCTACCCCGGCCTCCTCGACGGTGACCCCGAGGCGGTCGAGCGTCATACGGGTGACCACATGTTCGGTGTCCACGTCGACCACGCCTCCCGGCTCCACGCCGCGGCCGGCCACCCGGTCTTCCGCTACCACTTCAGAGCTGTGCCTCCCTCGCCGAAGCAGACCGCCGGCGCGTTCCACGCCGCGGAGATCTTCTACGTGTTCGACACGCGCTTTCCGCTGATGCCCGTCGCGGACGATGCGCATCTGCTCGCTCGGGAGATGGGTGACCGCTGGTTCGCATTCGCAGCCACCGGCGTGCCCGATTCACCCGGCCGTGCGAGCTGGCCCGCCTACGACCCGAGCGATCCACAGCAGGATCCGCAGCAGATGGTGTTCGATCGGCCGCGTTCGAGCGTCGAGCCGTGCCCCGCGGAGCCGGGCCTCGACGTGATGCGCGAACGAGTCGAACATCTCGTCGCAACACTTCGCTGATCGGCGGACCGACGCAGCGCGATCCGGCGTCGGCTCGATCGCGTCCCACGACGCGAACCACTCGGTCGAGCTCCGGGAGGCCTGTGAGCGTCCCGGGTAGTCTCGCCACATGCCCGCCGACTTGATCTACGCCTTCCGCATCATGCGGTTGCCGTTGCTCGACGCCGGTGGATCACCGATCGGCCGAATCGAGGATCTCGTCGCCGTGCCCGGTCGGCCAGCCCGCAACGGTCAGCCTGCCGTTGCACCGCGCCTGGTCGGTTTCGTCGCGGGAAGTCAGCGTCGCCGCATCTTCGTCAACGCGAACCGCGTCGAGGAGCTCAACGGTGACGGTGCCCGCTTGAAGAGCTGGGATCTCGACCTCAATCCGTTCAAGCCCCGCCCCGGCGAGGTGG